>NZ_RYYJ01000001.1:173623-266764 GCF_004379015.1 Campylobacter sp. US50a | reverse complement strand
TTAAAAGAATCTGCTAAACTTACAAATGTGTATTTTTTAGGTAGGCTTGGCGATTATAAATATTATGATATGGATAAGGCTGTAGAGAGAGTGTTGAAATTGATAAAGGAATTTTTACAGTGAAAGAAAAAAAAGAAAATCAAAATCCAAGTATCAAAATACTTGTGGGTTACCATAAACCAGCTGAGTTATTTAAAGATGATATTTTAACTCCTATTCATTTAGGAAGAGCTTTAGCAACAGAAGCTTCCAAGGATGGAAAAATGTCTAAAGAAGACTTTGGATGGATGTGTGAAAATATGATAGGAGATGATACGGGAGATAATATTTCCTATCTTAATAGATATTTTTGCGAATTTACCGGAATATACTGGGCTTGGAGAAATTACGACAAATTAGGTAATCCTGATTATATAGGATATATTCATTACAGAAGAAATTTTATTTTTGATGAAAATATAATTTCACAATTAAGATTTGATCTTTTTCACAATTACTTTATGGATATTCCATATATTAATATAAGATATAAAAATGCAGTGAAACCAGCTTATTTTTTAGATAAAATTATAAATTTTGATATTGTAGCCGGAAAAAAACTTTATCCTAATAATTATTTAATGAATAATTTAAAATGTCTCAAAGTAGATTATAATTTGAAAGAATATATGCTTACTTTCTATCCTGAGCCGAAAAAATATATTGATACTTTATATTTTATTCTTGAAAATGATCTAAATTTAAAAGAATATTGTGATATTGCGCAACAGTTTTATAATAAAGTTGAAATTTATCCTTGCAATATGTTTATAATGAAAAAGAAATTATTTTTTCAGTATTGTGAAATCTTATTTAATATATTATTTAAAGTTTATTTTTTGCATAAAAACGATTTACATAATAATCCCGATTTATTTTATAAAAGAGCAGTAGCTTATCTTGGAGAATTTGTTACTACTTTTTTTATTGAAAAACAAAAGCAAACAAATGCTGCAGTCCAAGAGTTATATCTTTCTTTTCTATTAAATTGTGAAACAGAATGCAACGTTAACTTTAATTACTCTACAGGTGCTGTATATAGAGTAGAAAATCAATTATCATACAAGATCGGAAAAATACTTATAAATACAAAAGATATAAAAAGTATACTAAAAGCTCCAATTGAAATTATTATGAGTGTATTGGAACATAAAAGAAAAAGTAAAATTTATCAAACGCTTGTCAATATTGATAAAAAATATGCTATGCCCCCTCTTGAATCATATTCAGATTTTCATGAGGCTTTACGATTAAAGGAGCATTTAACATATAAACTAGGTAAATCTTTCTTGGATAACCCATATGTTTTTATTTTTAAAGTAAAAAAAATTTATAAAGAATGGAAAAACAATAAAGGAGTTTAATTATGGCGAAAATTATTGCTGCACGATATGATGGATTTGGTGAAAGAATGTTGGCATTTTTAAATGCTATATATATTTCAAAAAATACTAATTTGGAGTTTTGTTATAAATGGCCATATCAAGAGTATAGTGCTAAAATTTTTGAAAGTACTAATTGTAGCAACAAGGTAGTTGTAAATCCTTATAATGATATTGTTGATGAAAATAATTTCTTTTCTAAAAAATTTATTAAAAAATATTCGATAGAATTAAAAGAATCTTTTTTTGATGGAAGTTTATTATTTTCTAAAAATAATAAATTGAAATTGCAGGATATCTATAAATACCCAAAAGAATGTTCACTGGGATATTTTTCTACTCAATATGATTTATCGCAAATATGCAATGATGTAAATTCTAGCAAATACTATGAAGATATTAAAAATATATGGGATAATTTGGATTTAGTAAATAATTTTAAATTGATTAAAGAACAGGTTGCAAATATGGAAATCGTAAAAAATGGTTTTACAGCATTGCACATAAGAATGGGAGATGCTATTTATTATGATAATGGTAATAATGCTTTTTTTGCAAAAAAAAAGAATTTTCCGATTCATTTAGCAGTTGAAATTATAAAAGAAGAAATATCTAAAAATCAACTGATAGTTATTTTTAGTGATGATTATGAAACAAGTGTTATTGTAAAAGATTTTGTTGAAGATTTAATGAGCATTAGAGGCAAGATTTTGGTTATTAGAGACTATATATCTAAGTTGCAATTAAATCATTTTGAATCATCTTTTTTTGAAATAGAACTTATGAGATATGCATCCAAAATTTATGGTTCGGGTAGATCTGGATTTTCTAATTTGGCTTTTAGAATTAGTGGTGGTAAGTCAGAATTTATATCAATTCATGATTATTTTACCGACAATCAAAAATATAATATTTTTATGAAGTATATTAATCAGCTAGAAATTCATCCATATGCAAAAGCTTTTTCTTATTTACATTTATATATTATAGCGAATAATTTAATGTTAGATATTAGTATTCAAAAAAGAATGATTGAAAATGCGATTATGCTAGTAAATAATACACGTAGTTATATGTATTATTTCATTTATATGTATTTATTGTTACAAGAAGAGAAGTATTTTGAAGTAGAAGCATATATTAAAGAGAAATGCACAACTGATAGGGATTATTTTTTTTCATATTTATTCCAAATAGATGGGTATGATAATACATTGTTATATTCGTTTCTTTTTTTTGAATTTTTAAAAATACAAGATATTATCAAATATCCTTTTATATGTTTTATTTTATGCAAACTTTTTGATGTTATAAAAATTCATAAATTAAAATGTGATATAAACGATAAATTATACTTAGAAAGGTTGAATACAATTGTAAATTTTTTAAATACATTTTCAGAATGCAACGTTAACTTTAATTACTCTACAGGTGCTGTATATAGAGTAGAAAATCAATTATCATACAAGATCGGAAAAATACTTATAAATACAAAAGATATAAAAAGTATACTAAAAGCTCCAATTGAAATTATTATGAGTGTATTGGAACATAAAAGAAAAAGTAAAATTTATCAAACGCTTGTCAATATTGATAAAAAATATGCTATGCCCCCTCTTGAATCATATTCAGATTTTCATGAGGCTTTACGATTAAAGGAGCATTTAACATATAAACTAGGTAAATCTTTCTTGGATAACCCATATGTTTTTATTTTTAAAGTAAAAAAAATTTATAAAGAATGGAAAAACAATAAAGGAGTTTAATTATGGCAATGGAATTCGATATACAAGAGTCAAAAATTTTAAAAGGAGTGTATATTATAACTCCCAACAATTTTAGAGATTTAAGAGGAGAAATTTGGTCAGTATTTGAACAAAAATCATTAAGTTATCTTTTGCCAAAAGATATTCAATTTGTTTTAGATAAATTTACTTTTTCTAAGTATAATGTCTTAAGAGGAATTCATGGCGATCATAAATCTTGGAAATTGGTAACAAGTGTTTTTGGTGAAATTCATCAAGTAGTAGTTGATTGTCGTAAAGAGTCTTCTTCGTATTTGAAATGGGAAAAATTTATTATTAATGAAAATAATAAAAAGTTGATTTTAATCCCTCCTTATTTTGGAAATGCACATTATGTAAGCTCCAAACAGGGGGCTCTGTATTATTATAAATGGGCTTATGAAGGTGAATACGTTGATGCTAAAGATCAGTTTACTTATGCATGGAATGATAGTAGAATTGCTGTAGACTGGCCAACGAATAATCCTATATTATCTGATAGGGATATCGATGCAACAGTTAATGACCACGTTAAAGGAATTTAATGAATAAAGATTCTAAAATTTACATAGCAGGACACAAAGGTACAGCTGGTACTGCCTTAGTAGAAAACTTAAAAAAAAGAGGATATGAAAATTTAATTCTTAAAACACGACAAGAACTTGATTTGCTAAATCAACAAGCTGTGATTGAATTTTTTAAAAATGAGCAACCAGAATATGTTTTTTTAGCAGCAGTTTTGCCATGTGGCGCTGCTAATGTATCTCAAAGAGCAGATTTTATATACGAAAATACAACCATACAAAATAATATTATCCATCAATCATTCAAATTTGGAGTAAAAAAATTAATTTTTTTTGGTTCAGGTTATATGTATCCTGAAAAAACTGTTAATCCTATCAAAGAAGAGAGTATGATGACTGATATATTAGAACACAATGTAACCTCTTTTGGTGTTGCAAAAATATCAGGTGCATTGATGTGTGAATCATATAATATTCAATATGGAACTAACTTTATAACTTTAGCTTTAAATAATTTATATGGAACAAGAGCAAATTTTGATTTTGGAAAATCTCGAGTACTACCAGCTTTGCTTAGGAAGTTTCATTTAGCTAAATTATTGGAAGAGGAAAGAGAGGATGAAATTTTAAATGATTTAAAAATGAAATCACTTATTGAAGCAAAGAAATACTTAGCTGACTTTGGAATTTTAAAAGACTATGTGGAAATTTGGGGAACAGGAAAAGTTAGGAGAGAATTTATACATAGCGATGATTTGGCCGATGCTGCTATTTATGTTATGAAAAATATAAATTTTTCTGATTTGTATAAAAAAAATGAAAAAATAAGAAACACACATATTAACATTGGAACAGGTGTTGATTACAGCATAGCAGAAGTTGCTCAAATAGTTAAGCAAATTGTTGGATTTAAAGGAAAATTGATTTTTAATTCTCAAAAACCTGATAGCACCATGGATCGCTTAATGGATTGTTCTAAAATTCATGCTTTAGGATGGAGGCATAAAATAGAACTTGAAAAAGGCATTAAAATGATGTATAATTGGTATCTAAATAATAAAGGAGAATAAATGAAATATAAATACACCCTAGCTTCATCTACTTGGGATGAAAAAGAATTGCAAGCAATACAAGATGTTATTAAAAGCGATATGTTTACTATGGGTAAAAAAGTTGCAGAATTTGAAAAAGATTTTGCTAAATTTGTAGGTTCTAAATATGCTGTTATGACGAGTTCTGGATCTGCTGCGAATTTGATAGCAACTGCAGCATTATTCTATACCAAAAATCCTAAATTAAAAAAAGGAGATGAGGTTATAGTTCCGGCTGTGTCATGGAGTACTACTTATTATCCGCTTTATCAATATGGTTTAAAATTAAAATTTGTAGATATAGATTTAGAAACATTAAATTATGATTTAAATGCTTTAAATAGTGCTATTAGCGATAAAACAAAAATGATCATGATTGTAAATTTATTGGGAAATCCTAATGATTTTGATGCAATAAAAGATATGATAAAAGATAAAGACATTGTTTTATTTGAAGATAATTGTGAGTCAATGGGCGCAGAATACAAAGGAAAACAAGCTGGAACTTTTGGTATAATGGGAACTTTTTCAACTTTTTTTTCTCATCATATGGCTACAATGGAAGGTGGTTTTGTAGTTACAGATGATGAAGAGTTATATCATATACTTCTTTGCTTAAGAGCGCATGGTTGGACTAGAAATTTACCAAAGGAAAATTTAGTAGCAAACAAAAGTGATGATTGGTTTAGTGAATCATTTCGTTTTGTATTACCAGGATACAATGTGCGTCCAGTAGAAATGAGTGGAGCTATAGGTATAGAACAACTTAAGAAATTACCTATATTTTTAAAATATCGTAGAGAAAATGCAAAATTATTTTGTGATTACTTTAAAAATCATCCAGATTTCATTATACAAAAAGAAATTGGAGTTAGTTCCTGGTTTGGTTTTTCTTTAATTATAAAACCAGAATCTAAACTTTGTAGGTATGATATTTTAAAAAAATTAGAAAACAATTTTATTGAATATAGACCAATTAATGCTGGAAATTTTGTCAATAATGAGGTTATTAAATATTTTGATTATGAAATTCATGGAGATTTGAAAAATGCCAGCTATTTACATAATAAAGGATTTTTTGTTGGAAATCATCAAATGGATATTAAAAGTCAAATAGAATTATTAAATTCTGTATTAAATTAAGTTATTACAATAAGGAAAAATATGTCAAAAAAAGTTTTAATTACAGGTGGTGCAGGTTATATAGGTTCGGTTTTAACACCGGTTTTACTTGAAAAAGGTTATGAAGTTTGTGTGATTGATAATTTGATGTTTGATCAAATTTCTCTTTTATCTTGTTCTCATAATAAAAATTTTACTTTTATAAACGGCGATGCTATGGATGAAAATCTCATTAAACAAGAGGTAGCAAAAGCTGATATTATTATTCCTCTAGCTGCTTTAGTTGGAGCTCCGCTTTGTAAAAGAAATCCAAAATTAGCTAAAATGATCAATTATGAAGCTGTAAAAATGGCAAGTGATTTTGCAAGTCCTTCTCAAATATTTATTTATCCCAATACAAACAGTGGTTATGGTATAGGAGAAAAAGATGCAATGTGCACTGAAGAATCTCCCTTGCGTCCTATCTCAGAATATGGGATCGATAAAGTGCATGCAGAGCAATATTTGCTTGATAAAGGAAATTGTGTAACTTTTCGTTTGGCTACCGTTTTTGGAATTTCACCTAGAATGAGACTTGATTTACTTGTTAATGATTTTACTTATCGTGCATATAAAGATAAATTTATAGTGCTTTTTGAAGAGCATTTTAGACGCAATTATATTCATATTCGCGATGTGGTTAAAGGATTTATTCATGGAATTGAGAATTATGATAAGATGAAGGGTCAGGCTTATAATATGGGATTAAGTTCTGCAAATTTGACTAAAAGGCAACTTGCTGAAACAATTAAAAAGTATGTTCCTGATTTTTACATCCATTCAGCTAGCATAGGTGAAGATCCAGACAAAAGAGATTATTTAGTTTCAAATGCTAAATTGGAGGCTACAGGTTGGAAACCAGATAATACTTTAGAAGATGGTATTGAAGAACTTTTAAGAGCGTTTAAAATGATGAAAGTTAATCGCTTTGCAAATGTTTAAATAATATTAAATAGAAGTTTAAGTATATTTTGCTATAATTTTTATAATAAATTATAGCAAAAAAGCAGTGATTCGATGAAAACTATACGCACACAAACTCCTCTTCGTCTCGGTCTAGCAGGTGGGGGAACTGATATAAATTTATATTGCGATAAATACACAGGTTATGTTTTAAATGCGACTATATCTTTATACATACATTGCACTTTAATCGAAAGAGAAAATGGAAAAATCATTTTTGATTCTTCTGATACAAATTCTTACTGTGAGTATAAAAGCAAAGAATTCTTAGAAAATGATGGAAAATTAGATATTTTTAAAAGTATTTATAATCGCATTGTAAAAGATTTTACAAAAAAACCTTTGAGTTTTTCTTTGCACACTTATTCTGATGTACCAAGTGGTAGTGGCTTGGGGGGAAGCTCAACTTTGGTTGTAGGGGTTATAAAAGCCTTTGCAGAATGGCTTAATCTGTCTTTAGGGGAATATGAAATCGCTAAGCTTGCTTATGAGATAGAAAGAGAAGATTTAGGCATAGTAGGTGGAGCACAAGATCAATATGCCGCAACTTTTGGCGGCTTTAATTTTATGGAATTTTATGATAATAAAAGAGTAATTGTTAATCCTTTGCGTATCAAAAACTGGATAGCTAGTGAGCTTGAAGCTAGAACTGTGCTTTATTTTACAAATATCACAAGAGAAGCAAAAGATATAGAAGAGCATAAAAAAGGAAAGCTTGGAGATGAAAAGTCTTTAGAAGCCATGCATGCCATAAAGCAAGATGCTATAAATATGAAAGAAGCTTTATTTAAGGCTGATTTTGATGCTTTGGCACAAATTTTAGGTAAGTCTTGGCAGTCAAAAAAAATCATCTCAGAAATCGTTAGCAACGATGAGCTTGAAAGAATTTATCATTTAGCTATGCAAAATGGAGCTTATAGTGGCAAAACCAGTGGAGCAGGAGCAGGTGGATTTATGTTTTTCTTCGTAGATCCTACTAAAAAATATAACCTAATCAAAGCTTTAAGTAAAGAGCAAGGCTGGGTGCAAGATTTTTCATTTACAAAAGAGGGGGTTAAATCATGGAAATTATAAATAATTATATAAAAGAACATTTTCAAGAATCAATTTTGGTAAAAGAGCAAATTTTAAAAGATGAGAATTTAATAACTCTTATTAAAAATGCTTCATTAGAAGTCATAAAAGCTTATAAAAATGGTAACAAAACTTTATTAGCAGGAAACGGTGGTAGTGCAGCAGATGCACAGCACATCGCAGGGGAATTTGTAAGTAGATTTTATTTTGATAGGCCTGGTATCGCAAGTATTGCACTTACGACAGATACTAGCGTATTAACAGCTATTGGGAATGATTATGGTTATGAAAATTTATTTGCTAGACAAGTACAAGCTCAAGGAGTTAAGGGAGATGTTTTTATAGGAATTTCTACAAGTGGAAATAGTAAGAATATCTTAAAAGCTTTAGAGCTTTGCAAGCAAAAAGAAATCATAAGTATAGGCTTAAGTGGAGCTAGTGGCGGGGCTATGAATGAGCTTTGTGATTATTGTATAAAAGTGCCTTCAATTTGCACGCCAAGAATTCAAGAGGCACATATTTTAATAGGACATATTATTTGTGCTATCGTTGAGGAAGAGCTTTTTGGTAAAGGTTTTTCTTGCAAGCAATAATACTTTGTGGTGGCTTAGGAACAAGGCTTAAAAGCGTTATAAAAGACATTCCAAAGCCTATGGCACCGATAAATGATAAACCTTTTTTAGAATTTATTTTTGAGTATCTTAAAAAACAAGGTATAAAAGAAGTAATTTTAGCAGTATCATACAAACATGAAGTGATAAAGGAATATTTTAAAGATGAATTTTTGGATATAAAAGTAAAATATAGTATTGAAAAAGAGCCTCTAGGAACGGGTGGAGCTATAAAAGAGGCTTTGAAATTTATAAAAAATGAGACTTATGTTTTAAATGGCGATACTTTTTTTGATATAGATTTAAGTAAATTAAAGCTAAATGGAAGTAGAATTTGCCTTGCTTTAAAGCAAATGAATGATTTTGATAGATATGGCACAGTAAATGTTGATGATCAAGGTTTTGTAATTTCTTTTGAGGAAAAGGTATTTAAAAAGCAAGGTTTAATCAATGGTGGAATTTATCTTTTAACTAAAGATATTTTTAATGATTTTGCTTTGCAGGAAAAATTTTCTTTTGAAGAGTTTTTGCAAGAAAACTATAAAAAACTGAAGACTAGAGCTTGTATTTTTGATGATTATTTTATAGATATTGGTGTGCCTGAGGATTATTATAATTTTACAATCAACCAAAGCCATTTTTAAAGAATAAACCCTATGTATAACCCAAATTCAGCTATAGAAAGAGTAAAAAATCATTTAGCCTATAAACTGGGTCAAGCTCTAATTGATTTTAAACAAAATGGGGGGGGGTATATAGCATTATTTAAAAAACTTTATAAAATTAAAAAACAACATAAAAAAGAACAACAAATTTATCAACAAACCATACAAATCTTTCCTCAACTTAAATATCCAAGTTTGGAAACATGTCCTGATTATAATGAATCCCTAAGATATAAATTTCATTTATCTTATATGCTGGGAGAAGTTTTAATCAAGGCTGATATGAATAAGTTTAAAGATGGGTATTTTTTTCTTTTTAAAAATATAGAACAAACTAAAAAAGATTATAAAATAATAAAAGAAATTTTAGATCTTTCTAAAAAGTTTGAAGAAAATATTTATATTATACTCGCTGAAAATAAAAATTTATTCATGTGTAATTTGGATAATTTGAAAATTATTTTAGACTTACATAAAAATTATATACCAGCATTAAAAGTTATTTTTCAAAATTTTAATTATACGCTAAATCATTTGGAAATGATACAAGAATGGTTATTATCAAGTGATTTTAAGCAAAGATTTCAAGATGTAAATCATCCTTATCCTTCTTTACTTGACCCTAAAAAACTTAATGATCAAGCAGAAAAAATAAATTATCATAATATTTCAGGCGAATTAGCTTGGAAAATGAATTTACCATTGCCTGAAAATTATAAATTAATATGGCTATGGGCTGCATGTAGTGGAACAATGGCTATTTATACATTTTTTAATTATTCAGGTATTTCAACTATTAATGCAAATGGTTGGGAAGATGAAAAAAAAGTTTATATTGATAATTATACGTATATATTAAGCAAAAAAACACATGTAGCAATAGCTCCAAGAGTGTTTGAAAATAATGATAAAATTTATTATTTATTTACTAGCAATGTTCCTTTATTATATATATGTAGAGATCCAATATCAATTATCAGGCATGCAATAAATCATATAGGTGACCAAAATAGCAAAATAAAACCAATGATGAAACAGATAACTTTAAATTCAAATTTTAAAGAGCTTTTTCCAGAAATACTTTACTGGTATTCCAATTCAAGCAAACCTGAATTGAATAGCTTGATAAAAGTTTTAGATAATTATGAACTTTACTTTAAATCATATCAAAGAATTAAAATTTTAAAAAAAGATGTATTGTGTTTTGAACTTAATGAAATCTCTGGTTTAAATGCTCGAAAAACATTTGATTTTATAGCTGATAAATTTTTTAATGTAAAATGCGATTATTCTTTTTTTTCTAAAAGAATTAATCGCCATCAAGGTGATTTGGTTGTGCTTCCAGTTGTATATTCTATTGTTATAGGTGAAATTTGTATTAATATAGTAATTACTACAAAAAATCTTATGTATTTTAATTCTTTAGAGCCTAAGATGACAGATGAAGACTATATTGACATTACTTCTGAAATTTTTAAAGAAAGAAAGTTAATGTTTGATAATATTATTTTGTTAATAAAACAAAAAGAATATAATATTTTAAAGAATAATCAAAAATGTTTTATAGATAGCAAAAAATATTTAAACGGTTATATGGATGCGTTTGAAGAGAATGAGATAAAGATTAAAAACAATCTTATTACAGAAGAAGAAATTTTGCAATATTTACAAATGAGAAAAGATTTGCGATTAAAATTAAAAGATATTTTAGATGAAGAATTAAATTTTATAAAAATAAATTATCCAAAGCATTTAAAACAATGGAAATATTATCAAAAATTTGAGCAGATGTGTAATGAAATATAATTTAACTATTTGGCTTACAGGTTTAGCAGGAAGTGGTAAAAGTTATATAGCACAAGCATTGTATAGAAAATTAAAAGAGAAATATGACAATGTTATCTATCTTGATGGAGATGAGTTAAGAGAGCTTTTGGGATGTTTTTCCTATGATAAAAAAGGTCGTATGGATGTATCCTTTAAACGATCCGATTTTGCTCGTTTTTTAAGTAATCAAGGAATGATAGTTATCGTAAGTGCGATTTCTATGTGGAATGAAATTTATGAGTATAACCGCAAATATTTAAAAAATTATTTTGAAATTTATATAAAATGTGAATTTGAAGAGTTGAAAAGACGTGATAAAAAGAATTTATATACCCAAGCTTTAAAGGGTGAAATTTCAAATGTCGTGGGTGTAGATATTCCGTATGATGAACCAAAAGCTGATTTAGTGATTGACAATACTCAAATGACAGCACTTGATGATAAGGTTTGCCTTATTTTAACAGCGCTTTCTCAAAATTTTGATAATTCAAAGCGCGAATAAATGTTACAAGTTACCCATGAAAATTTCCTAGATTTAAAATATTTTGCTAGCGGTGTGTTTTATCCTTTGCAAGGTTTTATGAATTATGAAGAATATAAAAAAGTAATTTATGAAATGCAACTTTTAAATGGTGAAATATGGACCTTGCCTATTACTTTAGAAGTGGATGATTTTAAAGATATTTATGTGGGACAAAAGCAAGATCTATATTATCAAGACAAATTTATAGGAAATATTCAAATCGAAGATAAATTTTGCGTTCAAGATCAGGATCTTTATGAAATTTTTCAAACTAAAGATGAAAAACATCCTGGTATTATAAAAGAAAAAAAACGCTCTTCTTTGCGTGTTGGTGGAAAAATAGAACTTAAAGAAGAATTTTATAAAGATTCTTTATATAAAAATATTTTAAAAGATGTTTTTAATGCTGATATTAAGACCATAGTGGGTTTTCAAACAAGAAATCCTATCCACAGAGCTCATGAACATTTGCAAAGAATTGCGCTTGAAATTTGCGATGCTTTGTTTATTAATCCTCTAACAGGCTGGAAAAAGCAAGGAGATTTTACCGAAGCAGCAGTGATGAGTGCTTATAAAACTATGTTTGATAAGTTTTATCCTAAAGATAGAGTTTATATTCAAGGTTTACAAACTGCTATGCGTTATGCGGGTCCTAAAGAAGCTATTTTTCATGCTTTACTTAGAAGAAATATGGGTTGTACCCATTTTATCATTGGTAGAGATCATGCGGGAGTGGGAGATTATTACGGAATTTACGAGGCGCAAAAGTTGGCTAAAGATCTATCAATGCGTTATGATTTAGGTATAGATTTTTTACTTTTAAAAGAACCTTATTATTGTTCTAAATGTCAAAAAATTGTGAGTGAAAAAAATTGTGCACATTATAAAGAACATAGAATTGCAATTAGTGGTACGCAAATTAGAAAGGATTTAAGCGAGGGTAAAATTCCTAGCGAACTTATGATGCGTTCAGAAATTTCTGCTAGTATACTTGCTTTAGGTAGAGAAAATATTTTTATTGATTAAAGGATTGATAATGAAGAAGCTTATTTTAACAACAGGTCCTAGTTTAGGTGGAAAGATAAATCTTAATCAAATTCATCAAGATAAATTTATTTATAGAATCAATGGAGCTCATGGAGATATAGAGAGTATTAAAAATACTATTATTAATTTAAGAAAACAAAAAGCTGATATTGATATTTTGATTGATTTGCCAGGAAATAAAATTAGAACTTCAGGGATTAGCGAAGCTATTCAAGTAGAAAAAGATAAGGATTTTTCTTTAAAAATTGATCAATTTAACTATAAAGAATTTTATAAGCTTGTTAAACCAGGTATGGAGGTTTATGCAAATGATAGTGTGTTTTTATTTATTGTAAAAGAAGTTAACGATAAAGAAATTATATTTACATCTAAAAGCACAGGATTGCTTTTAAATAATAAGGGTATGCATGTAAGAAATTTGCATGATAATATTCCTTTTTTATTTGAAAAAGACAAGGAACTTATAAAGCTTTGCAATGAGTTTGATATAGCTTATGTAGGAGCTTCTTTTGTAAGAAAAGCAAGTGATATACAAGAATTAAAACAAGTGCTTCATTCAAATACTAAGATTATTTCTAAAATTGAAACTTTAGAAGCAGTGAATAATTTATACAGTATTTTGCAAGAAGTAGAATATATTTTAATTGATAGAGGAGATTTATCCACAGAAATTGGTATAGAAAAAATTCCACGTTTTCAAAATTATATTGTAGAAATGGCACATCATAATGCAATTAAAGTATTTTTAGCTACACAAATTTTAAAAAATATGGAAGAAAAACCCATTCCTACTATTGCAGAAATTGATGATTTATATAATATCGCAAAAAGTGGAGTTTTTGGTGTGCAACTTTCTGAAGAAACAGCTGTAGGACACTATGTAGAAGAATGTGTTAAGATTTTAAATTTAATACAAGATGAAATCAATAATGAAAAAATCATTCTTTAAGAAAGCAATATGAAATTTGAATCTTTAAGTCCTGAGAATATTAGTATTATATTTTTATCTTTAGGAGTTTTATTATTTTCTTCTTTTGTTTTTGGAAAATTATTTACTTTATTTAAAGCCCCAAAAGTAATTGGTGAAATTTTTGGTGGTTTTGTTTTGGGGGCAAGTGGTTTGTATATTTTTGCTCCTGATTTACTTACAGATATCTTTAATGGATTTAACGAGCAAGGGAAGATATTAAATATTTTTTATCAATTAGGTTTGATATTTTTAATGTTTATTGCAGGGTTTAATACGCAAATTAGTTTTGAAAAACAAAATATTAAGATTATTTCTACTTTATTTTTAGGTGGTACTTTTTTATCTGCTGGTGTGGGATATTTTTTTATTGATTATTTTAAAGAAAGTTTTATTGGAATAAAGGGGAATGATTTATCTTTTGATTTGGTTTTTTTAATAGCCATTGCTGTAACTTCTATACCTGTGATATCAAAAATATTTTTTGATATAGGAGTGATTAAAACAAGATTTGCAAGCATAGTTTTAACCACTTCAACAATACAAGATTTGTTTTTATGGATTTTACTAAATATTACTATTAATGCCGCAACAAATCAAGATTTAACTTTAATGAGCAATCTTAAAACCGCTTTTCTTACTTTATTTTTATTTATAGCTGTGAAGGTAATTTCTCATTTCTTTGAAAAAATTTCTTTTCGCATGAGTACAATTGATTTTTTTACTTTAAGCTTTGTTGTGTTATTTTTATCTATAGCTTTTTTAAATATGATTCATATCAACCCTATGTATACTTCATTTCTTGTAGGTTTTTTAATAAAAAATATTTTAAATAATCATCAAGAATTAAGAGAAAAAGTTAACGGTATTTCAGATATGGCTTTTTCATTTTTTATTCCTATTTATTTTGCTTTAATCGGTATTCAATTAAATATTATGCATGAATTTTCTTTTAACATGTTTATATTCTTCCTAATTCTTGCGTGTTTATTGAAATTTTTAGGTTGTTATATAGGATTAAATTTTGTTAAAATTTCTAATATTTCAAGAATTAATTTTGCAATTACTATGAATGCTAGAGGTGGCCCAGGAATAGTTTTAGCGAGTGTTGCCTATTATTATCAGATTATTAATGTAAGTTTTTTTACAACACTTATTTTAACTGTTTTAATTTCTTCGATGATGGCGGGTTATTGGTTGAGATATCAAAAAAATAAAAATATAAATATTTTTTCTGAATTTTGATAAAAATTATAGAATTGAATTTTTGATATAAAAAATTTGTTATAATTCTTTTAAAAATATTTTTAAAAGAAATATTTATGAAGTATTACTCAACATCAAAAAAACTTATCACTAATGTTAAAAATTTTTATACCATTTTTTTATATAAGAAAAATTTAAAAATCAACAAAGATGATCTTTTCTTTGGCTGGGGACGTAAAAAATCAGGTTTAAAAGCTATGAATTTAGCTAAAAAATATAATACTAAATTCATACTTTTAGAAGATGGATTTATCCGCTCATTAAACTTAGGGGTTGAAAATAGCCCAAGTTTTTCTATGGTTAAAGATGATATAGGCATTTATTATGATGCAACAATGCCTTCAAAACTTGAAAATCTTTTAAATACTTATGAATTTAAAGGTGAAGAAATCAAGCAAGCTAAAAAAGCTATAGAGCTTATCAAAAAATATAAAATTAGCAAGTATAATAACAATCTTGATATCCCAGATGATTATTTTCAAAAAGATGAAAAACGTGTTTTAATTATTGCTCAAACGGCCAATGATGCCTCTCTTGAATTTGGGCTTGCTAAAGATTTTAAAACTGTCGATATGATAAAAGATGCCATAAAAGAAAATCCTGATTCTAAAATTTATATAAAAATCCATCCTGATGTTTTAAGTGGTAAAAAACAAAGTGATTTAGATATAAATTCCTTACCTAAAGAATGTATTTTAATCAGTGAAAATTTTAATCCCATAGCCTTGCTTGAGTTTTTTGATAAGGTTTATACTAAGACTTCTGGTATGGGTTTTGAAGCTTTGATACAAGAATGTGAGTGTGTTTGTTATGGCATGCCATTTTATGCAGGTTGGGGTCTAACAAAAGATAAATTAGAGTGTAAAAGAAGGATGCAAAAAAGAAGTTTAGAAGAAGTTTTCTATGCTGCTTATATACTTTATGCTGAGTATTTTAATCCTTATTTAAATCAAAAAAGCAATATTTTTGATACTATTCAAACTTTAGCAAAATATAAAGATATAGAAAAGGCAAATTCTAATAGACTTTTTATGCTAGGCTTTACCTTATGGAAAAGGCATTTTATCAAGCCTTTTTTTAAGGCTAAAAATAATGAAATTATTTTTTTAAATTCTATTAAATCTTTAGTTAAATACAAGCTTAAAGATGATGATAAATTTTTCATTTGGGGTAAAAGGATAGATTATAATACTCTTAAAAGCACTCTTATAAAAAAAGCACAAGATGAGAATTTGCTTCATTTTACTCCTAAAATTTCTTCAGTTGAAGATGGTTTTATTCGCTCAATCTCTTTAGGTTCTGATCTTACTCGCCCTTTTTCTTTAATCGTTGATGATAAAGGACTTTACATAGATCCAAATAAAGCAAGCAAATTAGAAGAACTTTTGCAAAACAAAATTTTTGATGAAAATATGCTAAATAGGGCAAAAAATATCATAAAAATCTTACTTGAGAACCGCTTTTCAAAATATAATGGCTTAAAGCATGAAGACTTAAAAATCAATGCCAAAATAGGACAAAAGGTTATTTTAATCCCCGCTCAAGTTGAAGATGATGCTTCGATGATTTTAGGGGGTTTTAGCTTATCTACTCTTGATTTGCTTAAGGAGGTACGTTCTAAAAATCAAGATGCTTATATCATCTTTAAGCCTCATCCTGATGTTTTAAGTGGTAACCGTGTGGGTTTAAAAGATGAAACACTCATTTTGGAATTTTGTGATGAGATTGTAAAAGATTGCAGTATCGATAGTGCTATAAAAATTGCTGATGAAATTCACACTATTACTTCTACAAGTGGTTTTGATGCTCTTTTAAGAGCTAAAAAAGTTTTTACTTATGGTATGCCTTTTTATGCAGGCTGGGGTTTAACAAAAGATAAACATAAATGCGAAAGAAGAACAAGAAAACTAAGCCTAGAAGAGCTTGTAGCAGGTGCTTTGATCACATATCCAAGATATATAAATCCTAAAACAAAAACTTTATGTGAAATTGAAGTTTGTTTAGATATAATGCTAAATTTACAAAAAGATTATTTTTCAAAAAAACATATAAAATTGGCAATAGATTTTAAAACTTTTATGCTTAGAAAAATAAGAAGATTTTATGAATTTTTAGCAAAGAAATGAGATTTAGCACTAAAATTAAAAAAGAATTTAGCGGTAAAAATGTTTTACTCTTGCAAGGGCCTGTGGGAAATTTTTTTCATCATCTTGCAATGAAAATGAAAAAAAACCAAACCAAAGTTTTTAAACTCAATTTTAATGGTGGAGATTTTTTTTTCTATCCTAGTGGAACAAGGTGTAAGTGTGATGAAAAAGATCTTGAAAATTTCTATAGAGATTTTTTTCAAAGTAAAAAAATCGATGCTATTTTAATGTATAATGATTGTCGCATTATCCATGCTAAGGCTATTAAAGTGGCTAAAGAATTAGAAATTGAAGTATGGATTTTTGAAGAAGGGTATTTAAGGCCTTATTGTATTACTTTGGAAAAAGATGGAGTGAATGCAAATTCTTCTTTACCGCGTGATAAAAATTTTTATCTTTCTCAGGATATTTTTACCAAAGAAAGCATAAAAGAAATTCCAGGTGGATTTAAATTTATGGCTTTTGATGCTTTTTTGTATTGGTTGTTTGCTTTTATTTTGGCTCCATTTTTTAACAACAAACTTCATCATCGTACTTTATATCCTTTTGAATTTTTATTTTGGTTTAGATCTTTATATAGAAAATATCTTTATAAGATTACAGAAAAAAAACTAAATGAAAAGATTTATAATTTAGAAAAAAAGTACTTTTTGGCGATTTTACAAGTTTATAGCGATACGCAAATTAAATATCATTACAAAAAAAGCATAGAGCACTTTATAGAGCAAACCATACTTTCTTTTGCAAACCATGCAAGAGCTAAATCTTATCTAGTTTTTAAACACCATCCCATGGATAGGGGTTATAAGAATTATTCTAAACTCATAAATGATTTAAGTCAAAAATATCATGTAGAAGGAAGGGTTTTATATGTTCATGATACCCACTTGCCAGTTCTTTTAAGAAAGGCTTTAGGTTGTATTACTATAAATTCAACAGTAGGCCTTAGCGCTATTTTAGAAGGCTGTCCGACTAAGGTTTGTGGCAATGCTTTTTATGATTTTGAAGGCTTATCTTATCCAAAGAAGCTTCAATTTTTTTGGCGTGAAGCTCATGCTTATAAACCTAATCCTATTTTGGTATGTAATTTTAAGAAATATCTTTTACAAACTAATCAATTCAACGGCAATTTTTACAAAAATTTCTTTTTAGACAAATAAGACTAAAAAGCTTTGATTAAGAGAGCTTTTAAAGCAAAGTTGTTATAATTAAAAGTAAAAAGAAATATTGTATGAATAGGGAAGTATTTTATATAGCAGGATATGATCCTAAAAGTTATAGATTTTATTATGATTTATTTAAAAAAAACCTAAAAGATTATTCTCATGCTTTTAACATTGAAGCTGATTTAAGTAAAATTGAAAAAAAAGAGCAATTTCCTTTTTTTAAAATTTCTTGCGAGGGAGTGCAAACTAAATATCATTTTTTAACATGGAATGATATTGTTAAGAAAAATTGGTCAGAAAATTATAAAGATGCCTTAGCAGATTGTTATAGTTTTTTTAGAATTTATACTATCACAGGGCTTTTTATCAAATTTGGCAAAGAGTCGATTTATCAACTTATCACAGGTTATTATCCTTTTTTTTATGTGTTATTTTCTTTACTATTTTCTTTGGTTTTAGCTTTTGGAAGTTTTGCTTTTTTGCAAAATTATATGCATTTTTCTTTAGCTATCATTATAGGATGTTTTTTAGGATTTTTACTAAATCATTTTTTATTTAAATTAGGTAAGAAATTAGCTGTATTTTGGATAGCAAGAATTTGTGCTTTTTGTGCTACTTGGCAAGATAAAAAAACAGGCACTATGCAAGAAAGAATCAAGCTTTTTGCAAATGTTATAGTAGATAAGCTAAAACGAAACGAAAGCAAACAAGATTATGAGCTTATTTTGGTAGCGCATAGTGTTGGAACTATAGTTTGTATAGAAGTTTTGGAGTGTATTTTAAGACAAAATTTAGATTTATCTTTGCTTCGTAAATTAAAAATTCTTACTTTAGGAGAATGCATACCTTTAGTGAGTTATCAAAAAAAAGCAGATGAATTTAGAAAGAAGCTTGAATTTGTTTCAAGGTTTGATTTAAAATGGTATGATTACACATCGATTATTGATGGAGCATGTTTTCCTCAAGTGGATTTTTTCCGCACGAGTGGTGTAAATGCTAAATTTACACCCCCATTTTTAAGTACTAAATTTCACACTTTATATGAAAAACATGAGTATAAAAAAATAAAAAGAGATAAAAACAAAGCGCACTTTTTATATCTTTATAGTATTAGTGTTAAAGGTGATTATGATTTTTTTTCTTTCATCATAATGCCTAAATTTTTAGAAGAAAAGGTAAAAATATGAGTGAATGTCCCTTTTTTCCAAAACCTTATAAAAATAAAGCTTCTACACTTTTAACTTTTTTGTTAAAGCGTAGATCTTGGCTTGATGGGCTTTATGAGCGTAGTTATAAAATGCAAACAGGCTATGTGAAGATGCCAAATTTTGATCTTTATGTTATAAATGACACTAAAGAAGTTAAAAGAATGATGGTTGATGAGGTTAGAGAATTTCCTAAAAGTGCATTTTTGCATGAGCTTTTAAGTCCGCTTTTAGGGGAGAGCATTTTTACTACAAATGGTGAAGTTTGGAAAAAGCAAAGAGAGCTTTTGCGTCCAAGTTTTGAAATGACTCGTATCAATAAAGTGTTTAATCTTATGAGTGAAGCTGTGGCAGATATGATGGATCGTTTTAGCAAGTATCCAAATCATGCTGTTATCGAAGTAGATGAAGCTATGACTTTTATTACCGCTGATGTGATTTTTCGCACCATTATGTCTTCAAAACTCGATGAGGAAAAAGGTAAAAAAATCTTAAATGCCTTTGTGACTTTTCAAGAGCAAAGCGTGCATACAGCCATGCGTCGTATGTTTTGTTTTCCAAAATGGCTTTCTTATGTTTTAGGAGATCGTAAGCGTGCTAAGGCCGGAGATGTGATCAGACAGGTTTTAAGTGACATCATAAAATCAAGATATGATATGGCAGATAATGCAGAATTTGAAGATATTTTAGGATCTTTGCTTTTAGTAGTGGATGCAGATACAAATAAGCGTTTTTCTTTTGAGGAAATTTTAGATCAAGTGGCTATGCTTTTTTTAGCAGGACATGAAACCACAGCAAGTTCTTTGACATGGACGCTTTATTTGCTTAGTCTTTATCCTAAGGAGCAAGAAAAAGCTTATGAGGAGATTACTCAGGTTTTACAGGGTGGAGCCATTGAAATTTCGCATCTAAGACAGTTTAAATACTTAACAAATATTTTTAAAGAATCTTTAAGACTTTATCCTCCTGTTGGATTTTTTGCAAGAGAGGCAAAAAAAGATACCCAAGTTAGAGATAAGCTTATTAAAAAAGGTTCTGGGGTGGTGATTGCTCCTTGGCTGATACACAGACATGAAGAATTTTGGACAAATCCACATGGATTTAATCCTTCTCGTTTTGAAGGAGAATACAAAAAAGATGCTTATTTGCCTTTTGGTGTAGGGGAAAGAATTTGCATAGGACAAGGTTTTGCTATGCAAGAAGCTATTTTGATTTTGGCTAATATTTTAAAAACTTACAAACTAGAACTTGAAGAAGGTTTTGTACCTGATGTAGTAGGCCGTTTAACAGTGCGTTCGGCTAATGGTATGAGGATAAAATTTAGCAAAAGAGAGTTATGAAAAGAGTTAGAACTAAAATTCGTGCCAATTTTCGTCGTCGTGTAAAACGCACTTTAAAAGGAAGCTTAAAAGAAAAATTAGCAGGGACTATTCTGCTTTGTGCAATAGTACCTTTAGCAGTTTTAGGATATCTTTTTATCGTGATTATAGGAACTTTTTTTAATACCGCACGAGCAAGACAGGGTGTTAGAGCCTTAGATCATTTTGTAAATGCAAGCTTGTTTAATGGCTATGCTTGGGAGAGCGTTTCTTCTCATGCGTGGCGTGAAAGAAATCGTAAAAAATGGGCAAGGATTGTTATAAAAATCACAGATTTTTTTCAAAAAGATCATTGTAAAAGAGCAAATAAAAGAGAACAACCTGTGGTAGATTTCATACTTTCAAGAAATTTAGACAAGCAAACTATAGGAAAATAATCAAACTATAGCCACTATGGCTATAGCAAAACCATTATCATGAGAAATGCTTAGGGAAGTTTGAGTGATATTAAAATTTTTTGTAATTTTTTGAGAATATTTTAATTTAGGCGCGTTTTTTTCATCTTTTGATATTTCAATATCAAAAAAACTGCATAATTCACAAATTCCAACACCCAAAGCCTTGCTAGCAGCTTCTTTAGCAGCCCAAAGACCTGCTAGAGTTGCTGGATTTTTAATGAGTATTTGTTCTTTTGAGCTTAGAAATTTATCCAAAAAATTTTTGCCATGTCTAGAATGAATTTTTTCTATCCTAGAAATGGCGATGATATCACAGCCTACACGCATTTAAGAAACTACAAAATCCGTAAAATAAACATTTTTAATAAAGCCATCGGTTAAAATTTCATTGATTTTTCCAACTAGCTCATCTTTTAAACGTTCTTTGCCTTTTTGTGTACTTACTTCTTCAAAAGTTTTAGCTGTTAATGTACGAATAATAATATCACGAATCACCGGGACTTTTTTATCAAGTTCAGGTTTTAAAAGTTCGCTATTTTGTTCTAGTTCTATAGTGCATTTTACATATCTTGAGCCGCTATCGCTAAGTAAATTTAGGGTAAAAGGATCAAGTGGGTACATAGGACCTATATTAGCAAAATCACTACCTCGTTGAGTAGGGGCTGAAACTTTAGGTTTATCAGCTTTTGCTTCTTCTTTTGGAGATTCTTTGACTTCACTTTCATCACTTGAACTGCTTGAAATAAGCCAAGCAATCACTCCCATAATACTAAGAAGTAAAACAAAAAGTAAAATAACAATAATAATTACAAGTGAACCGCCTTTTTTCTTTTTCGTTTCTTCGTTTTCTAATTCTTCATCCATAAATTTTCCTTCATTTAGTGAAATTAATGTAAAATTGTAGCAAAAATTTCTTTTCTATCCAAATTTGCTTTAGAAAAACGATAAATTTAGGTCAAAGAAGAGATGAATTTAAAGGAAAAAAATGTTAGATGTGATTTTTAGAGAATATGATATAAGAGGGCTTTATGGCAAAGAACTGAATGAAAAAAGTGTTAAGGCTATAGGTTTTTGCTTGGGACAAACCATGCTAAATAAAGGCTGTAAAAATGTAAGTGTGGGCTATGATGCAAGATATAGTGCAAATGAACTTTTTAATTATCTAGTGAGTGGACTTAACAAAGCAGGGATAAAAATCTATGATATAGGGCTTGTGCCAACTCCATTGGGATATTTTAGTCTCTATGAGGGCTTGAAATTTGATGCAAATGTTATGATAACAGGCTCTCATAACCCAAAAGATTATAATGGTTTTAAAATCACTATCAATAAAGAAAGTTTTTTTGGCGTGGAATTAAAAGAGTTTTCAAAAGAAGTTTATAAGCATTTAGATGATGAGATTGAAGAAAATTTAGAAGTAGAAAAATACGATATTTTAAGCCTTTATGTGAAATTTATGTGCGAGCAATTTAGTTTTTTAAAGGATTTTAATTATAAATTTGGTGTTGATTGCACAAATGGTGCGGCTGGAGTGGTGATAAAGCCTTTAATCAAGGCTTTAAATTTAAAAGCTCATGTAATGTTTGCAGAGCCTGATGGACAGTTTCCAAACCACGCTCCAGATCCTACAGAAGAAGAAAACTTAAGTGCAATTAGAGAGTTTTTAAATCAAAATCAAGATTATTCTTTAGCTTTTGCTTTTGATGGGGATGCTGATAGAATGGTTGCTTTGAGTAAAACTCATGTATTTTGCGGGGATGAGCTTTGTTATTTGTTTGCTAAAAATATTCCTAATCCACGCATTTTAGGTGAGGTAAAATGTTCTAAAAATCTTTTTGATGAAGTGGCTAAATTTGGAACTATTTTTATGGGAAAAACAGGACATTCTAATATCAAAAAAATGATGAAAGAAAAAGATATTGATTTGGCTGCTGAAGTGAGCGGACATATTTTCTTTAAACATAGATATTTTGGTTATGATGATGGAATTTACGCATTTTTAAGAGCCTTAGAACTTGTTTATAAAGGTTTTGATTTAGAAAGTATGATTAAAGCTTTACCAAAACTTTATACTACGCCTGAAATTAAAATTCCTGTAAATGAAGAAGAAAAATTTAAACTTGTGGAAGAATTTCAAAAAGAGATTGAAAAAGGAGCTTTAAAAGGTGTTAAAAGTCTTTGTGAAATCGATGGAGCTAGGATAGATTTTGGCGATGGATGGGCTTTGCTTCGTGCATCTAACACCAGCCCTTATCTTATCACACGCTTTGAAGCAACTTCTTTAGAAAGAGCAAAAGAGCTTGAAAGTATGGTATTTACTTTATTTGATGATATAAAAGCTAGGCTTAAGAATTGATGAGATAATATTTTGCGATTTAAATTTATTTTAAAAAGGAATTAAAAATGAAAAAAATACTTGTTTTACTTTCGTTATGTGCCTTTGCTTTTGGTGCAAGTGAATGTGATAGAAAAATCGATCGTATCAATAAAGAAATCAGTTTTTCTAAAGCGCATAATGATACAGCTAGAACCTTAAGCTTAGAGCTTGCTTTAAAACAAGTACAAAATGATTGTGCTAAAGATCCTATGTTTTATGATAAAAAGTTAGAAGCTAAAAAACTTAAAGAACAAGAAGTGGAAAAAATCGAAAAAGAACTTGATGCTTTAAAAGAACAAAAAGATTATATGAGTAAGGCTGAGTATAAAGCTAAAAAAGAAGCTTTAAAAGAACAAAAAGAGAAAATCAAAAAAGAAATTAAAGAATATATTGATAATCTCTAAAAATTAAAAGGCTAATTAAATTTAGTCTTTTTAAACCCTACCTTTTTTAAGATTTTCTAATAATTCTTCTATATTATAAATTCCTCTGTGTTCTGGTGTTAAAAGATGGATTAAAATATCACCAAGATCAATCACGCTCCATTCTTCACTACTATCTATGTTTAAAAATTCCTCACCTTTGGCTTTAAGTTGTGTTTTAAGCTCATCGATCAAAGATAGAGCGTGTCTTTCTCCTAAAGTAGCTGCGATAATGACATATTTTACAAAGTATTCTTGCTCGCTCATGTCAATGGTTTTGATATCTTCAGCTTTTTTTTCATCTAAAATTTTAACGATTAAATCTATTCTTTCTTGCATTATTTTCCTTTAATTTTTGAAATTGTATCAATTTTTTTGTAATTTTTCATAATATTTTTTTACTTCATCTTTAATTTCTTCGCAAACTTCATTTGTATTTAAAGTATTGCGTATGAAAGAAGAAGCGATTTTTTTATCGGTTTTTAAATCTTTGAAATTCTTAGGAATTTCTATATCATTGCGATTAGCAATAACAAATTCTACCAAAGAATTAAGTTTTTCAAAATCATGCCAAAGATGAAGTTTTTCTAAATGATCAGCACCAATTAAAAGATAAAATTTACTAGGATTATAAAGCTTATAAAGATACTTAACACTTTCTATGCTAGGAACAGGGCGTTTTTGCTTGGTTTCAAAATCACAAATTTCAACTTTTGGCAAATGCCCCCAAAGTTTTTTAACCCATAAGAATCTTTGCTTTTCATCAGCACTAAAGTTTTGTTTAAAAGGGTTGATATAAGTAGGCATAATAATAAGCTTATCAATATCTAATTTTTCCAAAGCCTCTAAAACAACGCTATTATGACCATTATGCGGCGGATCAAAACTGCCACCAAAAAGTGCTATCTTCATTAAAATTTTAACCTTTTTTTTGTAGAATATTAACATTATATTTTGCAAAAGGAAATTAAATGGCTGTAAAAGTTGCTATAAATGGTTTTGGACGCATAGGCAGATGTGTTGCAAGAATCATCTTAGAAAGAAATGATATTGAGCTTGTGGCGATAAATGATACTACGGATATTGAACTTACAAAATACCTTTTTAAATACGATACAGTACATGGTGAATTTAAAGGCAGTGTTAATAGTGAAGGCGATGATTTAGTGGTAAATGGTAAAAAAATCAAAGTATTTAAAAGTCGCAATGTAAAAGATCTTGACTTTGCAAAATACGGGGCACAAATTGTTTTAGAATGCACAGGGGCGCATTTAACTATGGCAAAATGTCAA
Source organism: Campylobacter sp. US50a (assembly GCF_004379015.1). Classification (NCBI taxonomy): domain Bacteria; kingdom Pseudomonadati; phylum Campylobacterota; class Epsilonproteobacteria; order Campylobacterales; family Campylobacteraceae; genus Campylobacter; species Campylobacter sp. US50a. The sequence continues at coordinate 241,454 of NZ_RYYJ01000001.1, read as the reverse complement.
GAATTTATAGATATGGGAGTGCAAAAAGTGATCATGAGTGCTCCTGCAAAAGATGATACTCCTACTTATGTTTTAGGAGTAAATTCAGAACTTTACAAGGGTGAAAGCATTATTTCTAATGCAAGTTGTACAACAAATTGCTTAGGTCCTGTTTGTCGTGTTTTACAAGATAATTTTGGTATCGAAAAAGGACTTATGACAACAATACATGCTTATACAAATGGACAAAGTATTATTGATGCTAAAGCTAAAGATAAACGCCGTTCTCGTGCTGCAGCACAAAATATCATTCCAACCTCTACAGGTGCAGCAAAAGCTATGAAACTTGTTATGCCTGAACTTAATGGCAAGCTTCATGGACAAAGTATGCGTGTGCCAGTGATTGATGTATCAAGCGTGGATTTAACTGCACAACTAAGCCGTAAAGTCAGCAAAGATGAAATCAATGAAGCTTTTAGAAAAGCTGCAGCTACAAATTTAAAAGGCATTTTAATGGTGGATGATGATGAAAGAGTTTCAAGTGATTTTATCACTTGTTCTTATGGAGCAATTGTGGCAAGTGATTTAACTCAAGTGATTGCGGATGATTTTATCAAGGTAATTGCTTGGTATGATAATGAATGGGGCTATTCAAGTCGTCTAGTAGATATGGCAGTATATATTGCAAATAGGGCTTAATCATGAGTGATATTATTTCTATAAAAGATATTGATTTAGCTAAGAAAAAAGTTTTTATAAGATGTGATTTTAATGTTCCTCAAGATGATTTTTTAAACATCACTGATGATAGACGCATAAGATCAGCTATTCCTACGATAAGATATTGTTTGGATAATGGTTGTAGTGTGATTTTAGCCTCTCATTTAGGGCGTCCAAAAGAAATTAGCTCTAAATATTCTTTAGAACCTGTGGCTAAGCGTCTTGCTAGACTTTTAGATAAAGAAATTATTATGGCAAAAGATGTTATCGGCGAAGATGCAAAAACCAAAGCTATGAATTTAAAAGCGGGTGCAATTTTACTTCTTGAAAATTTGCGTTTTGAAAAAGGTGAAACTAAAAATGATGAAAATTTAGCCAAAGAACTTGCTTCTATGGTTCAAGTTTATATCAATGATGCTTTTGGAGTATGCCATAGAGCACATTCTAGCGTGGAGGCTATTACTAAATTTTTTGATGAAAAACACAAAGGCGCAGGATTTTTACTCCAAAAAGAAATTGATTTTGCAAGCAATCTTATCAAACATCCAGCACGTCCTTTTGTCGCTGTTGTTGGAGGTTCAAAGGTGAGTGGAAAACTTCAAGCATTGACAAATTTATTACCAAAGGTAGATAAATTAATCATAGGCGGAGGTATGGCATTTACTTTTTTAAAAGCTTTAGGTTATGATATAGGAAATTCACTTTTAGAAGAAGAACTTTTAGAAGAAGCTAATAAAATTCTTACCAAGGGTAAAAATTTAGGAGTGAAAATTTATCTTCCAGTAGACGTTGTAGCCGCTCCTGCGTGCTCACAAGATGCGCCGATGAAATTTGTTCCAGCGCAAGAAATTCCAAATGGTTGGATGGGTTTAGATATAGGACCTGCAAGTGTGAGGCTTTTTAAAGAGGTGATTTCTGATGCGCAAACGATTTGGTGGAATGGACCTATGGGTGTTTTTGAGATTGACAAATTTTCAAAAGGTAGCATTAAAATGAGTCATTATATCAGCGAAGGACATGCAACTTCTGTTGTTGGAGGCGGTGATACGGCTGATGTGGTTGCGCGCGCAGGTGATGCAGATGAAATGACTTTTATTTCCACTGGAGGTGGTGCTTCTCTTGAACTTATAGAAGGTAAAGAACTTCCAGGCGTAAAAGCTTTAAGATCTAAGGAAAATGAATGATCTTTGCTGTAAATTTAAAATGCAATCACACAAGAGCAAGTTTTAAAATTTATGCTGAAATTTTAAATAAAACTATGGGAGCAAAATGTGATGATATTATCGTTTTCCCACCTAGTGTAGCATTTTTAGAAAATGAAAATAACTTCATACAAGGAGCGCAAAATTTTTACCCTTGTGTTAATGGTGCTTTTACAGGCGAGCTTGGAAAAGAGCATTTGGACGAATTTGGGATCAAATGTGTTTTAATCGGGCATTCTGAAAGAAGAGCTTTAGGAGATGAAGAATTTATTAAGGCTAAATTTGATTTTGCTAAAGAGCATGGTTATAAAATTGTTTTTTGTATAGGTGAAAATTTAGATACAAAAAATTCAGGCAAGACTTTAGAGTTTTTAAAAAAACAACTTGAAATTATTGATTTAAATTATGAAAAACTCATTATCGCTTATGAGCCTATTTATTCTATAGGAACGGGAGTGAGCGCACAAAGTACAGATATCGCTAAAGTGCTTGAATTTTTAGCGAGTTTAACTAAGGCACCTTTGCTTTATGGTGGAAGTGTGAATGAAAATAATATTAAAGAAATTTTAAGTGTAAAACATTGTGGTGGAGTTTTGATAGGCTCTGCAGCGTTAAAAGTAGAAAATTTTATAAAATTAATCAAAGGATAAAAGATGATTATGAAGGGTAAAAAAGGCCTTATTGTAGGGGTTGCAAATAATAAATCTATTGCTTATGGCATAGCAAAAGCATGTTTTGATCAAGGAGCCGAGCTTGCTTTTACTTTTTTAAATGATGCTTTAAAAAAACGCGTAGAACCTATAGCACAAGAGTTTAATTCTAATTTTGTTTATGAGCTTGATGTAAACAATAATGAGCATTTAGATTCTATCGCTGAAAAAATCAAAAAAGATTTAGGTGAGATTGATTTTGTAGTGCATGCGGTTGCTTTTGCTCCAAAAGAAGCTTTAGAAAATTCTTTTTTAGAAACTTCAAAAGAAGCTTTTGATATAGCTTTGCAAACTTCTGTGTATTCTTTACTTTCTTTAACACGTGCGGTTTTACCTATTTTAAAAGATAAGGGTTCGATTTTGACTTTAAGTTATCTTGGTGGGGTTAAATATGTGCCTCATTATAATGTTATGGGTGTAGCAAAAGCTGCACTTGAAAGTTCTGTGCGTTATTTGGCAAGAGATTTAGGGGTAAAAGGAATCCGTGTTAATGCTATTTCAGCAGGTCCTATTAAAACTTTAGCAGCAAGTGGAATAGGAGATTTTAGAATGATTTTAAAATACAATGAAATCAATTCTCCTTTAAAACGCAATGTTAGTATAGAAGATGTAGGAAATTCGGCTATGTATTTACTTAGCGATTTGGCAAATGGTGTTACAGGTGAAATACATTATGTCGATGCAGGATATAATATCATGGGCATGGGTGATGTTGAAAAAAATGAAGAAGGGCAAACTGTTCTTTGTTGGGATAATCAAAAAGGATAAAAAATGGCAAAGCTTAGCAATGAAGAATTAAAAAATATACTTGAAGATCGCATTAAAAAACTTGAAAATTCTACTTTAAAAGAGAATAAGGTTATCAATGAAGAAAGTGTAAAAATTCTTGCTAGGCATTTATCTTTAGGCAATGAAATTCCAGCTCTTGCTCAAAGATTTTTTCAAATCGCACCTAAAACAAAGTTAGTATGGCTTCATCTTTGTGAATGTACAGGGTGTAGCGAGAGTTTGTTGCGTTCTGAGTTGCCAAGTTTTGATGAGCTTATTTTTGATTTTTTTTCTTTAGAATATCATGAAACTTTAATGGCGGCAAATGGCACTAAAGCTGAAGAGCTTTTAGAACACGTTTTAGAAGAAGATTTTATTTTAGCGGTTGAAGGTGGTGTTGCAGCGATTGATACCTTTTTTCTTACTATAGGAGCACAAGGAGAGAGTGGCTATGAAATTTTAGAAAAACTAGCTGCTAAAGCCAAGGCTATCTTTGCAGTGGGTACTTGTTCAAGTTATGGTGGTATTCAGGCTGCTTATCCAAATCCTAGTAAAACCTGTGGTATTAGTGAAGTCTTAAGTCAAAAAGTAGTAAATATCCCAGGTTGTCCTCCAAGTGATGTAAATATCATTGCGACTTTAAGTTTTTTTGCTTTATTTGGAGTTTTGCCTGAACTTGATGAGCAAAATCGTCCTGTGTGGGCTTATGGTAAATGTTTGCATGATATGTGTGAAAGAAAGGCGAAATTTGAAAGTGGGATTTTTGCTGAACATTTTGATGATGAAGCTGCAAAGAATGGAGCTTGTTTATTTAAGATAGGTTGTAAAGGACCTTATACTTACAACAACTGTCCTAAAGTGAAATTTAATGCTAAAACTTCTTGGCCAGTGGCTGCAGGACATGGTTGTATAGCCTGTAGTGAGAAAAATTTTTGGGATGAGTTTGGAAATTATGAAAAGCCTATGGCAAATATTTTTTCTTACGCTAAACTTTGTAATGAAGAGTTAAAACAAGAATTTTTTCTAGAAGAGCAAATTAAAATTTTAGAACAAATAGATTTTGAATTTGAAAGCAATATAAAACTTATTTTACAAAATATAGCTAAAAATAAATTAGGTGCTTTGCTTGTAGAAAATTATAAAAAATCCTTTGAGAAAAACTATGCTTTTATAGAACAAAATTTTGATGAAAATTCCATGCCTTCAAAAGATTTTTGGAAATATCTTGAGATGAGTTTTATTTTAGTTAAAGGTGAGTTTTTAAAAGATAAGAATGATTTTTTAATTGCGGCAAAAAATTACGCTTTTAAACATGCAAGTCCTTATGATTTTAAGTTAAATATGAACGCTGAAAAACCAAAGCTTGATGTGAGTAAATCTTTTCGTATGACTTTAATCTATCTTTGCGGTGGGCTTGATTTTGAAGGTATTGCTTATAGTATTTTAAAAGCTTTTGAAGATAATATTACTAAAATTTCATCATTAAAAGCAAGTTAATTTAATAAAATTTTAGCAATATGAAGCCCTATAAAAGCTACTATATAAGCACTTGTGCAGGTAAAAAGAAAGAGAAAGAGAGTGTATTTTAGCTTTCCACTTTCTTTTGAAAAAACTATAGTTGCTGCAAAGCAAGGATTATAAATCATTACAAATAAAATAAAAGCCACTGCACTTGGCATAGGTATGTTATTAGCGATAATTCCTTTTAAATCATTATTTGTTTCATCTACATCTTTTCCTAGTGAATAAAGCACGCCCATAGTTGAGATCATCACTTCTTTAGCAGCCAAACCACTGATTAAAGATACGCTTAATTTCCAATCTAACTCAAGGGGTTTAAAAATAGGTTCTATGCCTTTGCCAAATTGTCCTAAATAACTTTGTTCTATAGCTCTTTCTTGAGCATTAAAATCATTTAAATTTTCTTCACTTTTTGGAAAATTGCTAGCAAACCATATGAGCAAAGAGGCCAAAAGTATGAAAGTTCCTGCTTTTTTAAGATACATTTTGGCTTTATTATAAACCATAAACCAAACTAAATGCCAATTTGGCATACGATATTTTGGCATTTCCATAACAAAAGGTTCATCAAGTCCACGAAATGCTGTCATTCTTAAAAATTTTGCAGCACAAAGTCCTAAAATCGCACCTAAAATATAAATTCCAAAAAGATAATTTCCTGCTTTTTCACTTGGAAAAAAAGCACCGATAAAAAGCACATATACAGGAAGTCTTGCCCCACAACTCATAAAATTGATCACAAAAAGAGTTAAAAGCCTATCTCTTTTGTTCTTAAGAGTGCGTGTAGCCATAAAAGCAGGTACCGAACAACCAAAACCAGTGATTAGCGGAATAAAACTTTTACCATGCAAACCAAATTTATGTAAAATCCCATCAAGTAAAAAAGCTACTCTTGACATATAGCCTGTGGTTTCTAAAAGAGCTATGCCTAAAAATAAAATCATTATATTAGGTAAAAAAAGTATCACAGCGCCAACACCTGCGATAATCCCATCAGCCAAAGCTGAAGCGATAAAGGTATTAGAAATATTGTTTTTAACAAATTCACCTAAGGCATTAAAGCCTGATTCTATATAATCCATAGGAATTTGTCCTAAGCTAAAGGTGAGTTGAAATAAAAGCCACATTAAAAATAAAAATATAGGCAAGCCAAAGAATTTATGGATAAGTAAGGCATCGATTTTTTTGGTTAAATTTCTTTCTTCTTTTTTGTGTGTAATAATTTTTTTTGAAAGTTCATTAATAAAATATAATAAATCTTCTTTTTCTGGACTTTTTTCGCAAAGCGGAGTATAAAATTGGGATCTTGGAATAAATTTATTTTCAAATAAAATAATAATTTTTTGCAGCAAAAGTTCTAAATTTTCTTTTGTTTTTGCTGAAATTTCAACAACTTGACTTTGAAATTCTTGGCTTAAAACAGAAGTGTCAAGCTCTATACCTTCTTTTTTGGCTTCATCGCACATATTTAAAGCTAAAAGCATTTTTTTATTAAGGCTTAAAAGTTCTGCACTAAGGATAAGATTACGTTCTAAATTGGTGGCATCTAAAACATTAACAATAACATCATAGTCATTTTGATTTAAAAAATGACGTGTGATTTTTTCTTCTTCGCTATATCCATCTAAAGAATAAGTTCCTGGTAAATCAATGACTTCAAATTCATAGTTTTTGTAAAAAGTTTTTGCGCTTGCTTTTTCTATAGTAACTCCGCTAAAATTTCCTACTTTCATATTAGCTTTGCAAAGCGCATTAATAAGAAGACTTTTGCCTACATTAGGCTGACCTACAAGGGCTATTTTGATTTTTTTCATATAAGATTCACTTCTATGGTTTTAGCTTCATCAGATCTTAGGATAACACAACTTGTATCAAGTTCTACCATTATGGTGGCATTTTTTAAAGAGGAGTGAATTTTTTTCAAGTTTTTATTTTTAATAAATCCAAAGCTTAAAAGTCTATTTTTGAGTTCTTTGTGAGCGTTTAAATTGACAATAATAGCCTTTTGTCCATCTTTTAACTCGTTTAAAGTCATTGTAATTCCTAAATTAATAATAAATATTATAATAAAAAAGTGTAATGAAATATCCTTCTTGTAAAAAGAAGGATAAATATTTAAAAAGAAAAGCGGTTTAAATTTTCTAGATTGATGATTTGATCTAGAATTTTGTTAGCTTTAGCATTATCAAGGTAAATTTGTGCATTGGCTAAAAATTTAGCTTTTAATTCTTCAAAACTTAGTGGATTATCAAAATTACCTTTATTGATAAAAACATCTTTTTGGATTATGCGTCCATCTTGCAAACTGGCTTCTAAATGCCCTGGAAAATATTTTGGAAAGCCTTGAGATTTTCTTTTTTCGTAACTGATTTTTTTAGCAAATTCTAGTACTTCTTTACGCTTTAAATTTTCATAAGATTCAAGAGTGATTTTACCATCAAAGAATCCTAGAGCCATTAAAAAAGGCATGGAAAATTTAGCTTCATAAGCACTATTTGGAGTGTATTTTGCTTCCAAAGGATCGCAGATAAAAGAAATAGGAACTTCATCTACAAAGCAATGAATACTTTTAATTTCATCAGCTTTTAAACCATCATTTTTTAAAGCAATAGCACAATCAATAAGCCCATGAGCAAAATGACAACTTGGATAAGGCTTGATTGAAACTTGCATGGTTTGCCAAATTTCACCTAAGGCTTTGCTAAGTTCTGTTTTATCGCATTCTTCTTCTATGCCAAAACATTTAAAGATATTATCCCTACCTTCAAAAATACTCAAAGGCCCACTCATATTGTTTTTAGCAAAATGAGCTACCATAATGCCGTTTTTAATAGCATTGGCAATATGTAAAACTTTTGAATTGGATCCATTGGATAAAAACTCATTAACCCCACTTGCAAAACTTCCTGCAAGTCCTAAAGCATTGATGATTTGTTCTTTGTTAAGATCTAACAAGATTACGCTTGCACTCACACTTCCAAAAATTCCTGCAATAGCAGTAGTATGAAAACCACGCTTATGAAAAGTACCTTTGCTTGCAATGCCTACTCTAGCTGCAATTTCCCAGCCTACTATAAAAGCTTTAATGATTTTTTTCGCATCTTTGCTAACATGAAAACCATAATTTAAACAAAGTGGAGTTAAAATCGCACTTGCATGCAAAATCGCTTCTGTATGCGTATCGTCAAAATCTAACGCATGAGAAGCAATGCCATCTAGCATGGCTGCGTATATAGGATCTAATTTTTGATCATTTACCCAAATAGGAGTATTTTTTTCTGTGCTTAAATTTTCAAAAGTTTTAAAAGCATTTAAAACACATTCTTCTTTGCTTGCTGCTATAGCTGTTCCAAGGCTATCAAGCATAAGCTCTTTAGCTCTTTGAACAACTGTATTAGGGATATTTTCATATTTAAGATTGAAAATAAAATCCGCTAAAATTTCACTATAGAACATGATTTTTCCTATTTTAAGATAGCGCTATTTTTGATTTTTGCCAAAAATTCATCTACAAGTTTTGGTGCATATCCTACATAGGTTGTTGCATCAAGTAAAGCATCGATTTCTTTTTCTTTCAATACCTTAGATACTCTTTTATCTGCAAGTAAAACTTCTTTAAAGGTTTTTTGTTTTTCGATACCTAGCATAGCATTTTCATAAACAATTTCATGGGCATGTTGTTTTCCATAATGATCGCTTAATGCAAACATAACACGCTCTGCTAAAACAAAACCATTAAGAGTATTTAAATTTTTAAGCATTTTATCTTTTTTTACTTCTAAATCGCTAAGAGCGAATTTCATATTTGCTAAAACCACAGAAAGCATTAAAAACATTTCAGGTAAAAGCTTCCATTCCATTTTCCAAACTTGACCATCTCTTTCATGTTCATGTCTTTCAATATCACTTAAAATGGCTAAATTTGCTTTAAAGGCATTGCTTACTGTAACTGCATTTTCGCTTACCGCAGGATTTCTTTTGTGTGGCATAGTGCTTGATCCTACTTGTCCTTTGCCAAAAGGTTCGGCAACTTCATCAATTTCATTATGCGAAAGGATTAAAATTTCATGAGCGATTTTGTTAAAGGTTGCGTTGATATTACCTAGCACAAAACCAAGCTCTATAAAGCGATCACGTGCGCTCTGCCAAGAAATATTAGGCACATCAAGTCCTAAATTTTCTAAAGTGAGTTTTTCTACCTCATTGCACTCATCACTTAAACTTGCTTTAGTTCCTACAACACCTACTATACTGCCTACATAAAGTCTTTTTTCAAGCTCAAGTATTCTTTCAAAATGACGCTCAAGTTCGCTTAACCAAATAGCCACTTTATGTCCAAAAGTAATAGGCAAAGCTTGAAGTGTTAAAGTTCTTCCCATCATAGCAGTATTTTTATGGGTTTTAGCTAGTTTTGCTAGGGCTTTTGCGATAGCTTTTAATTCGCTTTTTATAAGAGTCATTGCTTCTTTAAATTGTAAAACCAGTCCTGTATCGATGATATCTTGAGTGGTTACTCCAAAATGCACATATTCTCCTAAATTATTATCGCAAGCTTTTTCTAATCCTCTTACAGTAGGAACTAAAGGGTGTTTAGTCTTTTTAAATTCAGCAAAGATAAAGTCCATATCCATAAATTTATAATGAGCTTTTTTTGCGATCTCATCAGCTGCTTTTTTAGGGATAATTTTAAGTTTTGCTTGTGCTTTTGCTAAAGCTGCTTCAACATCGAGCCATTTTTGTATGCGGTTTTGTTCGCAAAAAATAGCACGCATTTCCTGCGTGCTCCATGAGTCTGCTAGTAATCTATGATCAAATACGCTAATTCCTGTCATCTTATCTCCTTATTTTTTAATACTATCAAAAGCTTGTGTTAAATCAGCAATTAAATCTTTAGTATCTTCAAGACCTATATGAAATCTTACAAATGGCCCTCTTGCATTCCAATTTGTTGCAGTTCTAGGTGGAGTAGTTACGGTGGCTAAGCTTTCATATCCACCCCAGCTAGCACCAATTGAAAAGTATTCTAGTTTATCTACAAATTTAATAGCATCATCTTTGTTATAACCTTCTGCAAATTCTATGGTAATCATACCATTTGCACCTTTATGATCACGCATGAAAATTTTATGATTTGGGTGGGATTTGAGTTTTGGATAGAAAATTGTTTTAATTTCTTTTCTGCTTTGTAAAAACTCTACAATTTCATCAGCACTTTTTTCATGAGCTTTCATTCTCACATCTAGTGTTCTCATACCACGAAGTACTAAGTAAGCATCATCAGGGCTTGTTGTAAAGCCTAAAGCTTCTGGAAGTTTGTCAAAATTTTTCCATTCTTTTTCGTTGATTACTACTATACCCATGGTTACATCAGAGTGTCCGCTAAGATATTTTGTAGCGGCGATAACTGAAATATCCACCCCAAGTTCTAAAGGATTTAGAAAATATCCACTAGAATAAGTATTATCAATGGCTACAGGGATATTATGCGCATGGGCAATTTTGCAAAGTTTTGGTAAATCTATGATTTCATAAAGTATAGAACCTGGACTTTCACATAGGATAAGCTTGGTATTAGGTTTGATTTTTTCTTCTACATCACTTGCATCAGCTTTTAAAAAATCAATTTCAACTCCCATTTTGTCTAAAAATAATTCGCAAATCGTTCTTACAGGCCCATAAATTGCATCAGTAATTAAAAAATGTGCATCTTTGCTTGCATAGTTTAAAAGCACCATAGCTAATGCTGCAAGTCCTGTTGGGAAAAGTTGTGCTCTATAGCCACCCTCTAGAGTGCAAATAAGTTTTTCAAGTTCAAAATTGGTTGTTGTTCCTCTAGCTCCATAATTTAAAACACGATCTGTTTTTCTTAATTCTCTGTATTTTTGCCAAGTTGCGTGATCTTTAAAAAGTATGGTTGATGCACGCATAAGTGTAGGATTAACTGATCTTACTTCAGCGCCTTGATCACCTCTACCACAATGAATAAGTTTAGTTTTTGAGTTCATTTTTTCTCCTTTTTAAAGATAAATATAAGTCATAATAACATTTACAATAGCTGCTACAAGCATAGGAATAGCTGTTCTTTTAACCACGGCAAAAGGACTTACTTTTGCAATAGCTGAGATAGCTAAGATTGCTGGCGCAATAGGACTAACACATCTTCCAAAGCCCGTCATGATTTGAATTGGTGCTATCATGGTGATAGTTTCAACTCCAAAGTGTTTTGCTATATTTGGGATAAGTGGAGCAAAACTAAAAAATGCTGCATTTCCTGAACCCATTAAGAAAGCACAAACTGCAAGCAAGATTGAAACGACGATAATAATAGCCAAAACTCCAAATCCTGCATTTTTGCAAAATTCTATTAAAGTATCTACAAAACCTACAGATAAAAGACCACTTGCAAATACTTGACCACAAACGATGAGTGAAACTGTGATAACAAATAAATGTCCCATTCCTTTAAAGAAAATCATAATAGAATTAAGAGTTTCTACTATACTTTTATAGCGTATCATTTCAAAAATAATAGCCACAAAAGTTGAAATCACCATTGCTACTGGAACATTCATTTTAATGGCAGTGCTAGCAGCTGCTTTAACTTCTTCAGCACTACTTATTCCCATTAAAACCAAGATGCTATCAAGCACGGAACTAAATCCTAGGATTAAAACCAAAGGAATTATAGGTAAAATCGCATAAATTCTAGGAGGCTTTTTAAGTTCTTTTTCTTTACCTTCATTTTCATTTAGTTCTTTTTCAATTTCTTGTGCATTGAAGACAAAATTATCTTTTTTATCAAAAAATTTATTGCAAAGATATATCGCAATACCTACAGCTATAATGATAGGCAAGGTTGTAGGGAGTTGATAATGAACAAAATAAATTGCAGGATCAACTTCAGCTTTTTCTGAGGCCATGATCGATATATTGACAAATAGCAATCACACTTAAGGCAGAAAGTTTTGAAACGCCAGAACGTACAAGTATAGGATACATAGTAACCATAAGTAAAAGTGCCAAGCCTGCGTGAGAAGGGATGAAAAGAACTAAAAATTGCACGATAAAATAAGCAACTATGAGTAAAACATAAGGAGATTTTACGGCTTTTAAAGGTTTTTCAAAAACTTTAAAAAGTGCATAAGAAGCCCCTACATGATCCATATAAGCAGAAAAACCTGCTATAGTCATAAGTGTAAGTCCAAGTCCTGCTAATGTACTTGACATGGTTTGATTGAAAACTTGAAAAATATCAAAAAAACTTAAATTTAAAGAACCTTTTGCGACAATGTGTGGAGAAAGTCCAAAAATAGCAGCTAAGGAAAGTAAAAGTAAACCACTTAAAAGCAATGCCATGTGAGCATTGATTTTTTTATAAAGCATAAAAACAAGTAAAAAAATGCTAAATAGAGATAAAACAATACCTAGCATGTTTTATTCTTTTTGAGCAATGATCTCTATCTCTACTTTAGCTTTTTTTGGCAGATCTTTTACTGCAAAAGCACTTCTTGCTGGATAAGGAGCTTTAAAAAATTCAGCATAAATTTCATTAAATGCTATAAAATCATTAATATCAGCTAAAAAGCAAGTGGTTTTAATCACTTTATCATAACTGATACCATTTTCTTCTAAGATAGCACCGATATTTTTTAAAGATTGTTTGGTTTGTTCTTTGATATCAGAGCTTTCTATTTCTCCTGAAGCAGGGTTGATAGGAAGTTGTCCTGATATAAATAAAAGTCCATTTGCTTCTCTGTAAGCTGAGTATGGACCAATAGCTTTTGGATAGTTTGACATGAATTCTCCTTTGTTAAATATAGATTAAGCAGAGTGAATTTTATCACTACAATAATAACTTGTCAATAGTTTATTATTATAATAATAAAATTTTATTTTTTAAGAAATGTTTTAAAGTATAAAGAGTAGAATTTAATATTATATTAATTTTTTATTGAAGGCAGTTTTATGGATGAGGGACAAAAACAACAATTTATAAAGTTGACATATTTTTTAGGAGAAGTCCTAGGTGAGCAATATGAGATAGTATTTCATGTAATTACTGAAGATGGAGCTTATATTGCGGCAATTGCTAATAATCACATTAGTGGGAGAAGTTTAGATTCCCCCTTGACTGCTTTTGCAAGTGAGCTTATGCAAAATAAAAAATATTTAGAAAAAGATTTTTTATGTGATTATAAGGCTCTTGTTGGAAAATCAAAATTAATTAGAGGATCTACTTTTTTTATTAAAAATTATGATAAATTAGTAGGTATTTTGTGTATCAATCATGATACTAGCATTATGAGAGATTTAATATGCAAGATGATTGATTTAGAAAAAATTGGAGATATGGGTGATATTTTAGGAAATATTAGTTTTTCTCAAAATGATTCAAGCATAGAAACATTAAGTCACTCGATAGAGGATATTTTAGTTCAAAGTGTAGATTCTAGTTATTTAAATTCTGATTATCAATTAAGTATTACTCAAAAAGAAGAAATTGCTGAAAAGCTATATGAAAAAGGTATTTTTAATATAAAAGGAGCGGTTACTATCGTAGCAAAATTTTTAAAAATTTCAGAACCTAGTGTTTATAGGTATCTGAAGAAATTTAAAAAATAACTAAAATTTTTTGATAAATTTTAGTATTTTTAGGCTCATTTTCTTTAAAAAATTATTTTTAGATTTTTTGAGTAAAAATTCTGCCACATCTTTGCGTCCAAACATAATAGCAAAAGTATAAGGTGTCATTCCTAAACCATTGTTTTCATCAATATTTGCTCCATATTTAACTAAAAGTTCACACATAGGTAAGTATCCTTTAAAACAAACTCCCGCTAATGGGGTTTGTCCACGATCGTTTTTTTCATCTACTTTTGCACCTTTTTCTAAAAGCATTTTAGCGCTTTCATAAGAATTATTATAAGCTGCAAGCATAAGCAAGCTATCGCCTTTATGGGTTTTTAAATTTACATTTAAACCTGCTTCTATCATGATTTTAAGATTTTCATATTCATTATTTCTTGCAAAATTAAAAGCCATTTTACAAAGCTCTTCAAATCTTTTTTCTTCTTCTAAACTAAGAGTTATCATTGTTTTTCCTTAATTATTATAATCTTTAGTTTGCCACCAAAAGTGGCAAGTAAAAATTATTTTTCTAAAGCTTTTTTAATTCCTTTTGCATAATCAGGTGAAATTTTTTCAAAATGTTCTAAAGCTCTAGTGATAATTTTTTCATCAACTCCCTCCATAGAAGCGGCGATATTATGAAAAAGTTGAGTTTTTTGATCATCATTCATAAGATTAAATAAAGCTCTTGGTTGAGTATAAAAGTCATTATCTAGTGGAGCATATCTTTGTGCTACGCCTTCTAAGACTAAATCAGGTTCAAGATAGCTTTTATCTTCTTTTGGGCTGTTATCATAGCTGTTTGGTTCATAATAAGCAGCATCATTTTTATAATTATCAAAATTCATAGCACCAGCGACATTGTAAGTATTCACTTCGCTTTTTGCACGATTTACTGGTAAAAGATGATAATTAGTTCCTATTCTATATCTTTGTGCATCAGGATATGAAAAAATTCTAGCTTGCAACATTTTATCAGGGCTAAAGCCAATTCCAGGAACGATATTGCTTGGACTAAAGGCAGCTTGTTCAACTTCATTAAAATAATTTTGAGGATTTTTGTTTAGAATCATTTCGCCTATATCCATCAAAGGTACAAGACTATGAGGCCAAATTTTTGTTAAATCAAAAGGATTAAATCCAAGCTTTTCTATATCTTTTTCAGCAAGAATTTGAACTTGAACTTTCCATTTTGGAAAATCTTTATTTTCTATAGCATTATAGAGATCTCTTTGATGACTTTCCCTATCCTTTGCTATAAGCTCTGCAGCTTCTTGGTTGGTAAGATTTTTAATCCCTTGTTGGGTTTTAAAATGGAATTTCACCCAAAATCTTTCATTTTTATCATTAATAAAACTATAAGTATGGCTTCCAAATCCATGCATATGACGATAACTTGCAGGAATTCCTCTATCACTCATAAGAATGGTTACTTGATGTAAGCTTTCAGGACATAAACTCCAAAAATCCCAAGCAGCATTATTGCTTCTTAAATGTGTTCTTGGATCTCTTTTTTGAGTATGGATAAAATCAGGGAATTTATAAGCATCACGGATGAAGAATGTCGGAGTGTTATTTCCTACCAAGTCCCAGTTTCCTTCTTTGGTGTAAAATTTAATAGCAAAACCTCTCACATCGCGTTCAGCATCTGCTGCACCTGCTTCACCTGCTACTGTTGAAAAGCGTAAAAATAATGGAGTAACTTCGCCTTTTTGAAAAATTTTAGCTTTGGTATAAGCACTTAAGTCTGCCGTAATTTTTATTTCGCCATAAGCTCCACTTCCCTTAGCATGAACGGTTCTTTCTGGAATTCTTTCTCTATTTTGATGAGCAAGTTTTTCAAGTAAAAGATAATCTTGCATAAGTAAAGGTCCTTTTGCGCCTGCGCTTAATGAATTTTGGTTATCGGCTATAATGTTTCCAAAATCGTTAGTCAATTTTTTCATTGTTTTCTCCTAAATAATAAAATTTATTAATTAGTAAATTATATCTATTAAAAATTAAAATTAACTGAATAATTGCATTTTATTAATAATAAATTTCAAAATAAATTTAGTTTTTTTATATTATAATAATAATTATCAAAATATATTTTAAAAATCACAAAGGAGAATTTATGTCAGTTTTGGTTATTGGTGCAGATGAAATCACTCCTATTAGAGCTGTTTTACATGATTTAGGCGCTAAAAAAATAGAACACTGGGATGCGCGTAATGAAAATAGAGTTAATCGCAAGCCGATTCCTTGTGATACAGAATGTATAGTAATGTTAACAAGCTTTTTAAATCATAATACTATGAAAAAAATCAAAAGTGAAGCTAAAAAGCGTAAAATTCCATTAGTTTGTGCAAAAAGAAGTGTAAGTTGTGTGTATTGTGAATATTGTAAAATTTTTAATCTTAATAAAGAATTTTCTTGCTATAAAGGTTAAAGATGTTATTTGGATTTGATGATAAGCGAGAATTTATACCGCAAATTTATCGCTATTTAAACAATCAAGAGCTTATGTTGACTTTTTTAACTCAATATAATGCGAGCGTTGATAGCGCTCTAAAAATTCCTCTTTTATATGCAAAAAATACCAAGAGTTTAAAAATGATATTTGGAAATTTTTTACATGATATAATGCATGTTTCATTTGGTAAGATTCAAAATATAAATATCAAGCTTAATGCATACGCTTTCTACTTTCAAAAAAGAAAAAGCTTAATTTTTAATACTAAAATATCTAAGAATGTCGATCTTTTAAGACTTTTAAGAATTTATCTTTATGGCATTTGTTTTGATGCACAAATTTTATTTAGCTCTTATGTTTATGATAAGGTTTCTTTTCAAAATAATGGAAAAAATATAGATCAAGATGGTGATCTTATTATAATAGATAAGAAATTTGCAATTTTACCACTTTGCAAAGAGATTAATACATATAATTTAAAAATTGAAAATGAAATTTATGAATTATTGAATTTAATAAAAGAAAATAATTTTGAAAAATTTTATATTGTTTGTCCGCGTAACAAAAATTTCACACATTTTATTAAAATAAAACATTTTTTGTGTGATTTAAACAAAACTATGTTAAAATTAGTTCCGTATAAAATATCAAATCAAATTATAAGGAGAAAATAATGTCAGTAGCAGTAATCTATGGTAGTGCTATGGGGAATACAGAAGGAGCGGCTAATACAATTGCTTCAAAACTTGGAATTAGCGATGTTTTTAATATCTCAGATATTGATGCATCTAAAATAAATTCTTACGATAAATTAATTTGTGGAACTTCAACTTGGGGAAGTGGTGATTTGCAAGATGATTGGGATGGTTTTGATTTTTCAGGGCTTAGTCTTGGTGGAAAAACTGTAGCTGTATTTGGTATGGGTGATAGTGAAAGTTATTCTGACACTTTTTGTGGCGGCATGGGTAAATTAGCTCAAAATTTAAAAGATGCAGGTGCAAATTTGGTGGGAGAAGTTTCAACTGATGGTTATACATTTGAAGCAAGCGATGCGGTTGTAGATGGTAAATTTGTTGGACTTGCTCTTGACAATGATAATCAAGAAGATCAAACTGAATCAAGAATTGATGCTTGGGTAGAACAAATTAAACCTTATTTTGCTTAATAATTCTTAAAATCAAGAGTCTTTATACTCTTGATTGTCTTTTTTAAAAATAAAAAAAACTCACTATTTGATTTATAATTTTATTTTCTAAAGATAATTGACAGCGTTCTTTATTTCCAAGATAAGCCGTTCTTGCAAGAAGACTTGTTTTTTGAGAATTGTGATTTTTAGAGTTGATTTGTAAATTAACCTGCATAGTATAGTAGTTTTCTACCATCCATTCTCCATCACTTTCCAAAGGATCAAAATCATAAAAAAATCTTGCTGAAGTTGTGATTTTTTGAGCATAAGAATGCTTTTTCATATCTACAAGATTGATTAAAATTTCATAATCTGCATTCTCTTTTACTTCTTTTAAGCCTAAATTTTTAAGTTTTAAAGCCAAATCTCTATCCAAAGTAGTTTGAAGTTGGCTAGGATTTTGAAAGGAAATTTTAAAACTTTGTTGTTTTTGTGATCTGATAAAAATGCCTTCATTGCTTGTTTGAATAAAGCTTTGTATGAAAGTTGCATTGGTGCAAGCACTCATAAAGAGTGCTATAAAAAAGCTTAAAATTAAAGCAAATTTAGACATTAGGTTTATTTAATAATAGTTGGAGTAGCGCTAAGACCTAATGAGCGATATTTTTCATATAAGGAAAAAACTTCTTTTAATTCTGCATCACTTACTTTTGGATAATTTTTGATATTTGCATCATAGTATTTGTTTAAAATTGCGATTTTTTCTTTATCATTTTTTGCTTTTTTTGCTTCCTTGTAGATTAGAGCGGATTTTTCAAAAGCAGATTTTCCATGTACTGGAGTTAAAATATAATTAACTTGATAGTTTTTAAGTTCATCATCAATTTGAGCTAAATGTTCTCTACAATAAGGGCATTCAGGATCTGAAAAAACATAAATTGCAGGTTTATTTTTATCTCCCAAAGCTATTACCATGGTTTCTTTTTGTGCTACAGCTTTAGCATTTTTTGTAAAATTTTCCCTTGCTTCTTGAAATTTTTTCATTTCATATTCTTGAGCATAAGAAATTCCCGTTTTCAAGTCGATAAGATCAGGGGTAATAAAACTATCTTTTGTAAAAAGAATGTTTTCTTGTTTTTGTCCATTTAATTCAACGCTTACAATAACACTTTCAAAACCCGTATTACCAACCTTTTGACGATTTGATACGCTAACGGTAGCATTTGGAAATTGTGCTTTAATGCTTTTTGAATAAAAATCACTAATTTCTGAATTACTTGCAGCAAACAAAGATGCTGAACAGGCAAGAATTAAACTTAATTTTTTCATAGTTTATAAATCCTTTAAATAAATTATGTTTAATTCTATAATGATTTTCTAAATGTTTGTTAAAAATCTTTTTTCAGCTTCTTTGCTTACTTGAGGAAATTTGTCTAAGTATTCTAAATAAGCAATAGCATATTTTCTTGAAAGATTGAAATATTCTTTCATACTTTGCACATCAAGACTTTGATTTTTTAATAAATTTAAACATTCTTGCATAAGTTTTTCAAGAGCTTGTTTTTCTATAAAAAGATTGTGTGAAAGTCTTACAACTAAGCCTTTTTGGGTAAGTTTTTTGAGTATATTATCTCCGCTTTTTCTATCAAGTTCTAAAAAATCATAAAGATTATAAGGAGCTTCGGGTTTAATACCTTGTTTTTTTAAAATTTCATATAATTGATTATTATTTTTTTCTTGAAGTTTTTCAAAATCTATGCCTTTTTTAAAATAAATTCCATTTTGAAAATCCAATAAATTTGACATTTCTTTAAGTCCGAGTTCGCAAAAATTTTCACTTGCCCAAGTAATCCTTAAGGCTAAAGAATGTGCTGAAAGCATGGCATAAGGATTTTTTTCAAGTATAAATTTGATGAAATTTTTAATTTCTTCTAGACTTTGTAAATGATATACATTAAGATTTTTTTCATCGACAAATACTTGATTTAATTCTTTTGCTAATTTCAATGCTTTTTGATGAGAGAGTTTAAATCTTTGATAGCTTGAAAGCAAACCAAAGCCGTATTTATGTGCGTCTTTTAAGAAAGAAAAAGCTGCTTTAAAATCTTTATTTTTCAAAAACATTAAAAATTTATTTTTTTGTTCTTTTTTTAAAGGTTCGCTTAAAGGATTTAAAACCTTACCACCGCCTATAACGCGATTGTTTTGTAATAAAATAAAAGCCTCATCAAAACTTAAAAATACATTTTTATCAAAACTAAAATGCACAAAAAATTCATCATTTTCTAGTTTTTTTAATATATTTATTTTGCATTCTATTTGTCTTGAACCCACGCAAAAAATCATTTTGCTATTTTGTAAATTTTTTGCTTTAACTAAAGCATCGCATTCTTTAAAGGCTTTAAAATAACCTTTTTTACTTAGCAAATAACCTTTTTTCAACTCTTTATAATCACAATTTAAACTTAAAGCCACACGGTTACAAGCTTTGATTTGCTCTAAATTAGTATCGTGGTTTTGTATATTTTTAACAATGAGTTCTTTTTGAGTGTCTAAACAGATGATTTTTTCATTTAAAGTGATGCTTCCTTCATTAAGACTGCCTGTAACGACAGTTCCTATGCCTTTTAGAGAAAAAACTCTATCGATATAATAATGAAAAATCAGTTCTTCATCGTTTTCTTTATTTTCTATGGTATAAAGATAATTTTTTAATTCTTCTATGCCTTGATTATTTTTTATACTGGTGTGAAATACTTTTAAAATGGGATAATCTAAATTTTTTAACTCTTCTAAAATTTCTACACTTTTTTGCTCTATATTTTCACAAAGATCACATTTGCTAAGCACTAAAATGATATTTTTAATATCAAGAATTTTTAAAATTTCTAAATGTTCTAAACTTTGTTCTTTTAAACCTTCGTTAATATCTACGACAAATAAACAAACACTAAAGCCAAAAGCTCCACTTACCATAGTTTTAACCAAATCTTTATGTCCTGGAACATCGATAAAAGAAATGTTTTTATCTTTTAATTTAAGATTTGAAAAACTTAAATTAATGGTGATTTGTCTTTCTTGTTCTTCTTTTAAACTATCGCCTTCAAAACCATTTAAAGCTTTAATGAGTGAAGTTTTTCCATGATCAATATGTCCTGCGGTTCCTATAATAACAGATTTCATAAGTTTTCCATTTGATTGATTATAAGAATAAGTTTTTGAAGTTCATTTTCTCGTATAGTTCTAAAATCAAGAACAAATTCATCATTTTCAATGCGTCCTATGATATTTTCTTTTCTAAATCGAGTTTGTAGTTTTAAAGCATCTCCTTGAAAAGTCAGTATATAAGTATCTAAACTTTTATCAGGCATAGAACCTCCTCCTACTAAACTTTTGCTTTTTTTAAGCTGGGTTTGAAAAATTAATTCTTTTTGCACTCTTAAAGCTTTTTTTTCTATAAAGGATAAGTCATCATTTAAAAGTTTTAAGGTAATAATTTTTTCATAATCTTTTTGCAAATAAGCTTTTAAGCTTTCGTTTAAAAAAGATAGAGTTAATTTATCCACTCTTAGCATTCTTAAAAGTTGATTTTGTTTAAGCTTTTCTATGAGTTCTTTTTTTCCAAGTATAATGCCTGCTTGCACACTACCAAAAAGTTTATCTCCGCTAAAACTTAAAATATCACATTCTTGCACGAGTTTTTTGATTTTAGGTTCATTTTTAATCAGTTTTTCGTTTAAATTTTCACACCAGCCAGAACCTAGATCATAATAACTCAAAAGCCCTTTTTCTTTTGCTAGTTCATGTAGATCTTTTATATTTACTTCACTGTGAAAACCCATAAGAGCGAAATTAGACTTGTGGGTTTTTAAAATTAGAGCGGTATTTTCACTGATAGCTTGTTCATAGTCTTTTAAGTGTGTTTTGTTGCTAGTTCCAACTTCGCAAAGCTTTACACCTGCAGCTTTTATCACTTCAGGCACACGAAAACTTCCGCCAATTTCTACAAGTTCTCCTCTTGAGCTTATGACTTCTTTATCATAACAAAGAGAATTAAGTACTAAAAAAACTGCCGCAGCGTTGTTATTGACCACTAAAGCATCTTCGCATTCAAAAAGCATTTTAAGTTTTTCTAGTACCAAAGCATAGCGAGAGCCTCTTTTTCCATTTTCTAAATCAAACTCTACATTAGAATAATTACAAATGATATCTTTACATGCTTCATAAAGTTCTTCATGGATTACACTTCTGCCAAGGTTTGTGTGTATAACGACTCCGCTTGCATTAATCACACTTTGTAAGTCTTTGCGGTAAAAAGTTTTGATTTCTTTTTTGATTTCTAAAAGTAGTTTATTTTTAGAAATTTCATCTTGGGAAAAATTTTCTTTTAGTTTTGCGACAACTTTTTTACAAAAAAATGCTTTGATATAAAAAGGATAGGATTTTAAGCTCTCATCTTCAATAAGAGTGTTAATCTGTGGAAAAGTTCTCAATTTGTTCATCTTAAGCCTTAAGAAAATATTTGGTTATTTTAACATAGAATTTATAAAATGATGTTTTAAAGAGATTAAGGAAGACAATGCAAGATTTTGTTTATATAAAAAATGATGTTTTAATCCCTTTGCCTGATGCTATTGAAATTTTAGATCAGGCAAATGATAAAGAAGCATTAGTTTGCAATGATAAAAATCAAAAAGCACAAATTTATGCCCCTGAGATTAATTTTTATCTTAAAAATTCTCAAGATGAAATTTTAGAGCAAAGTAAAAATGTTTTAACGCTTTATGAAGCAAGAGCTAGCGTTTATGACTTAGGGCTTGATTTGGAACAAAGCAAAGAAGTGAAAAATCGTTTGATTTTAGTAGATAGCGATACTCAAACCGTAGAGTTTTTAAAAGAACATGGATTTAAGGTTATTGCTTTAAGCAGTGCAGAAATTTTAGCTGTTTTTGGAAGTGTAGGGGAACTTTGTGCTGTGGTTAAAAATCAAGGCGAAGAAGTGGAAATAGATTTTGATTTTTTACTTTTTAAAGCTGAGGATTTAAGCGTTGTGCGTAAAGATTTTACAAGACAAAGTGGATGTTATAATCTTTTAAATTTTGAAAATCTTGAAGTATTGTTAGAGTTTTTGCAAAGCAAAAGTCCAAAATATCATTATAAAACTTATATTAGCTATAATGCTAGCGTGTGTCAATACCACGAAAGACGCAGTGAGCATTGTGCAAAATGTGCTGAAATTTGTCCTACTGTGGCGATTTTAAAAGATGATGAAAAAAAGCATTTAGAATTTTCTCAAGTGGATTGTTTGGGTTGTGGAGGATGTATTAGTGTGTGTCCTAGTGGATCACTTGATTATGCTCCCATGCCAAGAGAAAGTTTTTTTACCCTTTGTGAGTTTTATAAAGATAAAAAAATTTTAATCATTCCTAAAAAAATGTCTTTAGAAAATTTAAATCTTGCTTTACCAAAAGATGTTTTACCCTTTATGATAGAGGGTGAAAAATGGCTTTCTTCTATGCATTTTTTAACGCTTTTGCAAAATAGCGGAGCAAATTTGGTTTTTTATACGGACTTTGTATCTCGTGGTAGCAATGAGGCTATTGTACTTTTAAATGCTTTTTTTGAGAGAAAATTTCAAAAAAAAGCTATTTTTGTTGCTAAAAATGAAAAAGAATTGCAAAATGTTTTAAAAGAGCAAGAATTCATACAAGATTTAAAATATGATTTTCATAACAACACCTTAACTACAAGAGAAAATTTTGCCAAAAGAATGCAAGAAATGATAAAAAATGAAGATTTTGGCAGTATAGAAAGTGGCGAATGGTTGCGTTATGGCAAGGTAGAAATCAATCCTAACACCTGTACGCTTTGTCTTTCTTGTGTGGGTGCCTGTAATGTAGGAGCTTTAATCGCTGATAAACAAGAAAATGCTTTGAAATTTAATGCTTCTCTTTGTACGACTTGTGGGTATTGTGAGTTAAGTTGTGCCGAAAAAGATACTTTAAAATTATTTCGTAGTGGAATGGAGTTTAGAGCTTCTTATTTTGAATATCAAACCATGGCAAAAGATGAGCTTTTTGCCTGTATAGAATGCGGTAAAGAATTTGCCACCAAAAAAGCTGTAGAAAAAATAGCCAATTTAATGAAACCTAAATTTGGTAATGATGAAAATAAAATCAAAACACTTTATTGTTGTGCAGATTGCAAGGCAAAAGTGATGATAAAAGCAATGGGTTTTGCGGGGCAAAATTAGATTTAGATCTTAATTTTGCCTTCTAATTCTTTTTTATTTGTAAGTTTACTATCAAATTTAACAACAAGATTTTTAGAGTTTTTATAAATATCTACAACTCCTAAATTTTCGCTAAAAGTACTGAAATTTAAAGGTGTTTCTAAAGGTAGATAAAGGTTTTTAAAATCAGCTGGATTTTTTAAGAAAAATAATGCCACAAGCCAAATTAGAGCTAAAACCACTAAAATAATAGCCAAAAGATTTAAGGCATCTAGATGTAAAAATATCCCTCCGATAATACCACCTATAAAACTTCCACCATATCCAAAAGCATTAAACAACCCTAATGCTGCACCTTTTTCATGAACTTTACAAAATTTTGATGCGCAACTTTGCATAATAGGTTCGTGTAAATTAAAACCTATAAAAAAAATCACAACTGCTATGATAAAAAAATCTATAGAATTACTAAAAGTAAAAAAAAGATAAGAAAGTATGAAAAAAACAATTCCTAAGAGTAAAATTTGTTTAGCTAAACCTCTTTTTTCGCCTAAACTTCCAGCAAAGCCCATAGCGATAAAACCTGCTATCATAGAAGCGCTATAAACAATCCAAAGTTTATCAGAAGCAAAGCCTAAATGTTTTACTAGGATAATAGGAATACTTAAAAATGCTATACTCATAAGCATTTTTTGCATGAAATTAGTAAGATTCATAAGGGCTAAATTTTTTTGTTTAATAAGATGAAAAAAAGGAGTTTTTTCATTTTCATGAGTGATTTTATTTTCTTTAGGTACAACGGTATAAAGTAAAATTATACATAAAAGAGACAAAGCCGCACTAAGATCAAAAAGGCTAGATAAACCCCATTTTGCACTCATTAGAGGAGAAATGACCATAGAAGCTGCAAAACTAAGTCCTATAAAAGAACCCATTACCGCCATGGCTTTACCACGATTTTCTTCTGTGATAAAATCACTTATCATTGCTGTAGCCACAGCTCCAATAGCTCCTGCACCTTGGAGCATTCTTCCTAAAAGCATGGTGTAAATATTTTCCGCAAAAGAGCAGATTAAAGAGCCTATTATAAAAATAATCAGTCCAATGAGCATGGTTTTTTTACGACCAATTTTATCACTTAAAATCCCAAAAGGCATTTGTAAAATCATTTGGGTTAAGGCATAAACACCAACTAAAAGTCCCACTAAAAATTCATTAGCGCCTTCAAGTTTTAAAGCATAAAGACTTAAAACTGGCAAAACTATAAAAAGCCCAAAAAATCTTGTTCCAACTATGAAAGATAAGGGTAAAACATTATTTAGCATTATCAATTTCCTATTAAATTTGAAATTTAAATTAGGATAATTTTACTATGAAATGTATTAAGCATTGATTAACATCGTTTTATCATTTAATATTTAAAAGCTACGCACAAGGATAAATTTTATAAAATCATATTTTTGTTTTTGATATTATTTTGGAGCTTTTGTTATGAAGATTATCCTAGCTACGAGCAATAAGCATAAGGTTTTAGAACTTAAAGAAATTTTGAAAGATTTTGAAATTTATGCTTTTGATGAAGTTTTAACGCCTTTTGAGATTGAAGAAAATGGAAAAACTTTTAAAGAAAATGCTTTGATTAAAGCAAGAGCGGTTTTTAATGCTTTGGATGAAAAGCAAAAAAAAGATTTTATCGCTTTAAGTGATGATAGCGGCATTTGTGTAGATGTTTTAGGAGGAAATCCAGGAATTTATTCTGCTCGATTCAGTGGTCAAGGTAATGATAAAAGCAACCGTGATAAGCTTGTAAATGAAATGATAAAAAAAGGTTTTAAACAAAGTAAGGCGCATTATGTTGCTGCTATTGCTATGGTAGGTTTGATGGGGGAATTTAGCACGCATGGAACAATGCATGGAAAAGTGATTGATACAGAAAAAGGTGAAAATGGTTTTGGTTATGATAGCCTTTTTATTCCAAAAGGTTTTGATAAAACCTTAGCCCAGCTTAGCGTGGATGAGAAGAATAACATCTCTCATCGTTTTAAAGCTTTAGAGCTTGCAAAAATCATTTTAAAGATTTTAAATAAAGGATAAGAAATGAAAAATTTTTTAAAATATATAGCTATTATTGTTTTAATATATGCTCTTTATGTTGGTTTGGAAACTTGGCTTTCTTAGAATAAATAGTGATTAAAAAGCTTGGTAATAAGAACAAACTTCCACTTAAAAGCAAAATCATTACAAAAACGGTTAAAATTCCAAAATAAATTGTTGGAATGAAATTACTACTCATCATCACGCTAAAACCTAAAACTATGCTAATTGTGGTATAATAAAGTGCCGAACCTATACTAAGGTGAGAAATCATAATGGCTTCTTCTAGGCTTTTGTTTTTAATTTCTTCTCTAAAACGATAAATATAATGTATAGCATCATCAACGCCTATACCTATAGCAATAGCAGCTATAGTAATACTCATCATATCCAAAGGAATACCTAAAAGCCCCATAAGAGCAAAAACCACACTTAAAGGAATAACATTTACCAATATAGCCGCAACTGAAAATTTTAAATCCCTAAAAACAATGATAAAAAGTATGAAAATAGCTAAAATTACAAATATAAGAGTATCAAATTGTGATGAAAAAAGACTTTGAAGCATATTATTATAAAGCACCATTATGCCTGTGATTTGCACTTCTACTCCATCGTTTTTTACAAGCTCGTTGAGCTGATTTTTAAGATCTATTAAAAACTCATTACGTCTTAAATTCGGATCAGAATCAACAATACGCATGCTAAATCTTAACTCGTTATTTTCTATACTTACAAAAGGTGAAAGCAAGTCTTGTTTAAATTTAGCAGGTAAATTCTCATTTAAAAACGCAAGGGCAAAATCATCTAACTCTTTTCCATCGTTGATATTTTTCCCTAGGGTTAAAAGACTATTAAGACTTAAAACCGAGCCTACAAATTCTTTGTTTTCTAAAAATTCATGAACTTTTTTTGCAATACGTGTTTTTTTAGAGTCAAACCAATAAGTTTCTTGTGTGGCTAAATTTTCAAATTCACTTTCAAAACTATCAAGTGCATCGCTTATATTTTGATCGTTTTTATTATTTGGAAAACGAATAATCACTTCTAAAGGCAAGGTTCCACCTAGATTTTTATCAATAACCAAAAGTCCTTTTTTGATTTCGCTACCATCTTTGAAATAATTGACAAAAGAATTTTCAACTCTGAGTTTTGAAATGCCTATTAAAGCTAAGATTATAGCAAGAACTGAAATTCCATAAATCATGCGACGCTTTTTAGGATCAAGAGCGGTTTTAGCACAAAAGGCTAAAAGATTAAATTTAAACTCTTTTTTATGATAATTTTTTGGTTTTAAAAGAACCAAGATACTTGCTAAAAATAAATAACTAAAGATAAGAGCTAAACCTATACCTATACTCATCATAATACCAAGTTTTATGATAGGTTCGATATTTGATAGGATTAAAGAAAAAAATCCTATCATCGTTGTAACAATGGCATAAAGGCTAGGATTTGCTTTGGCTAGTAAGGTTTCAAGCACTATGCGCTCAACTTTAGCTTTGGGATGATTTTGGGTGCTTTCGATAAAATGCGTGATCAAATGAACAACTACACTTAAGGTGATAATTAAAACTAAAGCAACGTAATTTGATGAAATAACCGTGATTTGAAAATTTAAAAGTGCAAAAACTCCACTAGCCGCACTTAAGCTTATAAAACAAATAAAAAGAGGTAAAAAAACAAAACGCCATGAACGGAAAAAATAATAAAGTGCAAATCCCAGTAAAAATACAAGAGAAACACCATAAAGCACAAGATCAGATTTTATATAAGCTATCATATCATCAGCGATCATGCTTACGCCACCAAGGTAGAGCGTATCTTTATTTTTTTCATAATTTCGAACTATGCTTTTAATAGTATCTAGACTTTGTTTCGTGATAACTTTTTGCTTGTCTTGATGTTCTTTTATGGCAAGACGAATTCGATCTTTTTCTTTTTCATTGGTAGCAAGATCGCGTTTTTCTACAAGATCATTATAAACTGTATCAGGCTTTAAGTAAATAATAAGCCCTGTTACTTTTCCATCTTTTGAGATGATATTATTTTTATAAAAGGGACTATTTAAAATTTCATTTTGGGCTTTTGTGCGGTTTATATCTTGGCTTTCTATGTTTGGGATATTTTTTAAAAGTTCTTTTAAATCCGTATTTTTTGAACTTTGAAGCAAAGGGGCATTGATGATACTAAAAACGCGTTCTACTAAAGGGGCTTTTTCTAATTCTTCATGAAGTTTTTTTAATTTGGCTAAATTTTCATTTGAAAAAGGTTTTTCATCATAGGGTTTAAAGGCTAAAAGTAAAAAATTATCACTTTTATAATGTTTTGAAATTTCTCTAAAAGTTTTTAAATCTGCATCATCTTCTAAAAGTAAACTTTCAGCACTTGCATCTACACTAAGCTTAAAAGCAAAAAAGCTTAAAAACAGGCATATAAACAAGGTTCCAAAAAAAGTACTTTTTGGACGAGAAATAAAAAACTTTAAAAGCTTTGCAAACATTATTCTATGACAATACTTTCAAGTTTTTGAAGTAGGGCATCAAAGCCTTGGTTGGCTAAAATATCTCCAAATTGCGATCTATAAGTTTGTACTATACTCACACCTAAAACATCTACATCATAAATAAGCCAGTTGTTATTATCATTGTAAAATTTGAAAATGATATTTTTTTCTTCCCCATCTACTACCATAGAAGTGGTTAAAAAATAGCGTTTTTCATTTTTTAACTCACCATTTTTGACCTTTAAAACTTGATCTTTATAAAGACTGAGTTTATCGGTAAAACTTTTTTTAAGACTTGCTTCAAAGGCTGTGGTAAATTTTTCTTGTTCTTTTGGATTTAATTTAGAATAATTTTTCGAAAGACTGAGTTTTGCCATGAGTTTATAATCTATTATACTATCAAAAAGTTTAAAAATTCCATCAGCAGCTTGTTTTTTATCTTCTTTGCTATCTTGTAAAAGTTTTAAGCTTGCATCAATGTTTTTTTGCATAGTACTAGAAATTTCATCTAGCTGCAAGGCAAAAGCATTAAAAAATAAAGCCAAGATTAGAAATATTTTTTTCATTATTTTCCTTTATTTGCTAAGTTCATTGCGTCTTTGCTCGTAAGCATCCCGCAAGAATGGATATAAATTAGGCGTGTTGTGATAAATTTCATCAATTTCATCAAGTCTAAAACTAAGTTCATTACCAAATCCATAAGCACTTATAGCTATACTTGCCCAAGTAGGATCAATGTAAGCGGTAAAACTTGCATACCAAGTTGCAGGTAAAGTAAGAGTGTCTCTAAGATTACTAGGGCCAAGTATAGGTAAGACAATATGAAAACCGCTTCCTACGCCCCAGTGAGCCAAAACGGTTCCTAAGTCCGCGGGATGTTTTTTAAGACCCATTTTTGATGCCACATCCATAAGTCCACCAAAGCCCATAATGGTATTGGCAGTAAATCTTTTAAATTCTTCTCCTGCTTCTTCAAATTTAAACTGCAAAACATTGCTTATAAAACGCAAAGGAGCAAGTAAATTATCAAAGAAATTTCTTACTCCTAATCTTATAAATTCAGGGGTGATGGCGTTATAGCCCTTAAGAACGGGACGCAAACCATAATCATACAAAGCCACATTAAAGCTTGTCATAGCTTTGTTATATCCTGAAAGCGGATCGTTTACTTGATAGTTTTGGTATTCTTGTTCAAAATCATCTAAATTTTGTTCTTTAGCAAAAGCAAAAATAGTAAAAAAAATTAAAATAAAAGATATAAATTTTATTCTCAAGCAAAAACTCCTAAAAATTTTAAAAGTAAAATTATAGCAAATTTTTAATCAAGATTTATATCCCAGTAAAAATCCACCCATTCAGTAGCTTCTTTTGCTTTAAAATCAGGCTCCAAAAGAGCAGTTTTTTTGTAAAAAATGGTTGCAATTTTAAGTTCTATATGAGGAAATTTTTCAAGCAAAACTTTTTTTATTTCTACTAAACTTTCTCCGCTATCTACTATATCATCAATGAGTAGAATTTTTTTGTGCTTGCTTAAATCAGGAATATTAAAAATTTCAATAGTATCAAGTTTTTTTGTATCATCGTAATGAATTGAGTTTAAAGCAAAAAGCTGACGTGTTTTTAAAGCTACTGCTAAAGAGTGTCCTAAACTCATTCCTCCTCTTGCTATAGCTAAAAGTGCATCAGGGTTAAAATCTTTTTTAATTTCTTTAGCAAGAATTTTTACATCTTCTTTAAATTCTTCATAGGAGTAAAATATCATTATATATCCTTAATTTATTGTAGTGCCATAAGTAAAAAATTACCCAAAGATAATAAACTTAAAACTATAATGCCAAGATTGATTTTATCCCATTCGCGTTTAAAAATTCTTACAAGCAAATAAGAAAGAAAACCAAAAGCAAAACCTGTGGTGATAGAGTAAGTAAAAGGCATCATGATAATAGTAAAAAAGCTTGCTACAGCTATAGCACTATCTTTAAAATCTATATTTTTAACTTCCATAAACATTAAAATTCCAACCATTACAAGTACGGGGTATATTGCGTTTGCAGGAATGGCTTTAAAAAGTGGCAGTAAAAAAAGTGTAAAAGCAAAACAAATAGCTACAACTAAAGCTGTAAGCCCCGTTCTTCCTCCGCTTTCAACCCCTGTAGTGCTTTCTACAAAAGCAGTAACTGTGGAAGTGCCTGTCATAGCTCCTAAGGCTGATCCTGTTGCATCTGCCATTAAGGTTTTGCTTAGTTTTTTTTCTCCATTTTTGGGATCATCAAAAATCTTTCCTCTTTCACCCACACCTGTGATAGTTCCTATACTATCAAAAAGTTGAGTGATGAAAAAAGTAAGAATTATAGGTATCATAGTAATATTTAAGGCGCTTTTGATATCAAGTTGTAAAAAGATGGCTCCTAAACCATTTTCCATGCTAAAATTTGGCAAAGAAAAGATTTGCACAGGAAAACTTGCATTATCTAAATGAAAAATCCAAGCGATAATAGAGCTTACTAATACCCCCAAAATAAAAGCTCCGCGAAGTTTTATAGCCCAAAAAAAGATGATTAAAGCTAGGGTAAAAATTCCAAAAAGCACATGAGGGCTTTTGAAATTTCCTATGCTGACTAAAGTATCTTTATTATGCATTATCACACCCATTTGACTTAAGCCTAAAAATGCAATAAAACAACCTATGCCTGCACAAATTGCAAGGCGTAAATCTTTTGGGATATTGCGGATTACCCAAAGGCGAAAATGTGTAAAAGAAAGTATGAGAAAAATAATACTTGAAATAAAAACAGCTCCTAAGGCACTTTGCCAAGCTATGTTTTGACCTAAACAAACCGCAAAGGTAAAATAAGCATTTAAACCCATTCCCACGCTCATAGCTACAGGAGTATTGGCAAAAAAAGCATTAAAAGCACTTGCAACTATGGTGATTAAAGCTGTTGCGGTGATTAAAGCTTCTATAGGCATTCCTGTATTTCCTACTATGCTAGAATTTACAGGGATAATATAAACCATAGCCAAAAAAGTAGTAAGCCCTGCTATAACTTCAGTTTTAAAACTCGTATTGTTTTCTTTGAGTTTAAAAAAGTCCATTTTTTCTCCTTAGTAGGTTTTTAGCTCGTTATATAAACTATCGCGTTCTACAGGAATAAGATTTGAAGTTTTTATCATATCGATAAAAGTTTTTAAACTTGTGCCTTTGGCAGATTTTGCACCACCTGCGCTTTGTATGCTTTCTTTTTCTATAGTGCCATCTAAATCATTAGCCCCAAATTCTTGTGCTACCATGGCTAAATTTAAAGTCATTGTTGCCCAGTAAGCTTTGATATTTTTAATATTATCAAGCACTAAACGAGCAATGGCAATGGTTTTTAAAATTTCTTCACTATCCATGATTTTATCAGTTTGTATAAAGCTATTATCCCTTTGCCAAACTAGAGGGATAAAAGCATTAAATCCACCGGTTTGATCTTGAAGATCACGCAGTCTTAACATATGATCGATCCTGTGATGTCTTTCTTCTATATGTCCAAAAAGCATGGTAGCATTACTTTGTTTGCCTTTTTCATGCCAAAGTTTATGAATTTTAAGCCAATTTTCACTGCTAACTTTTCCATGACAAATTTTCTTACGCACTTCTTCATCAAAAATTTCAGCTCCACCGCCTGGCATGGAATCAACGCCGTATTCAAGCATTTTTTCTATCACTTCTTCATAGCTCATTTTAAAACGACGATGTAAAAAATCAATCTCAGCAGCAGTCATAGCTTTTACATGAAGATTAGGATATTTTTCTTTTATCATTTTAAAAATTTCTAAATACCACTGCCAAGTTGTATCTTTGTTATGAGCTGAAACGATATGTACTTCTTTAGTTTCTCGTTTTACAGTTTCATCGACGATTTTCATGATTTCTTCATGAGTCATCAAATAAGGATTAGGATTTTTTCGGTGTGCTGAAAAGGCGCAAAATTTACAGGTATCTGCACAGATATTAGTTGGATTGATATGGCGATTGATATTAAAATAAACTTTTTTTCCATGAAGTTTGGTGCGTTTTTTATGGGCGTATTTGCCTAGGGTAAAAAGATCTAGATCCCAAAGTGCATTGGCTTCTTCTTGGTTTAATCTTTCTTCATTTTCTAGTTTGGTAATTAAATTTTTCATTTTAATTTTACTCTTTTGCTGTTTTTAAATAAAGCATTATAATTTTTGCTTACTGAAAAAGAGTTTATAGAAAAAGCCAAAATAAAAGATATTTTTGTTAAGATTATTATTAAAATATTAAAATTTAAAAGAGAGTGGAAATTTTGTTAAATAAAGAATTAGAAATTTTTAAAAAAAATCTTAGTTCCTATACCCAAAGTTGTAGAAAATTTTTTCTTAAGCAAGGGGCGTTTAGTTTATATCATTCTAAAAATATGGATAATTTCATAAAAAAAGCTTATGATATAGTTCTTAAAGATTATTTTGATGATTTTTCACCTCCAAGTGATAATATCCCTTTTTGTGTTTTAGCAAGCAAAGCATATGCAAACAATAGTCTTTGTTTTAATGAAAGTATTTCTTTGATTTTTGTTTATAAAGATATTAAGGCTTTTCATTTAAAACCTATGATTAAGGCTTTTATTGAAATTTTAAATGATACACATTTGCAAATTGACTCTGTTATCTTAGAATTTAATGGACTTTATAATGCTAGCAATGAGCTTAAGACTTCTATAATACAAACTCGTTTCATATGTGGTTCTAGGATTTTATTTAAAGGGATTAAGACGAAATTTGAGAGTATTTTAGAAGAAAATAAAAATGATTTTGCCAAGCTTTTGCTAGAAAATTTTAAAGAATTTGATATTCCATTTATAAAGCAAGAATTTAATATCTTAAAAGATTTTGGCGGATTAAATCATTTAAGATTCTTAGAGAGTTTGCTTGTTCTTTTTAAGACTTCTCCAAAAAATTATGCTTTAAATTTTATAGATGAAAAAAATTTAAGCGAGTTGCGTTTAGCTGGAGATTTTTTACTTTCTTTAAAATCAGCGATGAATTTATTAAGTGCTAAAGATGAGGATGAGTTTTTACTTATTAATGTTCATGATTTGAGTGAATTAATGTATAAAAAAGCTAAAAAACATTTTGGAGCAAATGAGTTGTTGGTTCAAAAGGCTTTGCAAAGTATGCATACTATAGGTTTTTATACACACTTTCTAGCAAAGCAAATTCAAGATGGATTAAATCATACCCCTAAACAAGAGTATAAATTTAAAACTCTTATAGAAGTTTTAGAATACTTATTAAAACTTGAAGATAAAGAGGTTATTTTCGATCTTAACTTGGTTTTTGCCCTAAGAAGATTGAAATACGGTAAAAAAGATATAGAAAAAGCTTTAATACTTTTTGAGAAAATTTTTTATAAAAGGCATAGTTTTTGTGTTTTAAAACTTTTGCTTGATAGTGGAATTTTAAAAGATTTATGCAAGCCTTTTTGGACAGTTCGTTTTTTAAGTGATGAAGAAGGAAATTATAGTTTTGATGAGCAAGTTTTTCTTATGTTAAGTGAATTTGAAAAATACGAAGATGAGCTTGAGATACTCCAAAAACTTAAAACCGATGAAAAAATGATTTTAAAGCTTGTGATACTTTTAAGCGCTATAGAAAGTGAAAATGAAATTTCTTTAGCAGGCATATATAGAGCGTATTGCTCCAAATTTGATTTAAAGAATGAAATTTTAGAATGGGGTCTTAAAATATTTAAAAACAATAATGCCTTAAAAGATCTTGTAGAAAAAGAAGATATATACAATCCTATTGTTGTAAGTAGTTTGGTTTCTAAATTAGAAAATTTAGAAAATTTAGAGCTTTTATACACTTTAACTTGGCTAAAGGCTAAGGCTTTAAATTACAATGCTTTTTATTTTAGAGTTCTTGATAAACTTTTAGAAAATGCAAAACAAGGTTTTGAAGATGAAAATCTACTTGAAGAAAGCGCAAGAAGAGTAAAAAAAGAATTAACACTTAAAAGAAGTAAGATTTTTTTAGAGCAAGATGAAATTTTGCAAGATAAAATCATACATATCAAATCAAATCTTTTTATTATAAAAAATACTTTTGAAGATATTGTTATGATTTCTAAATTAGCCAAAGAAAATGATTTTAAATTTTGGTTTAGCAATGAAACAAATCTTAGTTTGCAAATTGTTGCACCACTTCATTTTAATATTGCTATTATTTTAAGTTCTTTAACAAATTTAAATCTTATTTTCATGAATTTTTTTGAACTTTTTGATGATAAAATTTATTTAAGATTTGAATATGATAATATTATCAGTGATGAACAAAAACTAAAACTTTGCGAGCTTTTAAATTCAAATCTTTCTGGTTTTAATTTGAAAAAAATTAAAAAGCCAATCATTAAAAAAGATGAGTTAAAATTAGACTTAAATTATTCTAAAATGTATGCCAAATTAGGTCTTAATACTAAAGATCAGCAAGGTTTAATGGCGTATTTGATGAATGTTTTTAATGAACTTGAACTTGTTTTATGTGCAGCAAAAATTCAAACCATAAGACAAAGGACGCGTAATATTTTTATTTTTCAAAAGAATGAAAAACTAGAACATAGCGAGCAAAAGTTAGTTAATTTATTAATAAGTGAGTAAAAAAATGTGTGGAATCGTAGGCTATATAGGAAATAATGAGAAAAAACAAATTATACTAAATGGACTTAAAGAATTAGAATATCGTGGCTATGATAGTGCGGGTATGGCAGTGATGCAAGAAGGTGAGCTTAGTTTTTTTAAAGCTGTAGGAAAACTTGAAAATTTGGCGAATAAATGCACGGATTTTGAAAGTCAAGGTTATGGTTTTGCTATAGGTCATACAAGATGGGCAACTCATGGTAAGCCTACTGAAATCAATGCACATCCTCATTTAGGACAGTATTCTTGTGTGATTCACAATGGTATTATAGAAAATTATAAAGAAATCAAAGATAAACTTGAAAAAGAAGGCGTGAGTTTTTTAAGTCAAACCGATACTGAAGTTATTGTCCAGCTTTTTGAATTTTATGCAAGAAATTTGGGAGTTTTTGAGGCTTGGCAAAAAACCATCAAAGAACTTCGCGGTGCTTTTGCTACTTTGTTAGTAACAAAAAAAGATCCCAATCATGTGTATTTTGCAAAAAATGCTGCTCCTTTGATTATCGGTAAAAATGCAAATAAAGAATGGTATTTTTCTTCAGGTGATGCACCTTTGATAGGAAGTTGTGATGAGGTAATGTATCT
Source organism: Campylobacter sp. US50a (assembly GCF_004379015.1). Lineage (NCBI taxonomy): Bacteria > Pseudomonadati > Campylobacterota > Epsilonproteobacteria > Campylobacterales > Campylobacteraceae > Campylobacter > Campylobacter sp. US50a. The sequence goes on along the minus strand of NZ_RYYJ01000001.1, from coordinate 206,227 downwards.
TGAAGATTTAAGCTTGGGATACGCGAGTAAAGATGAGCTTGTCGTTTATGAAAATGATGTTTTAAAATCACTTTGTTTTTCTAAGCTTTCAGGCGATAAGGCTTATGCAAAAAAAGACGGCTTTCGTTTTTTTATGGAAAAAGAAATTTATGAACAAAGTCGCGTGATGAGTGAAGTGTTAATGGGACGTATTCAAGGCGATGAAGTCGTTTTTGATGAACTAAATAATGAAGATTTAAGTCAAGTAGATGAAATCACGCTTTGTGCTTGTGGAACAAGCTATCATGCTGCAATGGCAAGTGCTTATTTGTTTGAAAGAATTGCTAAAGTTAAGGCTAAAGTGGAAATTGCAAGTGAATTTCGCTACCGTGAAGCAATTATAAAAAAAGATTCTTTATTTATCGTTATTTCTCAAAGTGGAGAAACAGCAGACACTTTAGAGGCTTTAAAGATTGCAAAAGAGCAGGGCGCTAAGACTTTTGCAATTTGTAATGTGGATAATTCTAATATAGTGCGTTTAGCACACCTAAGTCTTTTAACTCGTGCGGGCATAGAAAAAGGAGTTGCTTCAACTAAAGCTTTTGCCACTCAGGTTTTAACACTTTGGATGCTTGCTATTTTTATGGCGCAAAAAAGAAATTTAAATGTTTCTGCTGAAATTAAAGCGCTTTTACATACTCCAAATTGTGTGAGTGTAAAACAGGCTTTACATGAAAAAATTCATCGTTTATCCAAGCGTTATTTAGATGGACATGGCTTTTTCTTTATAGGTAGAGATGTGTTTTATCCTTTGGCCTTAGAAGGAGCTTTAAAACTTAAAGAATTATCTTATCTTCACGCTGAGGGTTATCCTGCAGGAGAGATGAAACATGGCCCTATTGCTCTGGCTGATTCTAAACTTTATACTATAGCTTTAATGCCAAAGCATATGCTTTATGAAAAAACAAAATCAAATGTTGAAGAGCTTATAGCTAGGGATTCTACAGTGCTTAGCATTTCGCCTTTAGAATTTGATTTGAGTGATGATTTTATAAAAACCAATGAGCAAGATCACTATATGTGTGAATTTTTTGAAATGATGATAATTACTCAACTTTTAGCAATGGAAATTTCTATAAGACTTGGTAATGATGTGGATATGCCAAGAAATTTGGCTAAAAGCGTAACGGTAGAATAGAAATGAAAAAATTTTTTTGTTTAACTTTCGTTTGTAAACTTTTTGCTTTAAGTGAATTTGAACTTCATCATATTGATAAAGTACATAAGCTAGGGTATAGTGGAGATACTATTATAATAGGTGTAGCCGATGATGCTTTTAATCAAGATCATATTAGTTTAAAGGATAAGATTTTAAAGTCTACTTATCCTACTGATACAGCTGGGAAACAGCTTATACCTGATTTGCAAAAATCAACACACGGAAGTCATGTAGCAGGTATAGCTGTTGGAGCAAAGATAGACGATAGTAAACCTTATGGAGTGGCTTATGGGGCAAAATTTTATGGAGCTGGGGTATTTCCAAATGGCTCTTACACTCAAAATCCTAATATTTATAATTTTTTCAAAAATGTGAGTATTATTAATAATAGCTGGGGTATTAAATTTTATCCTTATTTTAATCTTAGAGCTTCAAATTCTGGATTAGTAGATTGTACTCAAACTAATCAAGGGAAAAGCTATAATATCTGTAATACTCCTTTGGAGTATGTTATGAAAGCAGATAAAGTTGCTAATGATATGATGAGGCTTAGCAAGGATAAGGGAGTATTAAATGTATTTGCTGCTGGTAATGAAGGAATTCTTAGCCCTGCTTTGCATGCGATTTTACCAAGTTATGATGAATCTTTAAGAGCTTGGTTGGCTGTTGGAGCTTTGGATGCAAATGAGATTACTTTAGAATCAGATGGGACTTTAACAATTAAAAGTCAAGGTTTGGCCGATTTTAGTAATGGTTTTAAGGGAGCTACGAATTTTTCTTTAGTTGCTGCTGGGGTAAATATTAATAATGTTGATTCAAGCACTAATGATAACTTTACAAAAAAAAGTGGAACTTCTATGGCAGCACCTATGGTGAGTGGAACAGCGGCACTGGTCAAGCAAAATTTCCCCTTTTTGGATGGTAAGCAAATTGCTGATATACTGTTAAGTACAGCAAATAAAAATTATAAGGCTCCAAAATTTACTGTTAAACAAGTAACCGATGGAACAAATCAACCTAAATTTCTTATTGTGTATATTTCGCAAGATCCACCTAAGATAGAAGATGAAATAAAACGGGATTTAAAACAGCTTTACAATGGAATGCAAGTTCAAGTTAATGGACAATGGATTGATTATAGTGATTATATTTGGGATAATAGAGATAGTGCGCAGTCGCAAAAACTTAATACTTCCACTATTAGTTCTATTAATGGAGTAGTTAGGGTTGAAAAAGAAGAATTATTTGGACAAGGAATTTTAGATGCACAAAAGGCGTTAAAAGGACTGAGTATTTTAGATGCAAACAGACTCAGTGACCAGGATGTATTAAAATATGATCAAGAACCTAATACAGCTTATTATACTATAAATACTGCAGGTTATGATGCTGAATTTTCTAATGATATTAGTCAAAGAAAATGGGATGAAACTACTCATTTATCAAGCGCTATTAATAAACCTACACATTTAGCTAATCTTAACATAGGATTATCTAAAGAAGGTGAAGGTATTTTGATTATCAGTGGTCAAAATACTTATGAGGGTGCAACTTTAATCAAACAAGGAGAATTAAAGCTCAAAGGAAAAGTTAAAAATAATGCTTATGTAGAACAAGAAGCAATGCTAAGCGGTAATGGTATTGTAGGGCAAAATTTAAACAATAAAGGCATAGTTAGACCTGGAAATGAAGATTTGAGTGATTTAACTGTGCAAGGAACTTATACTCAAGAAGGAGTTGACTCTAAATTACAACTTGATTTTGGTAATTATAAAAATTCTAAACTGATTGCAAAAACTTATGATATTAAGAGCGGGAATTTAGAATATATTCCTTTACCTAAATACTATATCTTAAATAAGCCAGTGAAAATTAATTTAGGAGATTTGGAAAAAAGTTTATCATCTTTTAATCATGTTTTGGTGCAAAATACTTATGCTTTAAATTTTGATTTTGTTTTAAGTGATGATTTAGTGAGTATTAATAAAATCTTAATAAAACCTAATTTAAAACCCAATGCTTATGAAATTCCTAATACAAGCTTGGGAAATGCTTTAAGACAATTGCGATCTAGAGCAGACTTGAGTCGGACTTATCAGGAATTTTTTGCTTCTTTAGATAATGGAATAGATGTAAAGACTAAATTAAATAGAATAGAAGGTTCAGAGTATTTAAGCACTTTTAGTAATCATAATCAATCTAATTTGATACAAAATAACATATTGTTTACTCTTCATCCTCTTAATATTAATAATTTTGCACAAAACAATAATATGTTACTTGCTAGTGCTTATTTACCTAGAATTTTTAGTAATGAAGAATATTTTTGGCACCTTACTCCAAGCTATAAATACTATAAAGATAAAGATTTTTCAGGTCAAAAAACAGGTGCTAATATCTCTTTAGGAGAAAATTTCTCATCAGGCTTTTTAGCTTATGCTTTATCTCTTTCTAGCGCTAGATTTAATTTTAATAATGGTAGTGATTTGAAGAGTTATAATATGGACTTATTGTTTAATTATAACCATGATTTAGATTTTATAAAAATATTAAGTGGATTAGGTATAGGTGTAGGATTTAATACTCTTAATCGTTTTGTAGTAGAGCAGCCAATTGAAGGCAAGTATAAAACATTGCAAACTTCAGCCCAGCTTGGTGTAACTAAAGATATTATTTTAGGTCAAGATTTTATTTTTAATCCTTTAATGTATTTTGCACATAGTTTTTTTTATCAAGAAGATTTTAAAGAAAATAAAAGTCCTTTTGCTAAAAATTACGAAAGTTTAAAACATCATAGCATAAATGCAAATTTAGGTTTTAATCTTGCTAAAAATATAGAGCAAGATGATTATCAAGCTTCTTTTTCTACTTTTGTAATTTTTGAAAAAAGAATTTATGGAAGAACTTTAGAAAATAAGGCTAGTTTTGTTGATTTTCCTATTGCTTTTATTCAAAAATATAAATTAAAAGATAATATTTTAAGTCAAGGTTTTAATTCAGAATTTTTATATAAAAACAATGTATTTTGGCAGTTTATGTTAATGAATAGATTTTCTCATAATGCCTATGAATTGCATTTAATGAGTTCAATAGGAAAACGTTTTTGAAAGTATTTATTTTTTTAGCTTATAATAAATAAAATTTTAATCAAAGGAAAAAATTATGGAATACAGAGTTGAACATGATACCATGGGTGAAGTTAAGGTCCCAAATGACAAATATTGGGGAGCGCAAACTGAAAGAAGTTTTGAAAATTTCAAAATCGGTTGTGAGAAAATGCCAAAGGTTTTAATCTATGCTTTTGCAAATCTTAAAAAATCTTTAGCTTTAGTCAATAACAAACTTGGCAAACTTGATGATGCTAAAAAAAATGCTATAGTTCAAGCTTGTGATGAGATTATCGCAGGTAAATTTGATGATAATTTTCCACTTGCGATTTGGCAAACAGGTTCAGGTACGCAAAGCAATATGAATATGAATGAAGTTATTGCAAATCGTGCCACTGAAATCATGGGCGGGGATTTTCGCAAAGAAAAGCTTGTACATCCAAATGATCATGTTAATATGAGTCAAAGTTCAAATGATACTTTTCCAACAGCTATGAGTATCGTTGCAGTTGAGCAAGTAGAGAAAAAGCTTATCCCTGCGCTTGATGAGCTTATTGCAACTTTTGAAAAAAAAGTAAAAGAATTTGATGGTATTATCAAGATAGGACGCACGCATTTGCAAGATGCTACGCCACTTACTCTAGCACAAGAATTTAGTGGATATCTTTCTATGCTTTTGCATTCAAAAGAGCAAATCATCGCTTCTTTACCAACTTTAAGAGAACTTGCCATAGGAGGAACCGCAGTAGGAACAGGGCTTAATGCACATCCAGAATTAAGCCAAAAAGTAAGTGAAGAGTTAACTCAACTTATAGGTACGAAATTTGTTTCAAGTCCAAATAAATTTCATGCTTTAACGAGTCATGATGCGATCAATTTCACTCATGGAGCTATGAAAGGTTTGGCTGCAAATTTAATGAAAATTGCAAATGATATTAGATGGCTAGCTTCAGGTCCAAGATGCGGTCTTGGTGAGCTTATCATCCCTGAAAATGAGCCAGGAAGTTCGATTATGCCAGGTAAGGTAAATCCTACTCAGTGTGAAGCTGTTACTATGGTTGCTGTACAAGTGATGGGGAATGATGCAGCTATCGGATTTGCAGCAAGTCAAGGAAATTTTGAACTTAATGTGTTTAAGCCTGTGATTATTTATAATTTCTTGCAAAGTCTTGATTTGTTGGCTGATTCTATGCATTCATTCAATATCCATTGTGCTGTAGGTATAGAACCAAATCGTGCAAAAATCGATCATAATCTTCATAATTCTTTAATGCTAGTTACCGCTCTAAATCCACACATAGGTTATGAAAATGCTGCTAAAGTAGCCAAAAATGCCCATAAAAAAGGTATTTCTTTAAAAGAAAGTGCAATGGAGCTTGGTTTGGTTAGCGAAGAAGATTTCAATAAATTTGTTGATCCTACTAAAATGATAGGCCCAAAAGCTTAAAACATAAAACTTGCCTTTTTAAGGCAAGTTAAATTAAATTCTTATCTTTTAAAATCACATACATTCTTAAAGTTGATACAAAAAAGGTTAAAATTGCAGGACCTAGTATAATACCCCAAAAACCAAAGGTAGAAATTCCTGCTATCATAGCCAAGAAAATTAAAAGTTCGTTGATTTTGGTTGGGGTTTTTACAAGTTTTTTGTTGATCCATTTGATGATTAAAGGTTTGATTAAAGTATCTGCTATAAAAGAAATTACAATTACAGAATAAATAAAAATAACAAGAGCTGAGTTAAGATTGTTTGAGGCAAATTCATAAAGACTTACAGGCACATAAATTAAAGCTCCTCCTATAGCAGGTATGAGAGAACTTACAGCAAAAATTACTCCCATTAAAATTCCATCATAACCATAAAACATTGTGATTAAACCAAAAAGTGCACCTTGAAATATCGCTACAATCACCATAGAGTAAAGCACAACAGCCATAACATTACCCACTTCACTTAAAACATCATCGAGTTCTTTTTTATCAATAGGAATGATGGATTTAAGATAGATAACAAGTTCTGTTCCATATAAATTTGCAAAGAAGTAAAACACACAAATTAAAACCATATCTATAAGAAATTTAGCTCCTGATTTTGTAAAACTTGAAGCATAACTTAGAATTTGTTTGGAAATGCTATTTAAATCTATAGAAGCTAAAAATTCTTTGATTTTAGGTTCTAAAAAATTAAAGCTTTCAGGCAAGGTAAATTGATAGTTTTTGACATAATCAAGTGTTTGTGTGACTAAATTGATATCAAAATTCTTTAAAGCTTTGGCAAGTTCTATCATGGCATAAACAAAAGGTGCAAAGAAAAGCAAAACCATGCAAGCTGTTGTAAGAATGGAAGCTAAAAATTTATGTCCTTTAGTAAGATTTAAAAATTTTGCATTGATGTTTGAGGTAGCTACCGCCATTAAACTAGCTATGATAATCACAAGTAAAAAACCTTTAAAAAGATAAAGCAAAAGAAATAAAATAACTAAAATAAAGCTTATAAGAAAGATTTTTCCATTTTGCAAAATTTACTCCTCAAATAAAGTTTTTTCATAGTTTAATTTTAAAGCACTATAGCTTTTTGTGCTAGCTATACGCCCTTTTGCAGTGCGTTCTATATAGCCATTAGCAAGCAAATAAGGCTCGATTACATCTTCTATGGTATTTTCATCTTCGCTTAAAGCCGCAGCAATACTTGCAAGCCCGATAGGTTTTTGCTTAGCAGCGGTTAAAAGTTCAAGATATCTTAAATCCATCGCATCAAAACCAAGCTCATTAACTCCTAAAGAATTTAAGGCCTCATTAGCCCTTTTTTCTGTGATAATCTCTTCATCATTAACATCAGCAAAATCTCTTACCCTTTTTAAAAGCCTTAGAGCTATTCTAGGGGTTGAACGACTTCTTTTAGCGATCTCAAGTGCGGCTTTTTCTTCGCAAGTTTTATTAAGTTTTAAAGCTGCTTTTTGCAAGATGAGAGCAAGTTCGCTATCTTTGTAAAATTCTAATCTAAATTGCATACCAAAACGATCGCGCAAAGGATTACTAAGCATACCTGCACGTGTTGTAGCCCCTATGAGAGTAAATTTTGGTAAATCAATTTTTATGGTTTGAGCAGCTGGGCCACTACCTATGATAATATCAAGGCGGTAATCCTCCATCGCAGGGTAAAGCACTTCTTCGATAGCAGGGCTTAAGCGATGAATTTCATCGATAAAAAGTATATCTCCTTCGCTAAGATTGGTTAAAATAGCGGCTAAATCCCCGCTTTTTTCTATCATAGGAGCGGCGGTTGTTTTGATATTTGCACCCATTTCATAGGAGATGATATTAGCTAGTGTTGTTTTTCCAAGTCCTGCAGGACCGCTAAAAAGTATATGATCTAAACATTCATTGCGTTTTTTAGCTGCAGCTATAAAGACATTTAAATTTTTTTTAATGCTTTCTTGACCTATATAACCATCAAAATTTGAAGGACGCAACGAAGTTTCGTAAGTTTCATCAAAGGAGTATTTTTCTATTTCTACTATTCTATCCATATCTTTGCTTATATTTTGGAAAAATTAAAATAAGATTTTAGCTAAAATTTGCTAGAATTTACATTAAACTTTAATGATTATGGTTTAAAAATGGGAATTTTAACAAAATTAGAATTAGATTATGAAATTGACGATATAGAAAAATTTTTACAATTTTTTAGAACCATGTGCGATAGGTTTGAACCTTTAATCATCAAGCTTGGAAGCGATAGTGTGCGTTATAAAGAAGCCATAAAAGAGCTTGAAACTTTAGCACACAATACCGCTTGGGCAGCAAGACGTTTAAATCTTGAAGAAGTGACTGATTTTTGTGTATTTTGTGAAGAGATGATGGCGCAAGCAAATCGCTTTAACGGACCTGCTAGTGATGAATTTACGGATTGGATGCTTTTGATGAGCGATCAGTTTGAAAAATATTGTCGTTCATATGAAAATGATGATTCTGTTTTAGCGGTTTTTAATCCTTTAATTGTTAATGTTCCAAATATTATTTCTAAATAAGGGAGCGACTTGGCTTCGACAGGAGTAAGTCTGCTTAGATGGCATGTCGCTTTGGGCAAAGCGTAAAAAGCCCAAATAAAATTAAACGCAAACAACGTTAAATTCGCTCCTGCTTACGCTAAAGCTGCGTAAGTTCAGTTGAGCCTGAAATTTAAGTCATACTATCTAGCTTAATTTTCGGTCATTTTTGATAGTGTAGCCTTGCGTTTGACAAGCGTTGAGGTGAAATAAAGTCTTAGCCTTGCTTTTGAGTTTTGGAAGATGAGCGAAGTAGGGTGAAGTAGTCATCTTTGCTAAGCATGTAGAGGTCTTTGTGGGATTATTTTTGGACAGGGGTTCGATTCCCCTCGCTTCCACCATCACGCTAATGTTAAGTAAATCATAAGTTTATTTCAAATTTTTAGAATTTTTTATATGAAGTTAAGATCGATTTATTACCCTTAAAGCTTTGATATATTAGGTTTTATAATTTTTCATTAAAAATTTATAGTTTTATTTTTAAGCTTATTTTTAGGGGGGGGGTATAATTTTTCCTTCAGTTTAAATTTATTGAAGGAGAAACTTATGAAGAAAAATGCTTCGAGCAAGATATTGCTAAGCTTAGGTGTAGCAACTTTGCTTTATTCGGGTGCTTTTGCAGCAGAGATTACTTTTAACAGTGATAGTGATTTAGACAAATATTTTGATATCAATGAAAAAGACAATGTTGCTACTTTTAAAAATGAAAATTACAAAAATCAAGATCTAACTTTTAAAATTAATACTTTAGCCTTTGATGATACCCCTGAAGATGCTAAAATCAACATTGATTTAGGTAATAATTCTTTAACTTTAGAAAATACTAGAAATAGTGGTGGCGAAACTGCTGCTTTAGTAAGAAATTTCAATGTAGATGCGAAAGATTTTAAAACTACTGATATAGGACTTAATTATTATAATGCAGGAATTATTAATGCTAATCTTACAATGGTAGGCTCAGGTGAAGATTTTGATCTTGATAATATAGATAAAAATAAAGCCTCATTTTTGTTAATTTTTAATGGTAGTAGAGAAAATACTAACGATACTGTAAATGGCAGCTTAACTGTAAATGGAGACTTTAGCGCAACAAATAGTGCTATTGTTTCAATGAAAAGCGATACTTTTAAAGTCAATGGAATAGCAACGATTGAAAAATCAGGTCTTGGATTTTTATCTCAATCTTATTCGAATTTAGATGCAAATGATTTTATTGTTTTAAGAGCAAAAGACATAAAAACAGATAAGCTTAATGATGAAACTAACGCAGGAGCTTTGATTTTAAAAAGTGCAAGTTCTTATATAGATGAAAGCTTGCTTAATGGCGATGATTATGTTACTTCTCTTGATGTTACAGCTGAAGATAATAAGTATGGCGGTGTCTTTGTGGATTATAAACTTAGCGTTCAAAACTGCGGTGGTGATAAATGCTTAGTGATTAATGGAGGTGCTACTGCAGCGGCTAAAAATTTAACTAATCAAATCGCAGTAGATCTTGAAGCTATCACTAGAATCATAGATGGTTTAGATAATGAGCAAGCCAAAGAAGCCCTTGAAAAACAAAAAACTGAACTTGAACAACTCAAAAAAGAAGCTCAAGAAAACGGTGGTAAAATCGATGATGAAAAATACGTTGATTTAGTAAATAAAAACTTAAATTTAAATCTTAGTGCTAATGATAAAGCTTCTATCCTAGCTCTTCGTTCTATCACAGAACAATTAGGAAGTATAGGGGCAGATTTAGCAAGTAGAGAAGGTGTAAAACTAGCTTTAGATATCAAAAAAGACACAGACAATACAGGTAAATCTGTATCTAATCTAAATTCAGCTTCTAGTGCAGTTAATACCACTATGAATATTTCTAATGATGTTTCTATAGGTTCTCGTGTAGCAATGCTAAACAATCCTTTTGGAACTTATGCTTCTAAAATGAATGATCTTAAATTTGCTGCTTTAGATAGCGATATGAGACCAAGCTATGTAAATGAATATACCAATAGTGTTTGGGCTAATGCTTTTGGTGGTGCTAACATTATCGATGGAGATAGTGGTGCAATGTATGGTGCTACCGTAGGGGTAGATAAACAAGCTAATGATAATGTTTTATGGGGTGCTTATTTTACTTATGCAAATGCTAAAATCAAAGACAATAATTTAGAACAAAAAAGTGATAACTTCCAATTAGGTATGTATTCTACTATCAATATAGCTCCACAATGGGAACTTAATCTTAAAGCTTATGCTCAAGTTTCTCCAACTAAACAAGACAATATTCAAACAGATGGTGCATATAACTCAGATTATACAAGCAAATTCTTAGGACTTAGTGCTAATGCAGGTCGTGTGTTTGACTTTAGTGATAATACTTTATTTATCAAACCTTTTGCAGGGATAAATTATTATTTTAGTTATACTCCATCTCATACAGAAAATGGTGCTATTGCTAAAGATATTGATTCTATGAAAAACAATTCTGTAAGTGTTGAAGTGGGTGCTGAATTTAGAAAATATATGAATGAAAACTCTTATATTTTTGTAACTCCAAAAATAGAACAATTTGTTATCAATAGGGGTGATGATTACACAGCTAATTTAGCTATAAATAATGCTTTCTTTACTAGTGTAGAAGCTAACAACAAGAAAAAAACATATGGGCAAATTATCGTAGGGGGTAATATAGATTTTACAAATCAACTCAGTATGAATCTTGGTTTTGGTGCTAAACAAATACTAGCAGGTAAAGTAGATAATAAAAATGAAACTTACTTAAGTGGTCAAGTAGGACTTAAGTATAAATTTTAATCTTAAAAATCATTTCTAAATCTTTTTATAGTTTAGAAATGATTGTTTATTTCTATGGGAAATCTCCTAGGGCTTTATCTTAAAGCCCTTTTTTATAACAAACAAGTAAATAAGTCTTTAGAGTAAAAACCCTAAAAACTTTTAGTTTTCTTTGAAAAGCTTGGAAGCTAAGTGCGTTGCACGACTTTGATCTGTATCTTTTTTAAGTGTTTTATAAATTTTACTTACATATTCTTCTAGGGTTTGTTGAGAATCTATGGTTTTTTCAGAAGAAGGAATTTTTTCATATTCTCCATTGTTTTTAAGCTCATAAGCTAAAACATTATCGCTAAGTTGCAAGCGTAAAAATTGAGCTAATTTAGCTTTGCTTCTTTCATCATATATAGGGGTCATAAGTTCTAAGCGACGCTCTAAATTTCTTGGCATCCAATCTGCACTCGATATAAAATAATTTGGCTCACTATGTTTAAAATAAAATACTCTAGCATGTTCTAAGTATTTTCCTATGATGCTTCTAACGCGTATGTTTTTGCTGTATTCTTCATCAGGTTTTAAGCAACAAATTCCACGTATGATAAGATTGATTTGTACCCCTTCCATACTTGCTTCATAAAGCGCTTGTATGATATCACTATCCACAAGAGAATTCATTTTAGCTACAATCACACCTTCATTTTTTTTGCTTGTTTCAATGCGTATCATTTCTAAAACTTTTTCTTTGATTTGATTTGGACTCATTGAAAGAGTTTGAAGACGACGGTTTTTGCTAAAGCCTGATAAGATATGAAAAAATTTTGTCGTATCTCTTGCAAATTCTACTTTGCTTGTAAAATAACTCACATCAGTATAGATTTTAGCACTGCTTGCATTGTAATTTCCTGTGCTTAAATGTATATAAAATTTAAGCTTATCCCCTTGTTTGCGTATGACTTGAGAAACCTTAGCGTGGACTTTAAAACCTGTAATGCCATAAATAACATGAGCTCCGGCATTTTCTAAAGCTTTCGCCCAATGAAGATTATTTTCTTCATCAAAACGTGCTTTTAATTCTACCATCACAGTTACTTGTTTTCCATCGCTTGCAGCATCAATTAAAGCTTGAACTATATTAGAATTTTTTTCAACTCTATAAAGTGTCATTCTTATGGAAATTACTTCAGGATCTTTGCTTGCTTCTTTGATAAATTTATAAACTGGATCAAAACTTTCAAAAGGTTGTATGATGAGTATATCTTCTTTTTCTACAGCATCAAAAATAGATAAATTTTCATCAAAAGGTGGTAAAGTTTTAGGCGTGTAAAGTGGGCTTAAAAGATGCGTAAAGTTTTTATTTCCCGCGATTTGCCAAAGGCTAGGGAGATTGAGTAAAATAGAATATTCATAAACATCTTTATGAAAAATTTTCATGTGTGTATTAAGAAATTCTACGATTTGTTCATCTGCATCTTTTTGAATTTGCAATCTTACAAAAGCTCCTTTTCTACGAAGTTTTAAGCCTTGTTCTAAAATCATCATAAAATCATCAGCTTCTTCCTCTTCTATTACTATATCTGCATTTCTAGTCACTCTAAATGCTGCTGAAGCTAAGAGTTTATAGCCTGGAAAAATTTCTTCTGCGTGTTGGTGGACTATACTTTCTATAGGAACATAAATATTTGCACTTACCTCATAAAAACGAGGTAAAACCCTTGGAATTCTAATCATTCCAAATTTTACAAGTTCAGGATGTGCTTTATCACAAATTTTAACCGCTAGTGAAAAAGATAAGTTATTTAAATGTGGAAAAGGGTGAGTCGCATCAACAGCTATTGGAACAATAATAGGAAAAATATTAGAGAAAAAATACTCATCACATTTTTGTTTTAAATTTTCATCTAAATTCTCATAATGCTTTATGAAAAGATTTTCTTTTTCTAATTCACTTGTGATTTCATTAAAATAACGCTCCAAAAGCTCTTTTTCTTGGTGTAAGTATTTGCGTATGGCTTTTAATTGTTGTAACGGGGTCATTTCATCGCTACTGCTTGCATTAACTCCAGCTGAAAAAAGTTGTTTTAAGCCTGCAACGCGTATCATATAAAATTCATCTAAATTAGTGCAATATATAGCTATAAATTTTAATTTTTCTAATAAGGGTAAATTTTTAGAACATTGGTCTAAAACACGAGAATTAAAGCGAAGCCAAGAAAGTTCGCGATTGATAAACATATCAGGACTTATTTGCATTAATTTTTCCTTTTTTTGTTATATTTTATCATTTATTTTAAAATTATTGAATAAAAGTTTCAAATTTTTTAGGTTAATTAAGAGTAAATATATCTTTAAAATTATATTAAATTCATCTATGTTAAAATTACAAAATTTATTTTTGGGAAATTCTGTGACATTATTGTTTTATTGAAGATTTTAAGAAATGATAATTTTAAGGAGGAAAATTTTGAAGAAAACTTCGAATCTTTTTACTATTTTTCTTGTTTTGCTTTTTGTTTTCTTTGCGGTTGGGTTTTATACTTTTTATAATGCTAAGGGCACATCTTATTTAAGTAATGCAAGCGAATCTTGTAATAACTGCCATATTATGAATGAAGTTTATAACGAATACATGGCAGGACCACACTCTCAAAAAGTCAAAGGCGAACCAAGAGCAACTTGTGTGGATTGTCATTTGCCACATAATTTTGTAGCTAAGTGGATAGCTAAAGCGCAAAGTGGTTTAGGACATGCTTATGCTTTTACTTTTAAACTTGATGAGTTGCCTACAAATTTGAGTGCGACTGAAAAAAGCAGAAAAATGGTGCAAGAAAACTGCATACGCTGTCATGCAGATTTTGCTCAAACAGCTATCAATGCTACAACAAATCCACATGCAGACAAGTCATTAAATTGTGCTTCTTGTCATAAAGATGTTGGACATAAACACGGAATTTAATAAGGAGAAGATGAATGAAAAAAAATATTTTACGCTTGGGTATTGTTGTTTTGGTTTTACTTATAGCGGGAGTTTTATGGCTAAATAATGATATCAATCAAAAAAAAGAAGATGAAGCAAATAAAAATGCCATTGCAGCAAATGCTGATTTTTCTTTGCTTAGTGATGATGATCCAAATTTTGAAAAATGGGGTAAGGTTTTTCCAGAGCAGCTAAAAATGTATTTAACAGTTGAAAAAGAAGAGCCTAAAGCTACTGAATTTGGTGGTAATTTAGCTTATTCAAAATTAATTCGCTTTCCTCAATTAACCATACTTTGGGCAGGATATCCTTTTAGTCTTGATTTCAATGAAGAAAGAGGGCATTTTTGGGTTCAAGTAGATCAAATGAAAACAGCAAGAAACAACAAAGATTTTCTTAATGCTCACGGCCTTGCTGCTTTTAAAGGCCAGCCCGCAGCTTGTATGAATTGTCATAGTGGATGGACTCCATGGCTTATAAAAAATGTTGCTAAAGGGGATTTTACTGCTTTTAACTCTACAAATTATTGGACCATGATTAAAAATATCCCAGCCGTTGATGGTATAGTGGAAAATTCACCTGAACATGCAGGTCCACATGGTGGTAAAAGAATGGGTGTAACTTGTGCAGATTGTCACAATCCAAATGATATGAGTTTAAGACTTACTCGTCCAGCAGCTATTAATGCTTTAGTTTCTAGGGGATATGAAAAAGATCCAGTACAAGGCGTAAAAGCTACAAGAGAAGAAATGAGAACTTTAGTTTGCTCTCAATGCCATGTTGAATACTATTTTAAACCAACAGGGGAAAAAGTAAAAGTAATGGGTGAAACTATTGTAGATGATAGTTCTAAAAAATGGTGGAATGGAACTCAGAAAAATTATGATGAGTATGAGTTTTGGAGAGATGGAAATAAAGCTAAAGAGATTGAAACCGATGGTATAGTTTTAACTTTTCCTTGGAGTGAGTGGAAAAAAGGACAACCATTTAGAATTGAAATGCTAGATGATTATTATGATAAAGTTCGTGGAGTATTTGGAGCTGATTTTACTCATAAATTAACAGGGGCACAAATTATTAAAATTCAACACCCAGAAAGTGAACTTTATAGTGGCGGTGTGCATGCTGCAAATGGAGTAAGTTGCGTGGATTGTCATATGCCTTATGTTAGAGAAGGGGCTAAAAAGGTTACTCAACACAATATCACTTCTCCTTTAAGAGATATTAACTCTGCTTGCAAATCTTGTCATAAACAAAGCGAAGATTATTTAAAAGCTCAAGTACTTGACATACAAAATAGCGTTGCACATGATCAAAGAACTGCAGAGTACGCAATTGTTAGTTTGATTATGGATACTAAAAAACTACGCGATGAATTAGGCAATATGGAAAAATTCCAAAGCGATGGAAAAGCTGATGCGAAAAAAATTAGCGAAGAGCTAAAAGAAGTTTTAGAACTTCATCGTAAAGCCCAAATGAGAGCGGATTTTGTTAATGCTGAAAACTCAACTGGTTTTCATAATCCTCGCGAAGCTTCAAGAATGTTATTGCAAGCTGTTGATATGGCAAGAATGGGACAAACTAAACTTGTAGAAATTGCAGCAGCAAATGGAATTAAAGATTTTAAAACTTCAAATTTAGGTTTTGAAGATATTCAAAAATTTAATCCAGGAGAGCTTTATTATAAAGTAGATGTTAATGGTCATAAAGCTGGAGAGCGTTACTATGCAGATGAAAAAGATGTTAATGGCAATCCTCCAAAAGAACTTTTAGACCATGATAAAGAGCTTGTTCCTTATAATTATCAAGTGATTGATAAAAAATAATTCTTAAGCCCTATAATCATAAGGGCTTTTTCTTTTCATTGTTTTAAAAAATATAAACTTTTTATTTAAAATTCACTTTATTTTGTCAAAATATCACAAATTTTAATAATAAAAAAAGGACTTAAAATGATTAATAAAAATAAATTGTTTAGACAGGTTCATATCTATCTTAGTTTGTTCTTCTTGCCTTGTGCTTTGCTTTTTGCTTTAACGGGTATAGCGTATATTTTTGGTATTAATCAAGATGTGGGTTTGAAAGTTGAGCAGTATCAATTGTCAAAAGTTATAGAAAGTGGTAAAGAAAGAGAAGCTTTAATAGAGTACTTAAAAACAAATGGTTTAAAAGTGCCATCTAATACAGATATCATTAAAAGTAAAGATAAAGGCATAACAATAGGCGGAACTCATTATAGTGCTAATATAACTCAAAATTCTACTAATGAATACAACATTACCTTAAAAACAAGATCTTTACTTGGAGATATGATTATGCTTCATAAAGATAAGGGCGCTTGGTATTTTTCTGTGCTTAGCATAGGCTTTGGTATTACTTTATTTATGCTTTATATTTCAGGGCTTATGATTACTTTGTTTGCAAATAAAAAAGATAGAAGTAAACAATTTGCAGTTCTTGGAGTAGGGGTTGTTGTAACTTTGCTTTTGGCTTATCTTAGCCTTTGATTTTTCCTAGCTTTTTAAGCTAGGTATTATTTATTTTTTTGTATAATCACACTTTACTTTATTGGACAGATGGGTGAGCGGCTGAAACCACACCCCTGCTAAGGGTGCAGATCTTAACGGGTCTCGAGGGTTCAAATCCCTCTCTGTCCGCCACTAAAACTTTCTTGAAAATTTCAAGTATTTTATTAAGCATCAAAGCAAGAGACTAGCCCTTGCGAGGTTGTATTATTTTACAGCATTTTTGATTTCTAAAATCATAGTTTTTAAAGACTCTAGTCCATTTCCACTTGCTAAATACCAGTATTCTGGATCAAGATAGATGATTTTTTTGTTTTGTGCTGCTTTGGTTTTAGCAACAAGCGCATTATCGAGTATGCCTTGAGCGCGTTCTTTGTTGCCTACAATGATATTTCTATCAACAACAAAAATATAATCAGGATTTTTTTCTAATATAAATTCAGAATTGATACTTTTGCCGTGTGTACCTACTTTTATATTCTCATCTACCGCGTTAATCCCTAAAACATCGTGAATAATCCCAAAGCGAGATTGAGGACCAAAGGCTGAAATTTTGTTAGAATTTGTAAGAATGATAAGAGCTTTTTTATCTTCATTAACTATGCTTTTGGCTTTTTCAATTTCATTTTTAATATCTGAAATTTTTTCTAAAGCTTCTTTTTCTAAACCATAAAGTTTTGCAATGCTTAAGACATTGTTTTCAAAAGAGCTTAAAAAATTTGCATTATCAAGACCTACAAATAAAGTTGGAGCTATTTCTTTTAATTTATCATAAAATTTACTTTGGCGTCCAGAAATGATGATAAGATCAGGTTTTAAAGCATTAATGGCTTCAAAATCAACTTGTTGCACTCCACCTACACTAGGTTTGTTTTTAAATTGTTGTAGGTATTTTGGTAAATTTTTAGCAGGAACGCCTGCGACTTTATCGTTTAATTTTAAAGCATCAAAAGTATCTAAAATTCCAAGATCTAAGATCACTACCTTAGAAGGATTTTTAGGGATTTTATTTTCTCCTAGACTATCCTTTACTAAAAAACTATCACCCTCATCACTCATGCTAATAGGCAAAACTTTCACCGTAGCAGTGTTGGTTTTTGTTGTAGAGCTTGCATTGTTTTCATTTGAGTTTGAATTACAAGCTGTTAAGATTAGACTTAAAAAAAATGCAAAAAATGCAAAAACTAAAGATTTTTTCATATTTTCTCCTTTTTAAAAATAAATACAAATTTTCTTACCATCAATTTGACTTACAGGTATATCCATATCATAAATTTGTTTTAAATTTTCTTGATTGATGATTTCATCTTTTGAACCTTGTTTTAAAAGCTTCCCATCTTTTAAGGCTATGATTTCATCAGAATAAATCGAAGCAAAATTAATATCATGCAATACAACAGCTATACTTTTGTTAAAGTCTTTGACTAAATTTTTCATTAGTTGCATGATTTGTACGCTATGTTTCATATCAAGATTGTTTAAAGGTTCATCAAACATTATAAATTCAGTATCTTGAGCGATGATCATGGCTATAAAAGCTCTTTGTTTTTGTCCGCCGCTTAATGTATCTAAAAATTCATTTCTTAAGTTGCTAAGCCCCATGTATTCTAAAGCTTCATTGATTTTGATTTTATCGTTTGCATTAAGTCTTCCTTGAGAATGTGGAAAACGCCCAAAAGCGACTAATTCTTCAACTTTTAATCTTAAATTGATATTGTTTTGTTGTTTGAGAATGGAAATTTTTTGTGCTAAGATTTGCACTTTATAGTCTTTTAAATTCATTCCATCAATATAAATTTCTCCGCTACTAGGTTTTATCAAACGACTTGCTAGAGCTAAAAGAGTGGATTTTCCAGCACCGTTGGCTCCTATTATAGAAGTGATTTTGCCTTTATGAAAATCAAGGCTAAGATCTGAAATAATGGCTTTATTGTCATAAAATTTGGTGATATTTTTTAGTTTAATCATAATTTATTACCCTTTAATACAAGATAGATAAAATATATCCCGCCTAAGAAATTAATAACCACGCTTATAGTGGCATTATAATCAAAAACTCTAGAGACAAAAAATACCCCTCCAAGCAAAGCTAAAATGCTAATGAGTATACAAGCACTTAGTAAAATACTATGCTTTGCAGTTTTAAATAGTTCATAAGTGATATTTACTACCAAAAGCCCTAAAAAGGTTATAGGACCTACAAGCGCGGTGCTAATAGAAGTTAAAATAGCTATGATAATCATCAATTGTTTTGAAATTTTTTGATAATTTATCCCTAAATTTATCGCTAAATCTTTGCCTAAATTCAAAGGATCCAAAAATTTCATATAGCGAAAAATCCATATAAAACTTAAAAAGCTAATAATATAAGCAAGAATTAAAACATCAAAAGCAATATTATCAAAGCTAGCAAACATTCTTCCCTGTATCACCATGAATTCATCAGGGTCGATTAATACTTCAAAAAAAGAGCTTAAAGTGCTAAAAAGTGTTCCAAAAACTAAGCCTAAAAGCATGATAAGATAAATGCTTCTATCGCTACTAAATAAAATTTTATAAAGTCCTAGTGAAAAAACTACCATACAAACCAGAGTGATTAAAAAATTGATATCGTTTTTATAAACACTTAAATTAGCCGCACCAAAAGAAAAGATAAGAGCACTTTGAAGTAACATATATAAAGAATCTAATCCTATGATAGCAGGGGTTAGAATTTTGTTATTGCATAAAGTTTGAAAAATCACTGTTGAAACAGCGATACAAATAGCTACTATGATAATAGCTGCAATTTGTAAAAAACGACTTTTTAAGGCGTACTCATCAAAGCCATTTAAACCCACAAGTATAAAAATCCCTATCATGTTAAGTGTTAAAAAGCTTAAAATCAGCATTTTTTTACGCATAAACTTTCCTTTTTAACAAAAGAAAGATAAAGATTAAAGATCCTAAAACACCTGTAGTGATACTTAAAGGCATTTCAAAAGGAAAGATGACAAGTCTTGAAATGATATCGCAAACAAGTAAAAACAAAGCTCCACAAAGTGCTATATAGATAAGATTTTTTCTAAGGTTATCACCTAGATAAAGAGCTACTAAATTTGGGATAATTAGCCCTAAAAAAGGGATAATCCCAACGCTTACAATCACTAAGCTAGTGATAATGCTTACAATCATCAAGCCTAAAAATAATATACCATTATAAGAAATTCCAAGATTTAAAGCTATATCTTCGCCCATGCCAACTATGGTGATTTTATGAGCTAAAAAATAAGCAAGTATAAAAAGTGGTAAAGAAATGTAGAGCAATTCATAATTTCCTTGCATAACATTTGCCATACTGCCTTGTAACCAGCCTTGGATATTTTGTATATAATTTAAAGCATAAGCAAAAAAAGTGGTTATAGCACTAATAATGCCTCCAAACATCAAGCCTATCAAAGGTACAAAAATCACATCTTTGAGTTTGATTTTTCTTAAAATTTGGATAAATATAAAAGAACCCAAAAGCGCAAATACAGATGCAATGATAGCTTGAGTGAAAAAAGACGTTCCAGCAAAAAATATTAAAGAAACAAGTATGCCAAATTTAGCACAATCCATAGTCCCTGCTGTAGTTGGGGAAACGAATTTATTTTGCGTGAGTTGTTGCATGATAAGCCCGCATATACTAAGACTCATTCCTGTGAGTAAAATCGCTATAAGTCTAGGAATTCTTGTGAGAGTTATGATTTCTAATTGAGTGGAGTTAAGATTAAGAATATCTTTTGCATTGATACTGATAACTCCTATAAATAAACTTATCATTCCAAAGAATAAAAGTAAAGCTATAAGCGCTTTTAAACTCAATATATGCTTAAAAAACAAATCTTTCCTTATAGTAATAATAATTATCAAAAATGAAATTGTAATGAAATTTGTTTTAAGAAATGATAAAACTACAAAGGATATTTTAGTAAGAAATCAAAAATCCAGTGGAAAGTCTTTGCAAGTGTTTGTTATAGTCTATAAGGCTTTCTCCATAGCCATTAAAGTATTGTAAATACCAATAAATTCCGTTATTAAAAATATCATATCCTAGATCAACCTGTATAGCACCTTTGTTATCGTGGAATTTAAGATTGTTTCTTAGCATAAGATTGATAAAATAATCATCGCCTAAATACGCTAAATTCACATCAAAATTTCCCATATAATGCAAGATGGCAGGATTATCATCATCTTTTTTGCTTTCAGGAATCCTATACCAAAGGCGTGGAACAAATAAAAATTTATTATATAAAATAGCTGTAGATACATAAATTCTATTCCATGAGCGAGATTGCAAATTCTCATCTCCCTTACCATTGCTTTCATGCAATATACCTACGCGTAGATTGTTAAAAAATTCATAATCTTTAAGATACAAAGGAAAATCTATAAAAAATTCTGGCTGATAGTTGGTTTCTCTAAAAGGAGAAGAATGTTCATAAATTTGCCACCAAGAAGTTTGGGTATAGGCTATATAATATTTTTCATCCAATCCTAGCAAATTTTCAAAAAGCCTTTTTTTAATGCTAAGTTGAAATTTAGCTTCACTTTTATTGTGATTTTCTTCCAGAGAGTTAAAACTATAAGCCAAAGGTAGAAAATAATTCATTTTATAAGCGCTAATGCCAAGAGGGTTAAAGTATTCATCTTCTTCAAGATAATTTGCCAAGGCAAGACGAGCAAAATCTTGTCTTTCTTCTTTGGCTGCAATAATAGATTTTTCATTTTGAGTAGTTTGTTTAGTTTTATTTTGTTCTTGAGGGATTAAAACAGATGAATTTTTTAAAGCGAGTTTTTTGTAAATTTCCATAGCTTTTTTATAATCGCCTTGTTTTTCATACTCTAAAGCTTGTTGTAAATTACTAGCCCATATAAAAACACATAAGCTTAAAAATAAAGCAATTTTTCTCATTTTAACTCGCTTTTAAATTTTTCATATTCTTCATAAAAATTAAGATTTAAAAAAGCATCTTCATCTTCAAATTCTACAAATTTGGTTTTAATCTCAGAAAATAAAAGTCCTATTTTTTGTTCATTTTTTTCTAAGAAATTTTTACAAGTTTGAGCTAAAGAGCTGTGGTAAAAGCCACATAAGGGATGTTTATGTAAAGGGGTTTTGGCTATGATTATTTTATAGTTTTGCTCTAAAAAAGGAAGCATTTTTAAAAGCTCATTTTCACCTACTTTAGGACTATCCACACTTAAAACAAAAACAAATTCATTTTTAAAATTTGAAAGTATAGAGTAAAGCGCAAGCATAGGAGAGTAAACTTCAAATTCTAAAGAATCTTTTATCAAGTTAAAATGGTTTTCAAATTTGTCTTCTTTTGCGCTCACATAGACATTTTTAAAAATTTTAGAAAATTTATTTACTTGAAATTGAGTTAAATTTTGATTTTTAAGAATCAATTTGCTTTTATCTTGTCCCATACGACTAGATTTACCACCACATAAAATCACACAATTTAGCTCATTAAGCTGCACAAATTTCCTTTTTTAGTTTAATTCTACCACAAATTCGCTAAAATATTTTATAATTTCTTTTATGAAATACACAGAACTTTTACAATTGCAAACTTTTTTTTCTCAGTTTAAAAAAATCGATTTTATCAAGCGTATCAATGACAATATTTTGGAATTAAGCTTTGATAAAGAAAGATTTATTTTTGATCTCACTCGTGCAATGAGTGCGATTTATGCAGCTAAATTTAATGCAAAAAATTATAATGCACCTTTTGATTTTATGCTTAAAAAGTATTTTAGCAATGCTTTTATAAAGGAAGTTAAAGTCCTTGAAGGCAATCGTATTTTATGTTTTAGTGTAAAAGCTAATAAGGCTTATAAAAGCTATGAGAGCAAAATTTATTTTGAATTTACGGGTAAAAATACCAATGTTATTCTTACAGATGAAAAAGATTTGATCATAGAGGCTTTAAGGCACATTGATAAAAGTTATCGTGTAGTAAAACCTAATGTGATTTTAGAGCCTTTAAAGCCTTATAAAATGGATGAAAATTTTGAGGAAATTAAAGATTTTAAAGATTATTTTTCTCGCAAATTTACAAGCATTTATGAGAGTAAAATCAAACAAATAAAAAATTTAAAACTTGCACAAGTGGATAAAAAAATACAAAATTTACAAGAACTTTTTTCTAGTTTAGATGAAGAAAATTCTTTACTCTTAAAAGCTTTAGAATACAGAAAAAGGGCTGATGTATTGTTTGCAAATTTGAGTGTTTTAAAAGATTATGAAAGGGAATTTAAGCTTGATGATTTTGAAGGCAAAGAGCTTGAATTTAAGCTTGAATTTAGTCCTAAGCAAAGTGCTAATTTATATTATAAAAATGCTAAAAAATTAGAACAAAAAGCTAAAAATTTAAACATACAAAGGCAAAATTTAAAAGAAAAGTTAGATTTTACCTTGAGTTTAAAAGAATTATTGCTTCAAGCTAAGAGTGAGATAGAGCTTGAAATTTTACTACCTAAAAAAAATAGCAAAAAAAATCAAGATCATAAACAAGAAGATCTTGTGGCAAATTTTTATTTTAATGAGTTTAAAATTTGCGTGGGTAAAAATGAAAAAGGCAATGAATTTTTACTTAAAAATGCTAAAAAAGATGATTTGTGGCTTCATGTAAGGGATATTCCTAGTGCACATACTTTGATTGTATCAAACAAGCAAAAAATCAGCCTTGATGTGATAGAATTTGCTGCGAGGCTTTGTGTAAGCTTTTCTAAGTTAAAGAAAGGTTCGTATTGGGTCGATTATACCTTAAAAAATTTTGTTAAGGTTCAGCAAAAGGCGTTTGTAAATTATACAAATTTTAAAAGTATTAATATCACGAAGGATTAAAATGCCAGTTAGCCCATTAGGAAATGTCAATTATATAAATCAAAATATGGCTTATCCAGCTACACAAGCAAGCAATGAGCTTGCAAAAGAAGGTTTTGCAGCTACGCTAAATATGGCTGAATTTAATGAAAAAGAAAAAACTTTGAACAAGCTTGAAAAAGTCAATGAGACTCATGAAATCAAAGAAGAGATCAAAGAGAAAGCCGAACAAGAAGAAAAAAAGAAAAAACACAATCAAGAAGCTAAAACTAGCGATGATGAGAAAAATGAAGAAGATGAGTCTAAAGATCCAAATTTTAAAGACGCACAAAACATTCATCGCTTAGATATTAGTATATAAGGAAAAATATGTTTAATACAACTAGAATTATTTCAGCTCTTGTGATGATAGGGGCTATTATTATTATCGCGTTGATTGATCAATTTTTTATCAATTTTATCGTTTTTGCGGTTTTATTGTATTTATCTTTTAGTGAAGCAAAAAAACTTTTTGCTTTAGAAAATATTTCTATTGTCCCTTTGGTTATAGCTTTTATTTTGGGAAGTTTATCGCATAAAGCTTTGCTTTTTGGGATTTTAACTTTGTTATTAGTTGTTGGATATTTGGTTTATAAAAAAGCTTCCTTAAAACCAGCTCTTATTTATATTTATCCTAGTTTGCCTATTTTAGCACTTTGGCAAGTGTATTTAGATCAGGGTATGTTTGCGCTTTTTTGGCTTATCATTATCGTTGCAGCTTGTGATAGTGGGGCGTATTTTATCGGAAAACTTATGGGTAAAACCCCTTTTTCTCCAACAAGTCCAAACAAAACCTTAGAAGGTGTTATAGGTGGCTTGATTTGTGCGAGTGTTATTGGAACTATTTTGGGAGTTTTTGTTTATAGTTTTTGGCTTTCTTTGCTTTGTTCGTTTTTTGTAGCGATTTTTGCAGTGATTGGTGATTTGCTTGAGAGTTATTTTAAAAGAGAAGCAGGTGTAAAAGATAGTGGAGATCTTATCCCTGGTCATGGGGGCGTGCTCGATAGGATCGATGCGGTGATCATTGCTGCTTTTGTAATGGTTGCTCTTTTATGATACTTTTTGGAAGTACGGGTAGCATAGGAGTAAATGCTCTTAAACTTGCTGCTTTAAAAAACATTCCCATTTCTGCTTTAGCTTGTGGGGATAACATCACTCTTTTAAATGAACAAATCGCAAGGTTTAAGCCCAAATTTGTTGCCATAAAAGATTCAAAAAATAAGCATTTAGTTAAACACGATAGAGTTTTTATAGGACAAGAAGGTTTAGAGCAAATTTTAACAGAATGCCAAGACAAACTTTTGCTCAATGCCATTGTAGGTTTTGCAGGACTTAAAAGCACTTTAAAGGCTAAAGAACTTGGCAAAAACATAGCCTTAGCTAACAAAGAAAGTCTTGTGGTGGCTGGGAGTTTTTTAAAAGGGGCTAAATTTTTACCCGTTGATAGTGAGCATGCGGCTTTAAAATTTTTACTCGAAGCTAAAAAAAATATAGCAAAACTTTATATTACAGCAAGTGGTGGTGCTTTTTATAAGTATAAAATCAAAGATTTAAATCAAGTCAGCGTCAAAGATGCTTTAAAACATCCTAATTGGAACATGGGAGCAAAGATCACTATAGATAGTGCAACTATGGCAAATAAGCTTTTTGAGATTATAGAGGCTTATCATTTATATGATTTTAAAGAAATTGATGCTTTAATAGAACCAAGATCTTTAGTGCATGCAATGTGTGAATTTAAAAATGGAGCTAGCACAGCGTATTTTTCAAAAGCAGATATGAAATTAGCTATTTCAGATGCTATATTTAAAAAACAAGATACACCTATTTTAGAGGCTGTTGATTTTAGCAAAATACCTGCTTTAAAATTTCATAAAATTAGCACAAAAAAATATCCTATTTTTAAGCTTAAAAATACATTTTTAAAAGAGCCAAATTTAGGTGTTATCATCAATGCTGCTAATGAAGTTGGTGTTTATAATTTTTTAGAAAATAAAAGTAGATTTTTAGACATTGCTAAATGCATTTTTAAAGCTCTTGATCACTTTGGAGTACCTAAAATTTCAAGCATAGAAGAAGTTTTTGAGTATGATTTTAAAACAAGAGAGTATTTAAGGAGTTAAAATGAAATTTTTTTTAACAATTTTATTTTTTATAACAAGTATTTTTGCTTTAGAACTAGACTTTAGCGTAGGAGAAAATGGAAAAAGCCTAGATGATAATAATACAGTTTTGATTTTTGGTGGAATTCAAGGCGATGAGCCTGGTGGATTTCATGCGGCAAGTTTGCTTTTGAGTGATTATAATATCACTAAGGGTAAGATTATAGTGGCTCCAAATTTAGCTTTTGATAGCATTATCAAGCGTTCGCGTGGGAATAATGGGGATTTAAACCGTAAATTTGCAAGTATTAGCCCAAAAGATCCTGATTATAAAAGAGTTCAACGCATTAAAGAGCTTATTTTACTTCCTGAAGTTAGTATGGTGATCAATCTTCACGATGGTTGGGGTTTTTATAAACCTACTTATATCGATGCGATGCAAAATCCTAAGCGTTGGGGAAATTCAAGCGTGATTGACACAAGCGAAATCAATGCAAGCAAATACCCTGATCTTGAAAATATCGCTACTCAAACCGTAAATAGTGTCAATTCTTCACTTGCTGATCCAAAGCATGCTTATCATCTTAAAAACACCAAAACCCAAGAGCTTGGTGATACGGAAATGCTTAAAGCTTTAACTTATTTTGTGATTTCAAATCACAAAGCTGCTTTTGCAAATGAAGCGAGTAAAAATCTGCCTGTAAATTTAAGAGCTTATTATCATCTTTTGGCAATTGAAAATTATCTAAAAACCGCAGGAATTGAATTTAGTAGAGATTTTGAACTTACTCCACAAGGGGTTGATAAAGCCATAAATAAAGAGCTTGAAGTGAAGCTTTTTAATGATAGAATTTTACTTTCTTTGAAAAATCCAAGAAAGGTTATCAACTATGTGCCTTTTCCAGTAAATAAAGAGTTAAATTATAATACAAGCAATGAACTTACCGCTGTTATCGCAGAAGGAAATTCTTTTTATATCCAGTATGGCAATCGTTTTCAAACAAGATTATATCCTGAGTATTTAGAATTTAGTGATGCTTTTAATGAGGTAACTTTTCAAGTTGATGGCAATGAAACCACCGTTCCTTTTGGAACCAAGGTGAAAGTAAAAGAGAATTTTCTTATCCCAAAGATAGCTAATGTGCGCGTAAATATCATAGGCTTTGATCATGGAAAAGATGAAAGTGGTATTTTAGTTCATAAAAAAAATATGCAAACACAATACTCTTTAGATATGGCAGGCAAAATTTATAGAGTGGAATTTTATGAGTTAAGAGGGGCGAATTTGCAACAACTTTTAGAGGCAAATACCAATAGCAAGTTGATCAAAAATGCTAAAAATTTGGATTTAAACACTCTTAAAATGGCAAGATCAAAAGATAAATTCTTAGGTTCTATTTTAGTGGAATTTGAATGAAAAATCTTATCCTAGCTATAGAAAGTTCTTGCGATGATAGTTCTATAGCTATCATTGATAAAAATACCTTAGAGTGTAAATTTCATAAAAAAATTTCCCAAGAATTAGATCATAGTATCTATGGGGGAGTGGTACCTGAACTTGCTGCAAGACTTCATAGCGAGGCTTTACCAAAGATACTTAAGCAATGCAAAGAGCATTTTAAAAATCTTTGTGCCATAGCTGTGACAAATGAACCTGGGCTTAGCGTTTCTTTGCTCAGTGGAATTTCCATGGCAAAAACCTTAGCAAGTGCTCTAAATTTACCCTTAATCCCTATAAATCATCTTAAAGGTCATATTTATAGTCTTTTTTTAGAAGAAAAAATTTCTTTAGATATGGGAATTTTGCTTGTTAGTGGTGGGCATACTATGGTGATTTATCTTAAAGATGATGCAAACTTAGAGCTTTTAGCAAGCACAAATGATGATAGTTTTGGAGAAAGTTTTGATAAAGTGGCTAAAATGATGAATTTAGGTTATCCTGGTGGGGTCATCATAGAAAATTTAGCAAAAAATGCCAAACTTAAAAATATCTCTTTTAATATACCTTTAAAGCATTCTAAAGAACTCGCTTATAGTTTTTCAGGGCTTAAAAATGCAGTGCGTTTAGAAATTTTAAAGCATGAAAATTTAAGCGATGAGATAAAAGCTGAAATAGCTTATGCCTTTGAAAATACGGCTTGTGATCATATCATGGATAAATTAGAAAAAATTTTTAATCTTTATAAATTTAAAAATTTTGGCGTTGTAGGCGGAGCTAGTGCAAACCTTAATTTGCGTTCGCGTTTGCAAAATTTATGTCAAAAATATAATGCAAATTTAAAACTAGCTCCTTTAAAATTCTGCTCTGATAATGCTTTGATGATAGCAAGAGCTGCAGTTGATGCTTATGAAAAAAAGGAATTTGTAAGCATAGAAGAAGATATTTTAAGCCCTAAAAATAAAAATTTTTCAAGGATATAGATGAGAAAAGCTTTTACTATATTAGAACTTGTTTTTGTGATCGTTATCTTAGGAATTTTAGCTGCTATTGCTTTACCAAAAATGAGTTCAAGCAAGGATGAAGCTGAAGTTAGCAAGTCTTTAAACAACCTTAAAACTTTGATCAATGATATAAGCATTTATACTTTAAAAAATGATCATTTAAGCTCTATAAAAACGATGAGTAATGTAAGCGGGGTTGAAAATGCTGATCTTGGCAATTTTAACGGCACAAAAGAAGTAAATTTTCGCGTAGGCGATGATAAAGAATGCTTAAAACTTGTTTTTATAAATAAAGCTGATTTTATGCTCATGGGAATTTCAAGCAATGAGGCAAGTAAAAATGCTATCATCAACGCAGCCAATCAGACTCATGAAGATTTAGAAAATATAGACTTTACAAGCTCTTCTAGTAATAAAGCTTGTGTGATTTTAAGTAAGAATGAAAATTTTAAAAACCTAGCGAGCAAAACTTATCTTTTAATAGGAGGAAGGTAATGATAGTGAGTAAAACTTATGAGATTGACTCTTGTGATGATGTAGAACTTGGTATAAAAAGAGAATCAAAGCTTGAATTTAAGCTTTGTTTTGATGATGAAAAAGAAGTAAAAGCTTTAGTGTTTATTATCCCTGGGCTTGGTGGAGATGCGGATGAAAATTACCGTGAACACTTAGCTGAATTTGTAGCAGGCGAATTTAATGTGGCTGTAGCAAGTGTGAATTATCATTGTATAGGAAATCGTCCTCAAACAGGCTCTACTTTTTATTTAGATGATATAGACAAGCTTATTTTAAAAGTAAGTTGCGAAGCTATAGACATAAAGCTTCCTTATGATGTTGATAAAATTCAAGACTATAAACAAATGAGTGAAATTTTTCATTTTGTAAATAATCAAATAACCAAAGGTAAGCAGAAAGGTAATTTTGCACCAAATTATTTTTTAAATTTGCATGTGAGTTTGCAACCTGCAAAAAATGAGTATCAAAATTTTGGGATTATGCAGGCTCAAGATCTTTTAAATGTTGCACTTTATCTTAAAAAATATGCTCCTTTTGATGCTATGGGGGGGGGTATACCAGTTATCATGATAGGTAGTTCTCACGGGGGATATTTAGCGCATTTGGCAGCTAAGATTGCTCCTTGGCTGATAGATGGAGTGATAGATAACTCAAGTTATGCTAAATTTCTTTGGAGGCTTGTTGGGTTTGGTAAAGAAGTTGATTTTATGGAATATTCAGAGTTTGGTACTTTTAATTTTTATCAAAATATTAGAGTTTGTTGCTCTAGTAAAACTTTTTGGACAAGTAATTCAAGCTCAAATAATTTTTTTTCAGTATCAAGAAGAATGATAAGATATATCTTAGAACCAAAGCATCTTGAAATTCAAGCAAATTATCCAAAACCATGCTATACAAGCTATCATTCTTTTTACGATAAAGAAATAGCTCCACCTGATGAAAAATTAGAACTTTACAAATATTTAGAACAATTTGGGTTTAATGCAGAGCTTTATATGATAAAAAATTCAGATCAAGTTGATGGTAGATTTATCAAAAGTTTAGAACATGGCATGGGAATGTCCATAAAAACTTTGATTTCTAAAGAACTTCCTTTAATGCTAGAAAAAATAAAACAAAATCCAAAAAAAGATTGTAAAGAAAAATGTATCTCTTATCCTTGTGAGGATTTGTTGTATCAATTTAGTGAAAAAGATGACAAAATATCACTCAAAATAGATAAAATTTAAGGAAATTTCATGACTATATTAGAAAAAAACATACAAGCTTTATTAAGTGGAGTAAATGAACCCTTAGGAAATAAACTTTTAAATTTCATACAAAATAAAACTTGCTCTCGTTTTAATATAGATGAAAATTTAAATATCTTTGATAAAACTCATAATGTTTTCATGTATGAAAACTTAGAAGAAGAATTAAATTTTTTCTATCAAAGTATTTTAGAAAAAACTCCTAGATATCCTTTTGTATGTATTTATGGTATAGGCAATGCCTTGCTTATTAAAAATTTAGCTAAACACTATAAACATCTTTTTGTATTTGAAAGCGAAATAGAACTTTTTATCCTAGCTTTAAGTACACTGGATTTGAGTGAAGAGCTTTGTAGTGGAAAAATTTATCTGGTGGATATTCAAGAGAAAAAAATAAATTTACAACTTAGAATACTTTTTGACCAAAATGATGTATTTTTATGGTTAAATCTTTATGAGATGTTTATTAATAATAATTTTTATAAAAAATATTATTATGAGGAAATTTTGAATGCAGATAAAATTATACATGAAAATATTAATCTTGTAATAAGAAATTTAGATCCTGACTCCAAAATTTCTTTGTCTTGTTATGAAAATTTTTACAAAAATATACCTTTAATGTTGAAAAATATACCTTTTAAAAGAATTATTGATGAAAGAAAAGGGCTTTTTGAAAGCTGTATAGTTGTATGTGCCGGTCCTAGCCTTCAAAAGCAAATTCCATTGTTAAAAAAATATCAAGAAAATTTTGTGATTTTTTGTGTTGATGGAGCTTATCCTTTGCTTATAAAACACAATATAACTCCTGATTATGTGTTAAATCTTGATTTTGAAGAATATCCGCTTGAATTTTTCAAAGAAGTTAATCCAGAAAATAAAACCTTATTTATATTAGCGGCAAGTACTCACCCTAGCGTGGTTGATTATCTTTATAAAAAACAAATTCCTTTATCTATAGCATTAAACGATAATCTTCCTTATCAAAATCTTCATATTAATGATTTTGGTTATCTTGAATTTGGAACACATGTTGGGCATGCTTGTTATACTTTGGCGATTGCTTTAAAATTTAAAAATATAATTCTTATTGGGCAAGATTTATCTTTTGATAAACAAGGAAATTCTCATTTTGATAGTTTTGATTTGGGGAGTGATATAGATACAACCTTAGATATTCCTACATTAAAAACAGTTGCTTATGGAGGTTTAGGAGAAGTTTTAACACATTTAGCTTGGGATGATTATAGAAAAAAATTAGAGGATTTATTTGCAAGAAATTCCCAAGTGAATTTTTTAAATGCCACAGAAGGCGGTGCTAGGATAGAATTTACGAAAGAAATTAATTTTGAGTTATGTTGTAAGAAATTTAAGAATTTAAATAATAAATTAAATAAGTCTCTTCCAAAAACTTTAACAGCTAATCGTAGTGTTAAAATTTTAAATAAAATTTTAGAAACTTTCAAAGAAGAAAAACAAAATGCTTTATTTTGTTTAGAACATGCTATGAGGTTAAATGATGCATTGAAAATGATTTTAGCTAGTGATAGAAAATTACCTTTAGATTTTTTAAAAAATACATATGAAAGTGTTAGCAATTTTGAATCTTTTTTAGAAATAAATTCTTTCTTAAATAATGGGGTTTTAAAAGGGGTGATTTTTCATAAAGGTAAAATATTAAGTGAAGTTATTATTAGTAAAATTGAAGATGAAAAAGAATATTTATTGATGTATTTGAAATCTTATAAGCAATGGCTTGAAATTTTTATTTTTAGATTGCAATTAAAATATGATATTTATAATTTTTTAGTTTAAAGTATAAATTTTTAAAAAAAAGTAACGATATAGGGTATAACAAGTTCATGGATGAGCTTGAATTTATTTAAAAGGATTTAAAATGGGATTTCGTATTAACACAAATGTCGCAGCATTAAATGCAAAAGCAAATTCAGATCTAAATGCTAAAAGTTTAGACAGTTCATTAGCAAGACTTAGTTCTGGTCTTAGGATTAACTCCGCAGCAGATGATGCTTCAGGGATGGCGATAGCAGATAGCTTAAGATCTCAAGCAAATACTCTAGGTCAAGCGATCTCAAATGGTAATGATGCTTTGGGTATCTTACAAACTGCTGATAAGGCTATGGATGAGCAACTTAAAATCTTAGATACTATCAAGACTAAAGCTACTCAAGCAGCCCAAGATGGTCAAAGTCTAAAAACAAGAACCATGCTTCAAGCAGATATAAACAAACTCATGGAAGAGCTTGATAATATCGCAAATACTACTTCATTTAATGGTAAACAACTTTTAAGCGGTGGTTTTACCAATCAAGAATTTCAAATCGGTGCAAGTTCAAATCAAACAGTAAAAGCAACCATAGGTGCAACTCAGTCTTCAAAAATCGGTGTAACTAGATTTGAAACAGGTTCGCAAAGTGTGAGTTCGGGTGTAGTAGGACTTACTATCAAAAACTATAATGGTATAGAAGATTTTAAATTTGATAATGTTGTGATTTCAACCTCTGTTGGAACAGGTCTTGGAGCTTTAGCTGAAGAGATTAATAAAAATGCTGATAAAACAGGAGTTAGGGCAACTTATGATGTAAAAACTACAGGAGCTTATGCTATAAAAGAAGGAACTACTTCTCAAGACTTTACTATCAATGGGGTTGTAATTGGCAAGGTTGATTATAAAGATGGAGATAATAACGGTTCTTTGATCTCAGCTATCAATGCGGTTAAAGACACAACCGGAGTTCAAGCTT
>NZ_RYYJ01000001.1:0-173525 GCF_004379015.1 Campylobacter sp. US50a | reverse complement strand
TAAAGGTGCTATGGCTGTGATGGATATAGCTGAAACTGCTATCACTAATCTTGATCAAATCAGAGCTGATATAGGTTCAGTGCAAAATCAACTTCAAGTTACTATAAACAACATCACCGTAACCCAGGTTAATGTTAAAGCAGCAGAATCAACTATAAGAGATGTAGACTTTGCAGCAGAAAGTGCAAATTTTTCTAAGTACAACATACTTGCGCAGTCAGGCTCATACGCTATGAGTCAGGCTAATGCTGTGCAACAAAATGTTTTAAAACTTTTACAATAATTTTTCTAAAGAGCAGAATTTTGCTCTTTAGATCAAATTTCTTTTTTCTAGTTCATCTTGTAAGGGAGTGATAGCTTTTTTTAATCTCGTGTTTTGACTTTCTATAAGATCTATTATAGTTTCGATTAAAGATTCGTTAGCATAGATCCAAGATAAAATTTTATTTTGTCTTTGACTTTCATTATGAACGCTTTGGGTATAAATAGGAGCAATTAAACTTTCTTCATGATGTAGGGTGGGTCCTAAAATTTCATGTAAGAAAAAGTATTTCCTATGGCTTAATTTTTCTCTTATAAGATCTATATCTTTTATAACATTTTCTAGATTTATGTGTTTATTTTTTTGAGTGATTTTTTGAATTTTTTTAAGGGTTTTTTTACACTCTTTTTGAAAATTTAATGCAAGTTGCATATTTTTTTTAATTTTTTGATAGCTTTTTAGCATACTATCAAATTGTTCTTTTTTTGTTTTTTTCTTTAATTTTTTTAAAGGTTTTTTGATATTATTTATTAACAATTCTTCACATACTTCTTTAAAAGGTTTTTCTATGGTTCCTTCTATCCTAGCACCTCCTTCTGTGCAATTATAAGTATTGATTTTTGTTTGATTGTTTATAGCATAGTTTTCAAAAATTTTTCTAAAGATTGTCCAAACTTCAGAACTCTCAACCATTCCTTTGCCACCATAAGCTGTAGTAGTAAAACGACCTTTATTTTGCTCAAAATCTTTTTTATGTAACGATAAATTGACATAATCTTCTGTGTGAGATTTCCCTTCTTTACTGTAAGCTAAATCTTGTCCAATTAAAATAATATTTTCGCACTTTAGTAAAATAGCCAGTTCATAAGCACTATGAGCTACACTCATACCCCCTCCTATATAGCCGTTTTCTTTAAGATCTAAGGAAACGATGAAAGGTAGATATCTAGCTACTAACATATAATCTTTTTTAAATTTATTTAGATATTTAATTGAATTAGGGTGGGTTAATCCTGGTAAAATAAATAAAATATTTTTATCAAAATCACCAAAATCGTTATTAAAAAATTCTGAAGTTAATGGTATCCTTTCTAAGGATAATACATAATCAGGTTTAATATTGTGTTTTGCAAGTATAGGATAAGAAGAATCGGCACAAAATATTATAGCTTTATTTGCATATTGTTTTAAAAGTGGAAGCTGTTTAGTAAGACTAGGTCCTGTTGAAACAATGATAGCATTTTTACTAAGATTTTTTCTTTTATCTAGCAATTCTTTATAGCTATAGTGTTTAAACATTTGTGGTAAATTCCAGATAGCTTGTTCTATGCCTATCATAGCATCTAAAGGATCTGTGCCCTTTTTTAAGGTAAGATATTTTATAGTTTGAAGGTTGACATTGTTGATTTTTTTAATATCTTCTTGATAAATTTTGTAAAAGGGTGAATGTAAATTAATTTGATAAGTTTTTAAAAAAAGATTAATTTCTTTTAATCCAAAAATTAATTCTGCTATGTTATTATTATAATCAAGCGCATGGATAATAACTATGCGCCCTTTAAGCAAATCTTCGCTAAAATCTATAAGATTTAGAGCTATAAATATAATATCTAGTTCTTTTTCTACAACAATGATTCTTTTATGATGTGAATTTTTTGCTAATGCTTTATATAAAATTCCATTTCCAAAACCATAAAAAAATAAAAAAGGATAATTAGTATATTGTTCTTGATAAAGTTTTAAATTTTCTTCAAGTTCTTTTATAGGATTTTGATAAATTTTTTTTAAATGTTTTTTATCGATAATATTGATATCTATAGGATCAGATCCTATATGAAAAGAAAAATTTCTAAGTTCTTGAAAATTTTTAAGTTTATGTTTTAGTTTTTCATGTGCACTTCCTTGCATAGCTTCTAAATTTTTTTTAAAAATTTCATTTGTTTGCATTTTTTATCCTTTCTAGGTATTTTTGCATTTTTCTTTCTTTAAGTTTTTGTTCCAATGGGATAATATTTTCAAATAAGGCATTTTCTTGTGCTTGTATATGTCCATAAATCATTTCTATCCATTCTAAGTGTTCTTTTGTCCAAATTAACGATTTATTGAAACTATCTTCTGGTGTTTTGGGATTTAAAACATAAATTCTTGCTAAATTGAGTTCAAACTGAATCAATAAGGGTCCTAAAATTTCATATAAATCTTGCATATTTTTAGCATCATCAATTTGGTATTTCACTATATCAATTTTTTGTATAATAAAATTTAAAAGCTCTTTACTTTCTTCTATTTGTAAATTTTCTAAAGTTAAATACAGTTCTTTGATTTCATTATATTCTTGTAGTAATTTTTTATTAAAATCTTTGCAATGATAAATACTTTTATAAATTTTATTATATGTTTTCAGCATTAATTCATTTTGCTTATTTATATTCAAAGGGTTTAATTTAGGGAAAGGTTTATTTAAATCTTTACTAAGTAAATTCTCACAAGCCCAAAGAAAAGGTTTTTCTATGGTTCCTTCTATTCTAGCGCCTCCTTCGGTGCAATTATAGATATTTATAAAATTCTTATCATAATTTATCCAAGTTTCAAAAAGTTCTCTAAAAAGTTTCCAAAAATACGAGGATTCTACTTTACCTTTTCCACCATAGGCGGTGCTTGTGAAAAGATTTTCATCTTTTTGAAAATGTCCCTCATGTAGTTTTTCGTGTATAAAATCTTTAGCATGAGAGGACTGATCCTTGCTATAAGCTAAATCTTGTCCTATAAAAATTATATTTTTATGAGACAAGAATTTTGCTAACCAGTAATTCATGTGTGCAACACTTACTATTCCATCAATAGGTTGAAAATATTTTACTAGATTAAGATAGTAAAAAAAATCATAAGCCCTAGGTACTAGCATATATTCTCTATTATTTCTTTCAAGAAATTCAATAACTTCTTTATGAACTACCGAAGCTAGGATAAACAAAATTCCTTTATCAAATTCTTTAAAATCATTATCAAAACACTTAGAAACTATATCATCTCTTTCTAGCATGCAAACATAATCAGGTTTTATATCATGCTTTGCTAAAATAGGATAAGCACTATCAGCACAAAATATAGTAGCTTTATTTGCATACTTTTTTAGTAAAGGCAATTGTTTGGTTAAGCTAGGTCCCGTTGAAACAATGATAGCTGTATTGCTTAATTTATTCCTTTTTCTAAGAAAAACTTCACTATGCGGATGGGTAAATAATTTTGGAAGATTATAAATAAAATGTTTTACACCCATTAAATTATCTACAGGATCATTGCCGTATCGTATAATAGATATTTTTATAATTGATAAAATAGTATTGTTAAGTTCTAAAATTTCTTTATTATATCTTTCATAATAATTGCTTATAAGTTCTAAAAAATAAATTCTAGAGAATTGTAAAAAAATAATATTAGTCTTTTTATAGAGATTTGATAAATCAAAATCATTTAAAATATTTGCGTTGATGATAATTAAATTAGATTTTTGCAATTCATTTGAAAAATCTAAAATATGAAACATTACCCAAATGATTTCTATATCTTTTTCAAAAACAACTATATGTTGGTGATTTTTATTTTGTAATAAAGCTTTAAATAAAATCCCATTTCCAAAACCATAAAAATACAATACAGGATAAAGTAGATATTTATCATTATAAATATTAAGCATGGAGTTTAATTCATCTATAGCATTTTCATAAAGAAAGGTATTATCACTTGTATTTTTTAAATTTATATCAAGATTATCTTTGCCTAAAATAAGTTCAAATTTACTTGATTTAATTTGCTTTAAACTTTCCTTTAAAACAGTATTGTTTAAAGCGTTGATATTTCTATTAAAAAGTTTAATTTGATTTTGATTAAATTTCATAATTTCTCCTTTTATTTGTGAAATATCGTCATTTTTGTATTTTTTTTAAAGCTTCTTTTATGATTTGGTTTTGAGTATTTAAATACTCAAAGCTTTGTAACCACCATGTTTTTTGACTGGTTAAAAAGTCTTTAATTTTTTTGTTTTGTTCTAGATCATTTAAAACTTCGTAATGCATAATTTCGCATTCGTTATGATAATATATAGCTTGAGTGAGCTCATTGAAAAGTTTTAATCTTTTAAAATCCTTAAAAAAAATTAAAAGGTTTTGCTTAATTTTTATTAGAGCTTGTAAATTAAGTTGAGATTTGCCAAGTTCAAAGTCAAGTTTTTTTAGTTCATTTTGACATTTCTTTATAAATTTTTCACTTTGTTCGACATTTTTAATTAGCAATTTTTGAGTTTGTAAAAATTTATTTTTTGTCTCATTGTTTTCTAAAATTTTAGGTTTGTCAAATGGTTTTTTAAGATTTTCTTTAAGTAAAGTTTCACATGTTCCTTTAAAGGGTTTTTCTATGGTTCCTTCTATCCTAGCACCCCCTTCGGTACAATTATAGGTGTTGATTTTTAATTTTTCTTTTGCCCAGAAAATATCTTTTTCAAATGCTTGTCGGAACAAGTTCCAAGTGAGTTGAGTTCTTACTTGTTTTTCTCCTCCATAAGCAAGCGTATAAACTTCACCGCGTATTTTCTCTCCTTCATTTCCATAGATATGCTCGCTTGGATGAGAGCTTCCATCTTCTGCGTAAGCTAAGTCTTGCCCTATGAAAATGATATTTTCATGCCTTAGACTTGCAGCTAGTTCATAAGCCATATTAGCAACACTTGCTCCAACTCCAATATAACCAAATTCTTTAAGATTTAAAGATACAGCAAAGTGCAAAGGACGATGTACTAGCATATATTCTCTATTATTTCTTTCAAGAAATTCAATAACTTCTTTATGAACTACCGAAGCTAGGATAAACAAAATTCCTTTATCAAATTCTTTAAAATCATTATCAAAACACTTAGAAACTATATCATCTCTTTCTAGCATGCAAACATAATCAGGTTTTATATCATGTTTTGCTAAAATAGGATAAGCGCTATCAGCGCAAAATATAGTGGCTTTATTTGCATACTTTTTTAGTAAAGGCAATTGTTTGGTTAAGCTAGGTCCTGTTGAAACAATGATGGCGTTTTTAACTTTTTGTTTTCTTTCTTTTAAAAAATTTTGAAAAATTCCATGGTTTAAAAGTTTAGGAAGATTATTAAGCATGTGTTTGATACCGATAATAGAATCATAAGGATCATTTCCTTTAGCTAAAACGATAAAGCGAATATTTTCAATAAGCTTTTTGTTAAGTTCTTGTATTTGATGAGCATAGAATTTAAGATAAAAATCGCTATGTACAAAAAGATTAAAAATTTTCACACTTTTTTGTATGTATTCATACATAAAAAGTGTTGTAAGTTGTGCAGTAGTGATATTTGGGGTATGAAAAAGTATTAATTTTTCATTTTTTAATTCTTTACTAAAATCAAAAAGATGTAAAGCAAGAGCTAAAATTTCTAGCTCATCTTCAAAAACGATGATGTGTTTATGGTTTTTATTTTCACATAAGGCTTTGTAAAACATACCATTTCCAAAACCATAGAAAAATAATACAGGATATTTTTCATACTCGCTTTTAAAAAGAGTTAAATTTTCTAAAAGCTCTTGATTAGGATTTTTATAAAGCGTAATATCATCTTTTATAAAATTGATTCCATTTTCATTTTGCTGTATTTTAAAATCGTTTTTTTTTAAAGCACGTAATTTATACGCTAAAATTTGGTCAACTTCAAATAAGACTTGAGTATTTTTTAAAAAAAGGTTTTTATTCATCTAAAATCACTTTCTTTTAAAGCATCGCCAAATTTTATATCTTTAGTAGCTTTTTTTCCTAGAATTTCTTGATAAAATTTAGGATGTAGTCCAAAAGAAGGACGCACTGATTTTACATTTTCTTTGCTGAAAATTTCACCTTTTTTGATATCCTTACTTGCATATAAACTTCTTGCAAAAACACGGTTTTTAAGCGCCTTTTCATCTAAATCTAACTTACCATCACCCAAAGCACTTTCGGCCTGTCTAACCGCATTTACCATAGCTTTAAATTCATCAAAATCAAGACTAAATTTACTGTCTTCACTTTTTATGCTTTTATCTAACATAAAATGCTTTTCTATCACTCTAGCACCTAAGCTTACTGCTATAATAGGGGCTAAAGAGCCAAAACTATGATCGCTTAGTCCTACTTCAACATTAAATTTTTCTTTTAAACTTACTATGCCTTTTAAATTCATATCTTCTATGGTGGCAGGATAAGCTGAAGTGCATTTTAAAAAGATCAAATCAGGATTTTTTTCTTCTTTAAAAATTTCACATATCCTAAAAAGCTCTCCTTCTGTAGCAATGCCCGTTGAAACGATAGTAGGTTTTTTTTCTTTGGCGATTAAACGCACGAAATTTTCATCATTGGCTTCAAAAGACGCGATTTTATAAGCCATAGGATCAAAGCGTTTTAGAAATTCTAAATCTTCTTTGGCAAAAGGACTTGAAAAACAAAGTATGCCTTCATTTTGTGCGGTTTCAAAGATTTGAGAATGCCACTCATAAGGGGTTTTTGCACTTTCGTAAAGCTCATAAAGTTTTCTTTTATCCCAAAGCCCACCCTTGATGATAAAATCTTCTTTGTCACTATTTAGCGTAAGGCTATCTGCAGTGTAAGTTTGGATTTTTATCGCATCAGCACCTGCTTTTTTGGCTGCTTTTATGCTTTTAAGTGCCATTTCAAGACTTCCTGCGTGATTTGCACTAAGTTCTGCGATGATAAAAACTTTTTTATCGGTGTTAAAATTTCCTATTTGCATACTTTTCTTTCTTTGGTAAATTTCCTGACTAAAATGATATATAATTATATTATATAAATATTACGACTTTGTTATGATTTTGCTTGGTTTTATTCAAAAAATGCCATAGGGATTTAAATCATAGAATTCATTCATTTTTTAATTTTTATATAATATAAATATATAAAATTATAAAATAAAATTTAATTATAACGATATATATTTAAGGCTAATTAAAGGAAATTTATGAAATTTTGTAAAAAATGTGTGATGCCAGATACTAAACCTGATTTACATTTTGATGCAGAGGGAGTTTGTGATGCTTGTCGTTCTCAAGAAGCTAAAAATCAAAATATTAATTGGCAAGAAAGAGAAAAAGAATTTTTTGAGCTTATAAAAAAATACAAAAAACATCCTGT
Source organism: Campylobacter sp. US50a (assembly GCF_004379015.1). Lineage (NCBI taxonomy): Bacteria > Pseudomonadati > Campylobacterota > Epsilonproteobacteria > Campylobacterales > Campylobacteraceae > Campylobacter > Campylobacter sp. US50a. The sequence continues at coordinate 166,069 of NZ_RYYJ01000001.1, read as the reverse complement.
TTATGATTGCGTTATCGGAGTAAGCGGTGGAAAAGATTCTACTTTTCAAGTGGTTAAAATGCTTGAACTTGGACTTAATCCTTTGTGTGTGTGTTTTGAGCCTAGTGTGCCTACGAAAATAGGTCGCAAAAATTTAGACAATTTAAATCATTTGGGCGTGGATTTGATCCATATCAAGCGTGATCCAAAAGTTTATCAAAAACTTGCCCGTGAAGCTTTTGTAAGAACAGGGGATAATGAGTGGCAAAACCATTTAGGAATTTTTACTTCTGTTCCACGCATAGCGGTAAATTTTGGAGTGCCTTTGATCATCTGGGGGGAGAGTCCGCAGATAGAGTATGGCGGTCCTGCGAGTAGTAAAAATAAGAATATTTTAGGCAGAGAGTGGCTTGAAGAATTTGGCGGACTTTTAGGAAACCGTGCTTCTGATATGCTTGGGGTAAATGGTATTACTGAAAAAGATTTGTTTTTATATACTTATCCAAGCGATGAAGAACTTCAAAGAGTAGGGGTTACGGGACTATTTTTAGGGTATTATTTTAAATGGGACTATAAAAAAATTCTTGAAATTTCTAAAAAATATGGTTTTTTAACTCTAGATCATCCTGTTGAGACTACTTATGAAAATTTTGAAAATTTAGATTGTTTTTCTAATCATGTGCATGATTATTTAAAATACTGCAAATACGGCTTTGGTAGAGCAACAGATAATGCTTGTTTGGATATTCGTTTAGGCTATATCAGTCGTGAAGAAGGGGTGCGTTTGGTGCAAAAATACGATGGCAAGCCCCCTAAAAAGGCTATTAAAAAATACCTTGAATTCAGTGGTTTTAGTGAGGAAGAATTTCAAAAAATAGTAGATTCTTTTACCAATAAAAAAATCTTTAAACGCGATGAAAATGGTAAATTTATAAGAGATTATGATGGTTCTTTGGTAAGAAAAGACGAGTGTGTTTTAAAATGATAGCGCTCATTGATTACAAGGCGGGAAATTTAAACTCTGTTGCTAAGGCTTTTGAAAAAATAGGAGCTACAAATTTCATAGCTAAAAATCCAAAAGATTTGCAAAAAGCAGATAAATTGCTTTTACCTGGAGTGGGATCTTTTAAAGAAGCCATGAAAAATTTAAAAGAACTTGGTTTTATAGAAGCTTTAAAAGAGCAAGTTTTAGTACAAAAAAAACCTATTTTAGGCATTTGTTTGGGAATGCAGCTTTTTTTAGAAAGGGGCTATGAAGGTGGAGTTTGCGAAGGACTTGGTTTTATAGAAGGTGAAGTAGTCAAATTTGAAGAGGATTTAAATTTAAAAATCCCACACATGGGTTGGAATGAGCTTGAAATTTTAAAACAAGAGCCTTTATATCAAGGTATAGAGAATAGAAGTGATTTTTATTTTGTGCATTCTTTTTATGTGAAATGTAAAGATGAGTTTGTGAGTGCTAAAGCACAATATGGGCATAAATTTGTCGCATCTTTGCAAAAAGATCATATTTTTGCGACGCAATTTCACCCTGAAAAAAGTCAAAATTTAGGCTTAAAACTTTTAGAAAATTTTATAAGGCTTTAAATGTTAAAAACTAGAATTATCCCTTGTGTGTTATTAAAAAATTCTCAACTTGTTAAAAGTATAGAATTTAAAGATTTTCGCACTATAGGGCATTTAACTTCAACAATGAGAATTTATAATGCACGCAATGTTGATGAACTTATTATCTTAGATATAGATGCTTCAAAAAGTGGAGAAATAGACTTTGAAAGCATAGAGGATCTTGCTAAAGAATGTTTTATGCCTTTAACTATAGGCGGCGGGATAAAAACTCTTGAAGATATACAAAAGATTTTAAATTTAGGTGCGGATAAAATTTCTATCAATTCTAAAGCCTTAGAAGATATGGATTTTATAAGTAAAGCAGCAAATCGTTTTGGTTCTCAATGTATAGTTTGTTCTATAGATGTTAAAAGAAAAGGAGATCAACTTTGTGTTTATGATAGGGGAAATTTACTTGAAAAAAATCCTTTAGAACTTGCTTTAGAATATGAAAAAAAAGGTGCTGGAGAGCTTCTTTTAACTTCTGTGGATTTTGAGGGAAAAGCAAAGGGTTATGATTTAGAGCTTTTAAAGATCTTTCAAAATAAACTTAGAATTCCTCTTGTTATCAATGGAGGACTTAGCAATCCAAGTGATGGAGTTAAGGCTTTAAATTTGGGTGCTGATGCTTTAGCAGGGGCTTATATTTTTCATTTTTCTAAGTACACCCCTAAAGATGTAAAAGAAGAATTAGCTAAGCAAGGTTTTGCAGTTAGGATTATCTAATACAATATAAAAAAAATCTCCATCTTCTTTTGTGATGATAAAATTATTATTCTTATAAAGTTTTAAAGCCTTTTCATTATCTTTAAAAACGCAAGCTTTTAGATTTTTTATCTTTAAAATTTCAAAAGCGTATTTTTTGATTTCATTTATTAAAATTTGTCCTACGCCTTTTAAATCAGGTTTTGCATAAAGTCCGAATTCGCAAGATTTAGTTGTGATATTGACAAAATCAATCACACCAATAATCTGTTCATCTTGAAAAACTAAAAAATATTTTTTACTAGAATCTTGATATAAGCTTTTTATAAATCTTAAATGTTCTTCAAAATCAATATGTTTTGTTTTCATAAATTGACTGATGTCTGGGTGATTACGCCATTTAAAAATCAGCTCTATTTCTTGAGAATTGAGTTCTGTGAAATTTTTAAGTTTTATCAATGCCTATACTCCACTTCATAGCCTTTTTGAGCTAGCCAATTGGCTAGTTTTTCTTGATTTTTAGCAACACAGATGGCTTTAAAATTTGCTTTTAAAAGTAAGGCTTCATTGATTAAAGAACTTGCACTGATGATGAGTTTATTGCTTTCATTCATCAATTTTGCAATATTTTCATGATCGATAAATAATCTAATATTGCTATGCAATTTTGTAAATTTTTGCAATTTTTTAAGATTGGGATTAGAAGAGCTGGTTGCGATGCTGATAGCTTTTGTTTTGGGTAATTCGCTAGCGATTTGCAAGGAGAGATTTTTGATATCTGTTCCGCCCATGCAAATGAAAAAATCATATTTTTTTTCTCTATTCTCTTTGGCTTCTTGATAAAATTCTTCTCTGATTAGGGCATAAGAAAAACCACATCTTACTTCACATTTAAAAGGTACTAAACCTTCATAATCACTTGCTTTTGAGTAAGCATTGACATTGAGTAAAATATCACAATGATGAGGCTTTATTTCATCATCAAAGCTTAAGATTTTCACCCCTGTTTCAAGCTTGATCAGCTTTTCATCATCTACGCTGATGCCATAGTGATCAATGATTAGAAGTTCAAATTTTTCTTCTTTGATGAGATTGATAAGCTCGTAAATACTTTCGCTACTAAGCTCATAAACAGGATAAGGAATTTCATCGATCAAAGAGCCTTTTAAAGACAAACAAGCAAAGCTTACATCATCGTATTGTTTAGCTAAGACTAGATCGCGTTTAATGTGTCCAAAGCCTATTTGACTTGAGCTATCGCTTCTAAAAAGTACTTTCATGATTTGCCTTATAAAGTATTTTTGCAAATTCTAAATCTTGCATGGTGTCTATATCGCAAACTAAATTTCTTGGTAATACAAATACACTAGAATGAGGTTTAAACATAAAATCTTCTTCAAGCCAAGCCTTACTTGTGCCAAAATAAAAAGCCCCTGCATCATGATAAGCTTTTGTTAAGTCTTGTGAACGACTTTTATAATGTTTTTCATCAAACATATAAACTTGATTGTTTTCATTTAAGTAAAAAGCCCTTTGTATAGGATACTCAAACTCAGTAGCGGCAAATAAAAACTTGCTTTGATTTTGGATAAATTTTTCATAGGCTTGTTTTAAAATATCTTTGTTTAACAAAGGAGCAGTAGCATAAAGACAACAGACATGATCATAAATTTGATTTTGGCTTTGTAAAATTTCTATGGTATTTTGCATCACAGCAGTGCTTGAAGCATAATCATCGCTTAAATTTTTATCACGCACAAATGGAGCTTTTGCACCGTATTTTAAGGCTACTTCTATGATCTCTTCATCATCGCTTGAAAGCACTATTTCATCAAAAATACCCGAATTTAAAGCATTTTCTATGCTATAAGCGATTAAAGGTTTTCCTAGAAAATCAATGATATTTTTTCTAGGAATTCTTTTTGATCCACCACGAGCAGGGATGATACAAAGATTTTTCATAGCTAAGCCTTGTTTTTTGTGTTTTATTTTACTAAAATTTAAGTATAATTGTCTTTAAAATACAATAAAATGATACAAATAGGGTGGGAATAATGCTTATAAACCAAACCTTTGAAATTGATTCTTGTGATGATGTAGAATTAAATATAAAAAGAACTAGCAAACTTGAATACCGTATAAGTTATGATGATGAAAAAGATATCAAAGCTATAGTTTTTATAATAAGTGGTTTTGGATCTAATGCAAATATTTCTTTTTTAGATTTTGATAGAGAGTATATTGCTAAAAATTTTGATGTAGTGACGGTAAATGTTTTTTATCATTGTTTTTGTCACAGAAGATCAAATGTTGAGAAATATAGCGCAATTACAATGTTTACAAAAGAGGATGTGTCAAATTTATCTCAAGCTTTATTGGAAATAGGTGTTAATATCAATGTTAATCTTGAGAACGCACAACAATGTTATGAATTACTTAATCAGAATATTACTACTTTAAAATTACAAGGAAAACTAGTACAAAATTATCAAGCGAAATTTACTTCAACTTTTATTCCACCTAACGGAGATTATCAAAATTTTGGCATTATGGCAGCTATTGATCATATCAATGCTTTAAAAGATTTAGTTAAACGCTTTCCAAAATTTGCAGATTTACCAAAAATTTATGGGGGGGGGGTCTTATGGAGGATATCTATCTTTACTCATAGCAAAAATAGCTCCTTGGTATGTGGATGGCGTGATTGATAATTCAGGAACTGTTTTGCCGTTATTGAGATATATAATAGGAAGAGATTTAGAGCAATTTGATTTTATTTTTAATGATCCTAATACATTAATAGGAATGTTTACTAAAACTTATTGGACTAGAGAAGATGAAAAATCACCTTATTTTTTTGCTAATGAAAATTATATGATTCGTTCTTTGTTAAATTGTTCTCATTTAATCATACAAGTCAATGTTAATAAAAATATCGTTTTGGTATCTTATCATAGTTCAAAAGATGAGTTTAATACATCCAAAGATAAACAAACTCTTTTTTTAGCATACAAAGAATTAGGCTATGATGCCACTTTGCATTTGATAAAAGATGAAAGCGAGGTTGACGGAAGATTTATAAAAGACCTAAATCATGGTATGAGGATTACTGATAAAGCCTTATTTAGAAAAGAACTTCCTTTAATGCTTAAAAAATTGCAAAAAAGAAAATCTTTTATGCAGGAAAATTCCATCTCTTATCCTTGCGGCGATAAAATTTTTACCTTTAAAGATAAGGGAGATAAATTTGTTTTATGTATCAAATAAAAGCTTGTTCTATCATGTTTTTAATGGCTTGAAAGCTTTCAAAATTTTCAGGTGTGATAAATTCTGCTTTTAAGGGTTTTTTGTAAAATTTTTCTATTTCAGCAACCAAAGCCATGATATCAATACTATCGATAAAATCTTCACTTACTAGATTTTCCATACTCTCATTGATATCTGTTCTTTCTATATTGATAAAAAATTGTTTGATTTCTTGCATTTTTATTCCTTTGTGATTTTTAAAATGGTATTATCGCTTAAATTTAAAATTAAATCAAGTTCATTGATCTCATAAAACAAAATTTCTTTTTCCTCTCCTAAGATTTTCAATCTAGCCTTAGGCACTCCGCTTAAAGCGCCACAGTCCATAGCTCTTAAAAAGCGAGAAATTTTTTCTTTATCCCAAGCAAGATCTAAATAACCCTCATTTGGCAAAGCCAATTTTTTGTGATACCCCCCCCCTAAAGTTTGAATTTTAAAGATCTTATTTTCTAAATTCTTTAAAGCTTCTTTAAATGAAGCTATAGCAAGTTTGTGTTGGGTATCTAAAAGACTTAAGGCGGTAAAATTATCATCAAGCTTTATTTCTTTTTGAGTTAAAATCGCACCCGTATCGATACTTTCTTCAACCATGTGCCAAGTAATGCCTGTTTTTTTATCATTTTCCCATATGCTCCAAATTCTTGCATTACATCCTTTATGAAAAGGTAATAAAGCATTATGATAATTTATAATGGTATTATTTTGCACACATTCTTTTTTGAAAATATAAGAATTATTTGCACTAATAATAAGGCAATTTTTAAGATTTTTACAAAAATCATCTAAATTTTCTATATTTTTTGCAAAAATCACTTCTTGCTTAAAAAAATCACTAGCTATTTTTTGGCATTCTTTAGTGACTTTTCCTGTACCTATGATATAAATGTGTGAGTAAGTCATTAGAAATTCCTATAAAATTTTAAATTAATATGATTAAAACAAAAACCCGCCCTTTTATAAAAATTAATGGCTTTTTGATTTTTTTCTTCTACAAAAAGTTTAAAGAATTTATTTTGAGTATTGGCTGCAAAATAATGATTTAGTAAAGCAAAAGCCACATTTTTATGCTTTAAATTTCTATCTACAGCTATAAAATCTAAAAAATTAGCATTGAGAGTTTGAGTGTAGATCAAAGCAGCGTGAATTTTTTCATTTTCTTTATAAACAAGTATATTGGGTATTTTTTCTTCAAGATTTTTTTGTGAAAAATAAAACAAATATGGATCAAAATATTTTCTAAAAAAGCTATAAAGTTCTTTGCTATCTTCATATAAGGCTTTGGAGATAAAGCAAAATTTACTCGGTTTTATTTCTTTTTTAAGCACCATTTGTTTGTGATTGAGTATTTTTTTAAAATGATTAAGTTTTAAAAATTCATCATGCAAAACATGATTAGGGGTTTTGATTAATATTTTTATATAACATGCCTTTAAATTATAATCTTGCAAATCATTGATAAAATAATACAACAAACCATCTGTACGATTAAAAAAGAAAAAATTATTATTTTCATGTTTTTCTAAGATAAGTTCTTGTTTTAAAATTTTCTCTTGGATTAGATTAAAATTATCATAACAATTGCTTAATTTAAACCCTTCATAAAAAGCTTTTTCAAATGAGTTCATGTAAGGCTTTTCTATCGATTTTACTGTTTTGATTAAGCTTAAATTTTTCGATTTTAATAAAATTTTTTGGGATCATATAAGAAGGCAATTTATCTTTTAAAAAAGCTTTAAGATCAAGCTCATTTTCACTTTCATAAAAACAAATGATTTTTTCTTTAAAAATGCAAGCACATAAAATAATTTTACTATGAGAATTAATCACGCTTTCTATTTCTCCAAGTTCTATTCTATGTCCCATGAATTTAATTCTATTATCATTTCTTCCATAGCACAAAAGCTCTCCAAATTCATTATAAGCAACTATATCTCCTGTTTTATAGAGTAAATCTAAATAATTATCATGTAAAGGATTTTGTATAAAAGCTTGTTTGGTTTTTTCTTTGTCGTTGTAATATCCTAAAGATAAAGAAGTTCCACGCACGAAAAGCTCTCCTTTAACACCTATTTGTTTAGGACTTATGAAATTCATATTTTCATCAAAAACTAAAAGTTCTGTATTTTTATAAGCTTTACCTATAGGCAGAATTTCATTTTCTGAAAATTCTCTATCTAAGATATAATAGCAGCATACATCAGTGATTTCAGTTGGACCATAACAATTAGCAAATAAAGCATTTGGAAGGTGTTTTCTCCAAATATTAAGTTGTTTAATAGGCATTATTTCTCCACCTACTAAAATTTTATTTAAATTTTTCAAAGGATAGTTTTTTAAATTATCTTGATCTTTTATAAAATAAATCAAGACCGTAGGCTTCCAAAAAATCATGGTAATTTTTTCTTGTTCCAAATAATCTAAAATTTTATTTGGAAAGGCAAAAAGATGATTGGGTATTAGATGTAATGTTGCTGATGGTTTGATAGTTGCAAGTATATCGGGCAAAGAAGCATCTACATATAAAGGAGCTTGGTTAGCAATAATTTCATTTTCATCGATTTTAAAAGCCTCGCAAAAGTGAAAGGCATAATCAATCACACTCTTATGTGCTATGCTTACTCCTTTAGGAATGCCTGTACTTCCACTAGTAAAAAGAACATAGAGTAAATTAGTATCTATATGTTTTTCTTTGGCAGTTTTTATTAAATTCTCATCTATATCAAAACTTTCAAAGTCTTGTGTATAAAGTGTAGGCAAATCTAAGTTAAAATTTAAGTCCTTTGAAGTGATAAAAAGTTTAGGTTTTAAAACCTCTATAACTTTTTCTATTCTTTCTTTAGGACTTTTTTCATCTAAAAGGGTATAAAAATTTCCACTTAATGCCACTCCAAAAAATGAAATCAAGCAATCAATCCCTTTAGGTAAGATGATTAAAACAGGAGCTTGAGTAGGATTATCATTTTTTAAAGTTTTTAAAATTTCACTGGCTAGTTTTTTAGAAAAGAGATCAAAGTCTTTATAAGTGATTTCCTTTCTTTCCTTGGCAAAGGGTTCTACAAAAGCTGTTTTTTTGCTAAATTTGATTAAACTTTTTTCTAAAAAATCGTAGATATGGGTTGTCATGATTTACCTTTTTAGTTTTTTGTAATATAATATCGATAAATTAATAAAAAAGGCCTTTATATGCTCATAAATCAAACCTTTGAAATCGATTCTTGTGATGATGTAGAACTAGGTATTAAAAGAACTAGCAAGCTTGAATACCGTATCAGTTATGATAATGAAAAAGATATCAAAGCTATAGTTTTTGTCATAGGAGGTTATGGAGCTAATGCAAATATATATTTTTTAGATTCTTATAGAAATTATATTGCTAAAAATTTTGATGTTGTAGCAGTGCATGTTTTTTATCATTGTTTTTGTCAAAGGCGTTCAGATATTGAGAAATATAGTGCATACAAATATTTTCAAGAGGAAGATATTGAAAATATTAAAAATTTATTAAATCAATTTCATTTTTCTTATGGTGGAATAAATAATGATAATGCGCTTTTTTTAGCGAATTCTTTAGTGAAACATGTAGAAAATTTAAAAATGCAAAATAAAGTCGATCATAACTTTAAACTAAATTTTACTTCCACTTTTATCCCACCTAACGGGGATTATCAAAATTTTGGCATTATGGCAGCTATTGATCATATCAATGCTTTAAAAGATTTAGTTAAACGTTTTCCAAAATTTGCAGATTTACCAAAAATTTATGGGGGGGGGTCATACGGAGGATACTTAGCCTTGCTTATAGCAAAAATAGCTCCTTGGTATGTGGATGGCGTGATTGATAATTCAGGTTCGGCTTTGCCACCTTTAAATTATATTTTAGGAAGAGAAATGGAACATAGTTGTGGTGATTATTATGAAGATTTTCCACATAATAGGATTATTTTTTTTCTAAAAACCCATTGGACACGTAAAGAAAATTCACCTTATTTTTTTAATAATGAAAATTATTTTATTAGAACATTGTTAAATAAAGATCATTTGATTTTGCAAAGTCAAAAAAATAAAAATATTATTTATGTGAGTTATCATAGTAAAGAAGATCCTTTAACTCCAGCAAATTTTAAAGAACAAACTATGCAAATATTAAAAATTTTAGGATATGATGTAAGCTTAAATTTGATAGATGAAAATAAAATTGATGGAAAATTTATTAAAAATTTAGATCATGGTTGTGGTATACCTGATAAAGCCTTATTTAGAAAAGAACTTCCTTTAATGCTTGAAAAACTACAAAAAAGAAAATCTTTTATGCAAGAAAATTCCATCTCTTATCCTTGTGGGAATAAAGTGTTTACTTTTAAAGATGTGGGAGATAAATTTGAATTAGAGATAAAAGATTAAAACCTTAAAGGTTTTAATCAAGCTTTGCTAAATCGATTAAATCACTCACTTTTTGACAATTTTTCAAATCTTCGGCTGTGATTTTTAAAGCAAAAAGATTTTTATAAAGCACCATTACAGATACAAAAGCCAAACTATCCCACTCATCTATATCATCAAGTAGCATATCCTCGTTTAAGTCTTCATCTCTATGCATAGCTTCTTTAAGCTCTTCTAAAAATTCAGTTTTTGTCATTATTTCTCCTTTGTGTAAATTAAAATATCTTTTGTGTATAAATCCTTGAAATTTAGCACCGCACTTCCCCAGCTAAGCCCTGCACCAAAAGCACTTAAACTCGCTTTAAATTCTTTTGGAGTATCTAGTTCGCAAAGTAGGGCAGGTAGTGAACAAGCGCTTAAATTAGCGTATTTTTCCATGATGAAATTAGGAACTTTATCATCATTAAGTTTTAACTCTTCTTTAATACAATCAACCAAATACGCATTAGATTGATGAAAAAGATGAAAAGCAATGTCTTTTTCTTCTACCTTGGAAAATTCTAAAATTTCTTTAAAGCTTTTAGGTTCGCATTCTAAAGCCATATTAAAAATATTTGCTCCGTCCATGTAAAGATTTTCTAATTGTCTAAACTCCTCAGTTTGCATGAGCGAATCGTCGTTAAAAATATCTACTCTAGGTATTCTCATCGCACCTTTTGGAATAATGAGTTTATCAAAATGTTTCCCATCGCTTCCAAGTTCAAAAAAGGCTTCATTAAAATCCGTTTTTTCAATCAAAGTTGCACTTACTCCATCGCCAAAAATAGGGGCTAAATTCATATTTTTAGGATGGATGAATTTGCTTAAAGTATCCCCACAAATGAGTAAAATTTTACCTAAGCCACTTTGTATTAAAGAATGAGCGACAAATAAGCCATATAAATACCCTGCACAAGCTTGTCCTAAATCAAAAGCTATGGTTTTAGAGCTTAAATTTAAAAGTTGGTGTAAATAACAAGCCGTAGAAGGCATGAAAAAATCAGGACTTTGAGTTACTACGATGAGTGCATCAAGGCTATTTTTATCTATATTTAAACCTTGTAAAAGTGTATTGGCTGCGTGTTTTCCAAGATCGCTTACACAAGTGTTTTCATCGCAAATATAACGCGTGTTTAAACCTATGACTTTTTTCATTCTTTTAAGGATTTTAATATCATTTGAAAAAACGCTTTCTAACTCATCATCAATGCAAATTTTATGTTCAGGTACGCTTACGCAAATGCCTGAAATTTTGGCTTTATCAAATCTAGTTTTCATGGATTATAAGTCCTTTAAAATTTAAATTTTGAAATGAAACAAGGGCTGAGTTTTTTTCAATTTCTTTAGAAATTTGTTCTAAAAAGCTTAAAAATGGCATATTTCTTTCGCCTTTTTGATAGTAAAGCCTTGCATTATTGTTTTTAAGATTGAAGAATTTTAAAGCTAGTTCAAAGGCTTTAAAAAACATTCTAGTTTCAAGTTTTCTACCTAAAGCCCTACAAGAAATGCAAAGATCATTGATAAATAAATTTCCTTCTTTGCAAGAAAAAACAAAAATAGCGATAATCCCACTATCGCTTAATTTATCACTCATGCTCACACTTACAATGAGTTCTTTTTGCATGTGTTGTGCGACTTTTTCTTGATTTAAGCGTGTGTAATTAGCGATAAATTGATTGGTTTTACCTAAAAGTTCGCTAATGCGAGGGATATTTTGCAGATCATTTTGTCTAAAATCTAAGCTGATTTGAAGATTTTGAAAATATTCTTCATCGCTTAAACTTTTAAGCTCTTCTCTTAAAGCATTGGCTGCTATATCTTTGGCACGAATTTGATCTTCTTTGGTATTTGAAAGTTTTAAAAGATTAGGAAAAAGCTTGATTTTATAAAGTATATTTTCATCGCATAAAAGTGTTTTAACACCTGTAAATTTGGTATTTTCAAGCTCGGCGATATTATCATCTATAAAAAGCATAGCGTTAGTATTTATATTAAATTTTTTAGCAATTTTTAAGATATTTTCACCCTTTGGCTCCCAATTGATCATTCTAGCATCAAAATCATCCCATTGCAAGATGAAATCTTTTCTTGTTTCAAAAAGTTTTTTTGCGTCTTTTTCTTCATTTTTTGAAGCTAGGGCAAGTAAAAATCCTTGTTTTTTAAAAGTTTTAATTTTTTCTTGTAAGGCTTTGTGCAAAGGACTTAAATTAATATTATCTATGCCCTCTTCACCTAAAATTCCTTGATACAAGGTGTTATCAAGATCAAGCACAAGAGCTTTAAGAACAGGTTTTATGAGTGCAGGGATGAGGCTAAGTCCTAAAATTTGTGCTAAGAAAATCAAGGCTTTATTATTAAGCTTAGAGCCTGTAAGTTCTTCTTTAGCTAAGTCTAAAATATCTTCTTCATCAAAATACTCTTTTATGAGTTTTTCTATGTTAAAAATTTCGCAATTTAAAATTTTTTTATCTGTTTTAAATTCTCCTAAACTAAGGACTAAAATAGGGCTTTGTGACAATTTTCTTAATGCTAAAAGCCTTTCTTCTAGAAAATTTTGCACATTATTTTTATAGTGGGTCAAATCTAGCCATAAAAGTTCTAAACTAGCTTCTTTAAAGTTATCAAAACTCAAGCTATCATCATAAGAGCTGAAATTAAAATCAGCTTTTAAATTGGCAAAATGTAAAAAAGGAGCAATGATGCTTTGCACTCCTTCAAAAGCATGATTTCTATGGATATTGATAAGAAGATCTTGACTTTTACTAAAGTCTAATTCTTTGGCAAATTTTATAAGTTCATTGCGTTTTAAATGAGGTGAAAAAAGATTCATTTTAGCTCCACAAGTTCGATTAAAAGCCTATTTGGCATCATGATAAAACAAAGTTTAGCAAAATAGCTTGCTTGCATAATAGGAACAATACAAATGCCTCCTTGTTGTTCCAAAAGAATTAAATCTTGGGCGATATTTTTACTTTCATAGGCTAAATGATACATTTTGGTATTATTTTTCAAATAGCTATCTAGTGGACCTTTATCGTTTAAATTTTGCAAAAGTTCAAATCTATACTGTGGAAATGCTTCGTTGCAAGGAATGATAAATTCGCCTCTTACCCCTTGTTTTTCATCTATAAATTCTACTTCTTTGTAAAAACCTAGTTTAAAAAAACATTCTCTTTCTTTTTCTAAATTTTTACAAGCCACACCTATATGATGAATGGGTAAATTGAGTGTTGTATTAAGCATTTAAAACTACTGCCATAGTGATAGCATTTTTAAATTTCAATGCTTTTTCTAAACTATAATCATTTGCCATAAAACATTCATAAGTCTTAAGCTTTAAGCCTGATTTTTCTATCAAATCTTTAACTTCATCAGGATGGGAAAATAAATAAATATGATCAATAGCAGGAGCATTGATAGGAATAGTTGCAAAAATTTCTCCCCCATCACTAAGAAGCTCTTTAGATCTTTTAAGAAATTCAAGAGGTTTTTCTACGTGTTCTAGCACTTCTCCAATCACTATCAAATCAGCTTTTTTATCAAAATCATAAGTAAAAAAATCTTGACATAAAAAATCACATTTTGTAATCAATTCTCCTACTTGTTGTTTTACCATTTTTTGAGTAAGTTCGCAACTCGTTGGAGAGATATCAAGTCCATAAAAGGCGGAAAATTTACCACTTTTAACTGCTCTTGCAAAATATTCTCCATGACCAGGGCCTATTTCAAAATAAGTTGTTTTTGGAGTAAAATTTTTTAAATATTGTGAAAAATACTTTCTTACTTTAATATGAGCTATCCAAACAAAAGAAGAAAGAGCTAGGCCTATCATGTATTGTTTCATATAGCTTTCATTAAAATAAACCTTATCCTTAACTTCATCAAAGCTAGAATAACGATAAGTCCCATTTTCTATGAAAAATTTTGTTTCTTCTAAAGTATCATTAAGGATCAATAAATAACAATCGCATTGTTCTTCTATACTGATGCCATCTTGAATATAATAAGAAATTAATTTATCAAATTCTTCTTGGTCTTCTTGTGAAAATTCAATTTTTTTAAGATATTTAGAATGGATAGGATTTTTTTGAGCGATGGCTTGAAATAATTTTTCAATATTTTCTTTCATTTTTCGGCCTTTAGGGTTTGAATTTTTTCTAGCAAAGCGTTTTGAGATTTTAAGAGACTTAAATCTTCTTTGTTGAATTTGATTTCAAATTCTTCTTCTAAACTCATGATGATATCAATATGGGCTAAAGAAGTCCAGTTCTTGCAATTTTCCATGCTTAAATTTGTATTTTCATCTACTTTGATTTCAAGGATATTTTCTAAAATTTCATAAAATTGTTTTTCCATTGTATAGCACTTTCTTAAGAATGTTGAAAATTAATATATTGTATCATAAAATTTTTCATTAATTATAAAATATTTTATTTAGGCTTTAACATGGAAAAGATAATACGATTTATAAATTTCTTAGAGTTAAATAAAGATGATTTTATTTTATTTACAGGGAATTTAATGCAATTTTTGCAAAATATAGATGGAGATAATAGAAAAAAATTAAATTTTTTATTAGATTGTATGAAAGATAATGTAGATACATTAGCTATTCATACTTTTAATTGGGATTTTTGTAAAGGTTTGGCATATGATATTTTAAATTCTAAATCACAAACTGGAGCTTTAGGTAATATAGCTCTTAAAAGAGATGATTTTAGAAGAACAAAACATCCTATTTATTCTTTTGCGGTTACTGGAAAATTTCAAAAAGAACTTGTTGCACTTGAGAATAAAGGAGCTTTTGATAATAATTCTCCCTTTGCTTTTATGTATAAAAATAATACAAAAATGATTATTGTAAATTTGCCTTTGCAAGATTCTTTTACTTTTGTGCATTATGTGGAAGAGTGTTTAAAAGTGGATTATCGCTTTAACAAAAGTTTTGAGGCTTTATATACAGATGAAAAGGGATTTACGCAATTAAAAACTTATGATATGTTTGTTCGCAAAGATGGAGTTTTAACGGATGTTAATGGTTTGGAAGATCTTTTTATAAAAGAAAATGTGATGGAACTTAAAAAATTTGAAAATCTTTGCATTAAGAAAATTGATTTATCTAGGGCATATGACATAATTGTTAAGGATATTAAAGATAATCATGCTAAAAATTTAATGAGTTATGCTTAAAAGTTTATATTCTAAGATTTTTTCTAAAAGTTCTTTAAATTCATAAGCTTGCATATTTAAAATATTGGCTATATCGATGATATCATTTTTTCCATCGCAGTAAGCTAGAAAATTACAAGCTAAAGGAATGTCATTAGCAGTGCTAAGGGTATGGTATAGCCCTCTTTTGCCAAGATTGGGTTCGCATACTATGGTGTTTTTATATACGGTGTTGATTTCTAGATTTAAAATCATTTCTTGCATGCTTTGAAGTCCACCCATTAAACCTTTTTTGGAGATAAAATTTAAGTCATCTTTTGAAGTGTGGTATTGTTTATACTCTCCATACTTGGTGCGACATACTCCTACTATGCCAAGATTTACAAGCGGGGCATTGTATTGTCTTTCATCGCTTCCACGATCTAAAAAACTAAAAGCTTTGAAATTTTCTTTATTTTTAAGCGTATGCAGTGCAACTTTATCGCTTAGAGTATTTTCTTTAGGCGTGTGTATGAGTGAGTAAGCATGATCATCGCCTAAGCAAGAAAGCACAAAGCCTGCTTTAACATGTTTTTTTAAATGCTCTAAATGTTTGCTAAGATAGACTATAGAGCCTATGGTTTCAGGGATGGTGACAAAGCGGTAATTATATTTTCTTTCTTTTAAACTCAAAAGCCATTTTGCTAAGAAAATACTCACTACAGGGCCACTAAGCTCATTATTCGCCATGGAAGGATGGCAAAGATAGGTTGAAATTAAAATTTCATCTTTTGAATTTTGTGTGCTAGGTAGGATAAAATCAGCATAGTCCAAAACCCCATTTTCATCATGTTTTGCATCGATATAGACCTTGTATTTGCCTTTTTTAAGTTTTTTTCTTTCATTGTGCGTGAGACAAAATCCCCAACGCCTTTTATAATAACTCGTTACATAAGGAATAGCATCAGGCATTTCTTCTATGGAGTAAAGATGATCTTGAAGTTCTTCTAGTTCGATTTCTTGATCGATGGCTTCGCTATAGTTTAGAAGGTGTAAGTTATGCTTTTTAAAATCACAAATTTTTTCTCCCTCTGGAGTGATGATATAGGCTTCTTTGGCGTTCCATTCATCAGGGACTATCCAGTCAAAAACCTTTGTACCACTTTTTATAGAGTGAAATTTGAGTATCCCCCCCCCGCCCAGAGTTTTATTTAAAAGTTCTAAACTAGCTCTAAAACCTTGCCCTGTGATGCTTCTAGGGATAGGAAAAAGTTCGCAAGCTAGTTCATACATAGCCTTTCCAGTTTGGCTAAAATCTTGGCTTCTAAAGTCTAGCTTATTCACAATATCCCTTTTTAACTTTTTCAAGAATGCTAAATAAAGTATCTTTTACAAATTTTGCATCTTTTAGATTCATTTCTTGATGACAAGGTATGCTAAGCTCGGCTTTGTAAAAATTATCCGCATTTTGGAGTCTGATTTCTCCTAAGAGTTTTTTATAAAAACTAAATTCATAAGTTGGTTTATAATGTACCTGTACGCCAATTCCTGCATGAAGTAAGTTTTCAAAAAGTTCTTCTTTTTGACAATAAAATTCAGGAAAAAGCAAAATAGGATATAAATGTCTCGAACTTTTTTTATAATCTTTGATTTTTATCGTGGAGAAATACGGATTTCTTTCAAATTCCTTATTGTAAAAGCTTGCGATTTCTTCTCTTTTTTCAAGATTGTGATCGAGTTTTTTAAGCTGGTTTATCCCTAAAGCACAAGCAACGTCACTTAAGCGGTAATTATAGCCAAGTTCTACCATATCGCTATCCCAAAGCCTTTTTTTAATTATGCCATGGCTTCTTAAAAGCTTGATTTTGGTGATAAGCTCTTCATTATCACTCACCACAGCTCCACCTTCAAAAGTGGTAATAGGCTTAACAGGGTGAAAAGAAAAGATAGAAAGATCGGCTTTTTTTCCTACTTTTTCACTTTTATATAAGGCGCCTAAAGCATGGCTTGCATCATCGATTAAAGGGATATTGTATTTTTTAGCAAGGTTTGAAATTTCATCCATTTCAACGCTATTGCCCGCAAAATCCACTACGCTAATAGCTCCTATATTTTCGCTATCTTTTAAAAGTCTTGCTTCTAGTTTTTTTTCATCGATATTGCCATCGTTTTTAATGTCGATAAACTCTACCTTAGCTCCAGCCATTAAGGCCGCATTAGTCGTAGCAGCGAAGGTTAAAGGGGTGGTTAAAACGATTTTTTCTTTGACGTCTAGTGCTGTGTAGGCAAGATGAAGGGCTGAAGTGGCTGAGTTTAATACACAAGCGTGTTTTACGCCCACATATTCACAAAGGGCTTCTTCAAATTCATTTACTTTTTTACCCCCTGTTAAAATTTCATCTTTTAAGGCTTTTGTAAGCGTATCTATATCGCTTTGATCGATGTTTTGATGAGAATAAGTAAGCATTTTAAAAACCTTCGGTGTGATTGATGATTTCTAAAAGTTCTTTTTCGCTTGCCCATAAAGGATTATTATCTGAACTATAAGAAAAACCATCTTTTACTTTTTGTCCTTTTTCGCCTAGGGCATTAATGCTAAAGTCATTATCTTTATCCACAAGTTTAATACTCGGGCTTATAGCATAGTAGTTTTCAAATTCGTAGGTTAAATGACTATCATCGCTTGAAATCATGATTTCATGTAGTTTTTCTCCTGCTCTTATACCTATGATTTTATGGCTTAAATTAGGAGCTAAAGCATGGGCTAGATCGGTGATTTTCATCGAAGGAATTTTAGGGATGAAAATTTCTCCTCCGTGCATTCTTTCAAAATTACTCAGTACAAATTTTACTCCATCTTCAAGGCTGATCCAAAAACGAGTCATTCTTGTATCGGTGATAGGAAGTTCTTTAGCTCCTTCACTGATGAGTTTTTTAAAGAAAGGTACTACCGATCCTCTTGAACCTACAACATTGCCATATCTTGTAACACTAAAGCGTGTTTGTTTGTTACCTGCTATATTGTTTGCAGCGACAAAAAGCTTGTCGCTTGCAAGTTTGGTTGCGCCGTATAAATTTACAGGATTGCAAGCCTTGTCTGTGCTAAGAGCGATACATTTTTTAACTCCATTTTCAAAACAAGCGTCGATGACATTTTGCGCACCGTGTATGTTTGTTTTTATACATTCCATAGGGTTATATTCAGCAATAGGCACATGCTTCATCGCAGCAGCATGTATAACAAAATCCACATCACGCATAGCAGCACTTAAACGCTCTTTATCTCTTACATCTCCTATAAAATAACGCATACAAGGAGCATTAAAAACGCTTGCCATTTCAAATTGTTTAAGCTCATCACGAGAATAAATGATGATTTTATTAGGTTTATAATTTTCTAGTAAAACCTTAGTATAGGTTTTTCCAAAAGAGCCTGTTCCGCCCGTGATTAAGATATTTTTTTTGTTAAACATTTTGCTTTCCTTTGCTTAAGTTTTTTTTAAAAATTAAAGCAATAAGTGTTCCTATTTTAAAATTCTTGGTAAGGTTATGCCAGTTTGGGCTTGATACTTGCCTTTTTTGTCTTTATAAGTGGTATCACATTTTTCATCGCCTTGTAAAAACAACACTTGTGCTATGCCTTCATTGGCATAAATTTTTGCAGGTAAAGGCGTAGTGTTTGAAATCTCTATAGTGATATGTCCTTCAAAACCTGGTTCAAAAGGAGTAACATTGACGATGATACCACATCTTGCATAAGTGCTTTTGCCAAGACAAATAGCTAAAACATCATCAGGCATTTTAAAATACTCTATAGTTCTAGCTAGGGCAAAAGAATTTGCAGGAACTATACATACATCACCTTCAAAATCTACTACATTTTCTTCTACGAAATTTTTTGGATCTACTACGGTTGAATTAACATTAGTAAAAATTTTAAACTCACGCCCTACGCGTATATCGTAGCCATAACTTGAAAGTCCATAGCTTATTACACCTTTTCCTATATTTGCTTCGCAAAATGGCTCGATCATCTTGTATTCTAATGCCATTTTTCTTATCCAGTTATCTGCTTTTAAGCCCATTTTTAACCTTTTAATATTTGTAATTTTTTATAAGGATTATAACCTAAAAAATCTATATTTTTTATGATTTTTTTCTTTTTTAAAGTTAAATTTTAAGTTTTTTTATATAATACAAGATTAAGTTCTTAAATTTTAGGAGAATTTTATGACAAAAGAAGAAATTAAAGAGTTAGTAAACCTTTTTGCTGAAGCAAATATTAGTAAAATTAAGATCAAAGAACAAGATGGTTTTGAAATAGAACTTGAAAGAGATATGTGTTGCGATGTTCCAGCTCCTGTTTGTCCTCCAGTTCCAGCTCCACAACCTATCAATGTAAGCGTTGTAAACGAAGCTCAACCTAGTCAAAGTGCAAAATCAAACAAACCAAGTATAAACAGCCCTATGGTAGGAACTTTCTATCAAGCTCCAAGTCCAGGTGCAGCACCTTTTGTAAAAGTAGGCAGTACGGTTAAAAAAGGCGATACTATAGCTATTATCGAAGCGATGAAAATCATGAATGAAATTGAAGCGGAATTTGATTGCAGGATCGCTGAAATTTTAGTTGCTGATGGTCAGCCTGTAGAATTTGGAATGCCTTTATTTGCGGTGGAGAAATTATAAAATGGAAATTAAAAGCATATTAATTGCTAATCGTGGAGAAATAGCACTGCGTGCTTTAAGAACGATTAAAGAAATGGGTAAAAAAGCAATTTGTGTGTATTCTGAAGCAGATAAAGATGCTTTATATTTAAAATACGCTGATGCAAGCATTTGTATAGGAAAAGCAAGAAGTTCTGAAAGTTATTTAAATATCCCAGCTATTATCACAGCAGCTGAAATTGCTGAAGCAGATGCGATTTTTCCAGGATATGGATTTTTAAGTGAAAATCAAAATTTTGTTGAAATTTGTGCTAAACATAACATCAAATTTATAGGTCCTTCTGTAGAAGCTATGAATTTAATGAGTAATAAATCAAAAGCTAAACAAGTAATGCAAAGAGCAGGCGTGCCTGTAATCCCAGGAAGCGATGGGGCTTTAGCAGGAGCTGAAGCAGCTAAAAAACTTGCTAAAGAAATAGGCTATCCTGTGATTTTAAAAGCAGCTGCTGGCGGTGGCGGCCGTGGCATGCGTGTGGTGGAAAATGAAAAAGATCTTGAAAAAGCGTATTGGTCAGCTGAAAGCGAGGCTATGACAGCTTTTGGTGATGGAACTATGTATATGGAAAAATACATTCAAAATCCACGCCATATAGAAGTGCAGGTTATAGGAGATAGTTTTGGTAATGTGATTCATGTGGGTGAAAGAGATTGTTCTATGCAAAGACGCCATCAAAAACTTATCGAAGAATCTCCCGCGATTTTGCTTGATGAAAAAACACGTACTAGGCTTCATGAAACTGCTATTAGGGCAGCCAAAGCTATAGGATATGAAGGTGCGGGAACTTTTGAGTTTTTAGTTGATAAAAATTTAGACTTTTATTTTATAGAAATGAATACACGTTTGCAAGTTGAACACTGTGTAAGTGAAATGGTAAGTGGGATTGATATCATAGAACAAATGATTAAGGTAGCAGAAGGTTATGCCTTACCATCTCAAGAAAGTATTAAATTAAATGGGCATTCTATAGAATGTAGAATCACGGCAGAAGATTCTAAAACTTTCTTGCCAAGTCCAGGCAAGATTACTAAATACATTCCACCCGCAGGACGCAATGTTAGAATGGAAAGTCATTGTTATCAAGACTATAGCGTGCCTCCTTATTATGATTCTATGATAGGTAAGCTTGTAGTTTGGGCAGAAGATCGCAATAAAGCTATTGCAAAAATGAAAGTAGCTTTAGATGAGTTACTTATAAGTGGGATAAAAACAACCAAAGATTTTCATCTTTCTATGATGGAAAATCCTGATTTTATTAACAATAACTACGATACAAATTATCTTGCAAGACATTAAAATTTCCCTATTAAAGGGAAATTTTAATTGTAATTTTTATCTTAAATATTCTATATTGATTTTAGAGCGGAGTTTATCAAAATAATCCTGTATGAAATTTTGTCTTTGTTCGCTTACATAAGCGTTTAAAACTTCATTTTTAACTTGCTCATATTCAGGAGTTTGTGCTCCATCTTTGCTTTTAACTTCATAAAGTTCATAGCCATTTTTTCCATTTAAAACAGGGGAAAAGCCTCCAACAGGAATTTGCGATAAAAGCCCTAAAAGTCTTAGATCGGCATTGCTTGTGTTTAAAGATGCATTTTGTGGTTTAAGGATTGTTTTTTTTGTATTTTTGATATTTTCTAAAGTTTGAGGATTGTTTGATAAATAAATATTTGCATTAATTTGTGTATAAAAAGTGAATTTATCTTTATTTTGTTCGAAAAATTTTTTTGCTCCATCATCACTAAAATCAGTTTTTGCCATACTTGCGATTTTTTCATAAAGCTTTCTTTTTTCTAAATCTTTTTTAAAATTTGCACGAAATTGTTCATAGCTTTGATTTTTGGAATTTAAATTTGCTTTGAAAGCATTTAAAGTAGTTTTGTTTTGAGCAAGCATTTTATTTATAGCATCATCAAGCTCTAGATCATTGACTACAATACCCAGTTGTTTCATTTGTGAAATTTCCATTTTTTCATTGATGAGTACGCCTAAAGCTTTATTTCTATCAATTTTAAGTGCTTTCATAGTTTGATCTATATCATAAGTCGTGATAGGCTCTTTGTCTACAACTACAGCTATAGCATTAATGGTATTTGCACTAGCTAAACTTGCAAAAAATGCAAAACTTAATAAAATTTTTTTCATTTCAAACCTTTATTTAAGTATAAATATTGCATTATATCAATAAAAATTTAAGAAAAGGCAAAAAATGCACGAAAAACTTACAACGCGTTTTGCTCCAAGCCCAACAGGGTATTTGCACATAGGTGGACTTAGAACAGCTCTTTATAATTATTTATACGCTAGAAAAAATGGTGGAAATTTTTTACTTCGTATTGAAGATACGGATTTAAAAAGAAATTCCAAAGAAGCTACTAAAGCAATTATCGAAGCTTTTAAATGGTGCGGTTTAGAACATGATGGAGAAGTAACTTACCAATCAGAGCGTTTTGATCTTTATAAAGAATATGTTAAAAAGCTTTTAGATGAAGGCAAAGCATATTATTGTTATATGAGTAAAGAAGAATTAGAAGAATTGCGCGCCAAGCAAGAAGCTGCGAAAGAGCGCCCAAGATATGATGGAAGATATAGAGAATTTAAAGGCACGCCACCTCAGGGTATAGAACCTGTTGTGCGTATTAAAGCGCCTCAAAGCGGTGAGATTGTTTTTGAAGATGGGGTTAAAGGCGAGGTGAGATTTAAAGCAGAGGATATAATGGATGATTTTATCATTGCAAGAAGTGATGGAACTCCAACTTATAATTTTACTGTTGTTATTGATGATGCTTTAATGGGGGTAAGTGATGTGATTCGTGGGGATGATCATCTTTCAAATACTCCTAAACAAATTGTGCTTTATGAGGCATTGGGTTTTAAAATTCCTAAATTTTTTCATGTGGCTATGATACATGGAGAAGATGGTAAAAAGCTTTCAAAAAGACATGGGGCAACTGATGTTATGGAATACAAAGAAATGGGAATTTTACCTCAAGCTTTGCTTAATTTTCTTGTGCGTTTAGGTTGGAGTCATGGTGATGATGAGGTTTTTTCACTAGAAGATTTGAAAAAACTTTTTGATCCTTATCATATCAATAAAAGCGCATCTTGTTATAATGCTAAAAAGCTTGAATGGCTTAATGCTCATTATATTAAAACTCTACCTTTTGAAGAGATTAACCGTCAGCTTAAAGATCTTGGCTTTGATTTATCTGTTTATGAAAAGGCAGGATTTTTACTTGATTTATTAAGAGAGCGTGCAAAAACCTTGCATGATATTATCAATGGTTCAAAAAGCATAGTTAATACGCCGCAAAATTATGATGAAAATGCAGTGCAAAAATTTGTTAACGAAAATAATTTAGAATTACTCCAAGCATTTGCTAATACACTTAAAGATCAAAAAACAGGTAAAGATTTTGAAGATTTTACAAATGATTTTTTAGAAAAAAAAGAAGCAAAGTTAAAAGATTTGGCTCAGCCTATACGCATAGCTTTAACAGGGAGTGCGGTAAGTCCTAGTATTTTTGAAGTATTAGAATTTTTAGGGGTTGATGAGTGTAAAAAAAGAATAGAAAATTTTTTAAAAGTTAGAGGAAAATAAAATGAATTTAAAAGAAGAAGCTTTAAAATACCATTTAGGTGGGAAAATTGATATTGTACCAAGTAAGCCAATGGCTACAAGTTATGATCTATCTTTGGCGTATAGCCCAGGAGTTGCAGAACCTTGCCTTGAAATCGCTAAAGATAATGAGCTTGCTTATACTTATACAAATAAGGCTAATTTGGTAGCTATAGTTAGCGATGGTTCTGCTGTTTTAGGACTTGGAAACATAGGAGCACAGGCTTCAAAACCTGTTATGGAAGGTAAGGCTTGTTTGTTTAAAAAATTTGCAAATGTTAATGCTTATGATATAGAAATTGATGTTCATAGTGTGGAAGAGATTGTAAATTTTTGCAAAGCTTTGGCTCCGACTGTGGGTGGGATAAATTTAGAAGATATAGCTGCTCCAAAATGTTTTGAAATTGAAGCGGCTTTGCAAGATTTAGGAATTCCTGTAATGCATGATGATCAGCATGGAACGGCTATTATTTCAACTGCGGGACTTATGAATGCTATGGAGATAAGCGGTAAAAAATTTAAAGGCATTAAGGTGGTTGTAAGTGGCGCAGGTGCCGCAGGTATAGCAAGTGCTAAGATGTATAGAAATTTAGGGGTCGAAAATATTATTTTAGTAGATAGCAAAGGTGTTGTTTCTAAGGATAGAAATGATTTAACTCCTCAAAAGCTTGAATTTGCTGTTGATTCTAAGGAAAAGACTTTAAAAGAAGTTTTAAAAGGAGCTGATGTTTTCCTAGGACTTAGTGCACCAAAAATTCTTGATGATGAAATGGTTTTAAGTATGGCAAAAGATCCTGTAATTTTTGCTTTGGCAAATCCTATCCCTGAAGTGATGCCTGAAGATGTGGCTAGACTTAGAAAAGATGCGATTGTAGGAACAGGAAGAAGTGATTATCCAAACCAAATCAATAATGTTTTAGGTTTTCCTTTTATTTTCCGTGGGGCTTTAGATGTGCGTGCAAGTAAAATCACTGAAAATATGAAAGTAGCAGCTGCTAAAGCATTAGCAGATCTTGCAAAACTTCCTGTAAGTGATGCGGTTAAAAAGGCTTATAATTTAAGCGCTTTAGAATTTGGAAGAGATTATGTCATACCAAAACCTTTTGATGAAAGAGTAAAAGCTGCAGTAAGTACAGCTGTAGCAGCAGCTGCGGTAAAAGATGGTGTGGCTAAGGTAAAAAATTTTAACGAGAAAGCTTATTTTGAAAGCTTAAAATGAAAAATATTTATTGCATCAATCATCCATTGATCGAACATAAATTAGGAATTTTAAGGGCTAAAGAGACAAAGCCCTTTCAATTTCGCATGTTAATCGATGAAATTTCATCTTTTTTGCTTTTTGAAGCGAGTAAAGATTTTTCTTTAAAAGAAATTGAAATTTCAACACCTATACAAAAAACTACAGTAAAAAAACTTGATGAAAAAATTATGATCTGCCCTATTTTAAGAGCTGCATTAGGAATGCTTGAAAGTGTTTTTAAGATGATTCCTGATGCAAGTGTTGGATTTTTGGGATTTGTAAGAAATGAAGAAACTTTAAAGGCGGATTTTTATTTTCAAAAACTTCCCAAAGATGCAAAAAAACGCACCGCTATTGTCATAGATCCTATGTTTGCTACAGGTGGAACTGCTATAGAGGCTTGTAATTTTTTAAAAAGCCAAGGAGTTAAAAAAATAAAATTTATATCCATACTTGCTGCTCCACAAGGTTTACAAAAATTTAGCCAAATGCATGATGATGTGGAAGTTTTTGTGGCTTGTATTGATGAAGGTTTAAATGAAAAAGGTTATATTATCCCAGGGCTTGGAGATGCAGGAGATAGAGTGTTTAACACTCTTTAAAAGAGATGATTTTTGGAAAAATTGATTATATTAATCTTTTGCCTTTACATATATATCTTAAGAAATATCCCTTACCTAATGGTTATAAAGCAAGCATGGAGTATAAAAAAGGAGTTCCAAGTAAGCTAAATAAAGATTTATTTTATAGAAGAATTGATGCAGCTATCATTTCAAGCATAGAAAGTGTTAGAAAAAAATATAAAAATTTAGATTTGGGTATTTGTGCTAATAAAAGAGTTTTAAGTGTTTTAGTAGAAAAAAATACATCAAATGCTAAAGATCCAAGTTCAGCAACTTCAAATGCTTTAGCTAAAGTATTAAAACAAGATGGAAAAGTAATTATAGGTGATAAGGCTTTAAAGCTTTATCTAAAAGATTCTTCTAAATATATCGATTTATGTGTAAAATGGCACGAAAAAACAGGATTGCCTTTTGTTTTTGCTAGATTCTCTTGTGTGCAAAAAAAAGCTTTATATAAACAAATTTTGAAAAAATTTTCAAAAACAAAGATTAAAATTCCTTATTATATACTGCAAAATTATGCCAAAACAAGGGATTTGGATGTAAAAGATGTTAGATATTATTTAGATGAAGTTATATATCATAAAATTTCTACTAAAGAAAAAACAGCCTTAAAGCGTTTTGTAAAGGCTTGCAAGGCTTTAAATCTTACTTAGTATTCAAATTCTCTAAGTTCTTTAACTGTTCCAAGAAGTATTACAACATCTCCACTATAAACTGTTGTGGTTTCTAAATCAGGCAGTATTTCCCAGTCGCTATTTAATTTTTTATAAGAAATCACTTTCATATTTTGTGCTACATGTTTTAAAGAATTTCCTGCTAATTTTTCATCTATATTGATCTTAATAGCTCGTATAGTATTTGCTGAAAGATCAAAAACTTCATAATCGGCATCTTTGGTTAAAAATTCTTTTACCAGTCTTTTAGCGCTTTCTTTTTCAGGATAAATAACCTTTGTTGCGCCTAACTTAGAAAGAATTTGACCATGGATATTAGAGGTTGCTTTAGCAATGATGTTTTTAACGCCTATATCTTTAAGTGCCATAAGAGTAAGGATTGATTTTTCAACATTTTCTCCTATGCTAACAATAACAACTTCAACATCATGAAAGCCTGCTTCTTTTAGAGCTGAAATATTTGTAGAATCTAAAATATAAGCATAGCTTGGAGGATTTTGTATACTTTTTAAAGTTTCCTCATCTTTATCCGCAACGATAACAGTATGACCTCCAGCAATGAGTTCATCTGCTACAACTGAGCCAAATTTTCCAAGTCCTATAATTCCATAATTAAGATTTTTCACGATTTTACCTTTATAAATTAACCTTTCCTTCAGGGAATTTTAAATGAATAGCTTTGTCTTGTTTGAATACCGAGAGTAAAAAAGCAAAAACACCTATCCTGCCACTTAGCATCATAATGATGATAATCACCTTGCTAGGATCGCTAAACAAAGCGCATAAAGATAAAGTTCCACCATTTCCTACCGAAATTCCTACGGTTGCAAAAGCTGAAGAAGTTTCAAAAAGCAAGGCTATAAAATCAAAATTTGACTCTAGCAAGGAAAGCAAAATAACAGCTATTACTATATAAACAGCTGAACCTACAGCTATAATAAAAGCTTTAGATATAGTTTCTCTTGGAATTTCATGTCCAAAAATTCTAACTCTTCCATCTCGGATACTCCAATAAGCATAGAGTAATAAAACCATTACAGTTGTTACTTTCATACCCCCAGCTGTTCCTCCTGGTGCACCACCAATAACCATAAACAATGATCCAAAAAATAAGCTCGCATCATGCAAATGTACCATATCTAAGGTGTTAAATCCTGCTGTGCGGTAATTAATAGCGATAAAATATGAGCTTAAAATTTTATCAAAAAATGAAAAATGTCCTATAGTCTGAGGATTTGAGTATTCAAAAGCAAAAATAATAAGCGTTGAAGAGAAAATAAGAAAAATACTTGCAACAACAACCATTTTTGTATGTAGGCTTAAATTTTGCAATTTTTTTCTTTGAAAAAAGTATAATTCAACCAAAACAAAATATCCAAGCCCTCCAATAATAATCAAAGAAGTGATAATAAGATTAATTGCTATATCATGTTTGTAAGCTATAAGTCCATGTTCAAATATGGTAAACCCAGAATTATTAAAAGCGCTAATAGAATGAAAAATTCCAAACCATAAAGCTTTCTTAAAATTCATTTCAAGGGCAAAACGCATGGTAAGAAGTATAGCACCTATTAATTCTATAGTAAAAATGAACAGCAAAACCTTTTTAAAAAATTTAAATAAACCATCCATTGATGGATAAAATAAAGACTCTTTTAGTAAATTTCTTGCACTAAATCCTACTTTTTTGCGTATGAGTATATAAACAAACAAACCTATACCCATATATCCCAAGCCTCCAATTTGCACCAAAGCCAAGATAATAATTTGTCCTGCTAAGGTAAAATCAACTGCAGTGTTCTTAACTGTTAATCCTGTCATACTAACAGCAGATGTGCTTGTAAAAAAGGCATCTAAAAAATCAATAGGAGTTGTATGTGCCCAGCTTGAATGTAGCAATAAAGCCCCAAACAATGCAATAATAATATAACCAGCTAGTAAAATTTTAAAAGTTCGTCTATCTAGTCCAAATTGTTTCAAAAAATTTCCATTTGATAATGATCTAAAGCGGGTATTCTATCTTATTAAAACTTTAAGGGAAATAAAATTTTATTTTTGTATTTAAACTTAAATTAAAGAAAAAAAGATACAATTACATTTTTACTTTATCAAACTAAGTGGTTGGATAGCTCAGTCGGTAGAGCAGCAGACTGAAAATCTGCGTGTCGGCAGTTCGATTCTGCCTCTAACCACCACTTTATCTTTCAAAAAATCACATTACATATTTTTTTACACAAGACCGAAATATTTAAAGGACTAAAAATTATTATTTTAAAGAGAGAGTCTATAGCTTATAACAGAATGGTGGATTTAGCAGGACTCGAACCTGCGACCAACCGGTTATGAGCCGGTTGCTCTAACCAACTGAGCTATAAATCCGCCTAAAGTTGATATTAAAAGATAGAATTATATCTTATTAATGCTTAAAAATATTTTATTTAGCCTTTATATCCGTCCAAAAATATCTAAAAGTGATTAAATGCTGTAAAATTCCAAAAAAAATCATAAAAATAGTAAAAGAACTTCCACCATAACTAAAAAAAGGCAAAGGGATTCCAACTACTGGTGCAAAACCTATAGTCATTGAGATATTTACTGCCGCATAAATAAAAATAAATAATGCAACACAATTAATAGCAACTCTAGTAAAATAATCATCTTTAAGTTTATAATTTAAACTAAGTAGATGAAAAATAAGTAAAATATAAAATATAATTAATGTCAATCCCCCAATAAATCCAAATCTTTCTATCATGTAAGCGAAGATAAAATCACTAGTTGAAATAGGTAAAAATTTAAAATGAGTTTGCGTAGCTTCATCTTGAGATTTTCCAGTTAAACCACCATTTCCAATGGCTATCATTGATTGGGCTACTTGATAACTTGGTTTTTCTGAAATAAAATCATGAATTCTTTGCTTTTGGTAGGGCTTTAAAAGATGTGTATAAATAATAGGAGAACTAACACTTATAGCTATAACAATACTTAACCAAATTTTATAATGAACTCCCATGATAAAAAGAACTCCAAAACCAACAAGTAGTAAAACCATAGCACTTCCTAAATCAGGTTCTTTTGCAATTAGCAAAAAAGGCAAGATGATGTAAAAGCTAAGTTTGATGAATTGTTTAAGTTTATATCCATTTTTTGGAGGAGGATTTTGATAAATAAGATAAGCAAGCATTAAAATAAAACTAGGTTTAAAAATTTCAGAAGGTTGTATAGTAAAATGAGTAAAAGGAATTTCAAGCCATCTTTTAGCACCTAATTTTTCAACCCCAAAAATATCTACGCTTAGCAATAAAAAAATATTAATCCAATAAGCAACAGGAATAATCCAAATAAATTTCCTTATGGGAAAGAAGAAAAAAACCATAAAAGCAAATAATCCCACACAGGCATAAACAAACTGTTTTTCTGCTAAAAAAGGATTAGCTTCAAAGATCAAGAAAAATGAAATAAGAATTATGGGTAAAAATAAAATGGGTTGCATATAGTCAAAATGAGTTAAAATTCTTCTATCTAATCTAAACAAAATTTGCCTTCAGTTGGTAATATAAAGCTATAATTATAAACTAAAATTTTAAATTTATCAAAACCTCTAAGGAAAAAATGCAAACTTTTTTAGTGGATGAAAATTCAAGGCTTGATGTGTTTTTGGCTAAAAAATTAAACCAAAGTCGCAATCAAGTTGCTTTACTTATAGAAAAAGATTGCGTACGGGTTAATGATAAAATTCAAGATAAAAATTCATTTAAGCTTAAAAATGGTGATATTATTTCTATTGCAAGTTTAAAGCTTTATGATGAGATAAAACCTCAGTTTGAAGTGGATTTTGATATTGATGTGTTATACGAAGATGAAGATTTGCTTGTTTTAAATAAACCTTCAAATTTAGTCGTTCATGGAGCAAGTAGCGTTAAAAATGCTACTTTGGTGGATTGGTTAATAGAAAAAAAATATACTTTATCAAATTTAGGAGGAGAGATAAGAGCTGGTCTTGTTCATAGATTAGATAAAGATACAAGCGGAGCTATACTAATAGCGAAAAATAATTTCACCCATCAAAAATTAAGCGAACAGCTTGCAGATAAAAGCATGGGAAGAATTTATCTTGCGTTAATTGATTTGCCACTAAAAGAAGATAAAATTATAGTAGAAAAATTTTTAATGCGTTCGCCTTCTAATGCTATTAAAAAAATAGCCATAGATAAGGAAAATAAATTCAGTAAAAACGCAAAATCAGCTTTTATAAATATAGTAAAAACTGAAAATTTAACTTTGATGGCTGCTAAGCTTTTTACAGGAAGAACTCATCAAATTAGAGCGCATTTGGCTAGTTTAAATCGCTATATTTTGGGTGATAGTTTGTATGGTTATAAGGGTAAGTATGATTGTAGGATAATGTTACATGCTTATTTTTTGTATTTTATCCATCCAAAAACTAAAGAGCAAATTTTTGTTAAAGCACCTTTGATGGAAGATTTTAAAAATATTATGTTTGAACAAATTAATTTAGGAGAGAATGATGAAAAGATTTCGCTTGAGTTTTTACTTGAGTTTTTTAACTCTTTTGCTTAGCGCTTGTAGTGTTTCGCAAATGAATTCACTAGCTTCAAGCAAAGAGCTTACTGTAAATGAAAGCTTGCCAAAGATTGAAAGTTTAAAAAGTCTTAGTGATATGAGTAATATTGCTTTTGAATGGGAGCCTTTATATAATGAAAATATCAAAGGATTTTATTTGTATCGTTCTAGTGATGAAAATCCTGATTTTAAACTTGTAGGCACTATTAAAGATAAATTTCAAACTCATTATGTAGATACTAAATTAGAGCCTGGTACTAAGTATCGTTATATGATGAAAAGCTTTAATGAGCAAGGACAAATTTCAGAAGATGGCAAGGTTATAGAAGTGAGTACAGCTCCAAGACTTGAAGCTGTTCCTTTTATTCAAGCTGTGACCAATTTACCTAATCGTATTAAACTTATTTGGCGTCCGCATCCTGATTTTAGGGTTGATTCTTATATTATTGAAAGAACCAAAGGTGATGATAAAGAATTTAAAAAAATTGCAGAAGTAAAAAATCGCTTAAATGCTGAATACATCGATAGTGA
This sequence comes from Campylobacter sp. US50a, assembly GCF_004379015.1. Lineage (NCBI taxonomy): Bacteria > Pseudomonadati > Campylobacterota > Epsilonproteobacteria > Campylobacterales > Campylobacteraceae > Campylobacter > Campylobacter sp. US50a. Next base: position 134,904 of record NZ_RYYJ01000001.1, on the reverse strand, counting down.
TTTAAAACCTAATGAAAATTCAAGTTATAGAATTATTGCTGTGAGTTTTAATGGGATAAAGAGTGATCCAAGTCAGGTTGTAAGTTCTACAAGCAAGGCTTTACCTCCTCATGTTGAGCATTTAAGTGCTAGCACAGATGGTTCCAATAAAATCATTTTAACTTGGGATGCTCCTACATATGAAGATTTTGCTTATTATAAAGTTTATTCTACGAGCTCAAGTTTCCTTCCTTTTAGTGTTTTGGCAAAGACTGATAAAAATTCTTATGAGGATATAGTAGAAGGAGCAGGTAAAAGCAAGTATTATAAAGTAACAATAGTGGATAAAGATGGTCTTGAAAGTCCTATGCCAAAAGATGGTGTAGAGGGTAGAACTTTAGGTAATCCTTTGGCTCCTAGTATTATTTTGGCCCAAAGCACAAGTGAAGGGATAAATTTAGAATGGAGTGATAATGATACTAGAGCTGTTGAATATGAAGTAAGACGCTATGGTGGAGAGCAAAATGCAGTTTTTAAAGGCATTAAAGAAAAGCGATTAAAAGATGTAAAAGCTTTACCAGGGGTGGAATATAGTTATGAAGTTATTGCTATTGATTCGGCTGGGCTTCGTTCAGAACCTTCAAGCAGAGTTAAGGCGGCTCAGTAGTGCCAAATTTTAAAAGCAAAAAGATCAAAGAAATGAATCTGCCTTATAGCAAGGATGATGTTGAATTTCTTTGGCTTGCTAAGAATGATAATGTTAGTCTTATTTATACAAAGGTTCAAGAAGAGAGTTTTTTTCTGCAGATTAAAAAAACACAAAATGGTTTTGTGATTAAAGGCGATAAACATATAAAACCTTCTAAAATAGGTTATCTACAAAAGGCTTTAAAAATCTTTAAAGAAGGTTTTTGTGAGGATATTATCAATGAAGCTTTTGGACTTAAAAACAATGCTTTAATTGAAAAAACACCATTTATTGTTGATAGCTTTGATGAACTTTTATCTAGACTTCAAGGTAAAATTTATATAGAAATAGGCTTTGGATCAGGAAGACATTTGCTTTATCAAGCAAAAGAAAATCCGAATGTTTTAATTTTAGGGGTGGAAATTTACAATCCAGCTTTAACTCAAGTAGCTAAACTTGCTAAGGCACAAAATGTAAATAATATTTTGCTAATCCAAAGTGATGCGAGATTGTTATTGAGTGTATTAAAATCAAAATCAGTTGAAAAAATTTTTTTACATTTTCCTGTTCCTTGGGACAAAAAGCCTCATAGGCGAGTTATTGGGAAGGATTTTTGCAAAGAATGTGCTAGGGTTTTAGTTCAAAATGGTCGTTTTGAACTTAGAACAGATAGTTTTGAGTATTTTAATTTTACTTTAAAGCAATTTTTGACTTTTCCTGCTCCAAAATTTAGTCTTAGAAAAAATGAAAATTTAGAAATTTCAAGTAAATATGAAGATAGATGGAAAAAGCAAGAAAAAAATATATATGATCTTTGGGTGTGGAATTTTAACCAAGAGTGTAAAAACTATGAGTTAAATGAATTTAATCTCTCATCGGTTGAATTTTCTAAAGTGGATTTGAAAAAAATAGAGCAGAACTTTAAAAATATTACTATAAAAAAAGATGATTTTTTCTTACATTTTGAAAGCATCTATAAACAAGATGAGAAATTACTTATAAAGGTTGCTTTTGGAGCTTTCAATAAGCCTGAATGTTGTTATTTGCATCTTGATAAAACGATCGCTTTTGCTTTTAAAGAACCATTTAAAATTCAAGAAAATATTAAAGCAATAAATGAATTAAAAGAAATTTTAAAAGTTCAGTTTAAAATATAATTTTTCTTGAAAATTAAGCAAAAATAAAGCATAATTTAAAAATTTAAAAAGGGAAATTAAGGAAAAAGGATGCCTAATTTAATCCAAGCAAATAAACTTACTTTAGGTTATGATGAACTAGTTATTAAAGAAGCAAGTTTTGCTTTTAAGGATGATGATTTTGTTTTTATTACGGGTAAAAGTGGGAGTGGTAAGAGTACGCTTTTAAAGTCTTTTTATGGGGATTTAGAACCTATTTCTGGTAAGCTTGAAGTATGTGGATCTTTGATGAATAAAATTGGAAATTTAGAACTTTTAAAATTGCGTCAAAGAATAGGGATTATTTTTCAAGATTATAAACTTGTACAAGAATATAGTGTTGAAAAAAATGTTATGTTACCTTTAATGATTAAAGGTTATAGCAAAAAAGTATGCCATGATCAAGCTGCTAAGCTTTTAAAGCATGTAAATTTAACTTTTAAAGCAGATAAATTGCCTAATCAACTTAGCGGTGGTGAGCAACAACGCGTCGCTATGGCTAGGGCTTTAGCTCATAATCCAAAGCTTTTGCTTTGCGATGAGCCAACGGGAAATTTGGACGAGTATTCTTCTGATATTATATGGACTCTTTTAAAGTCTGCTAGAGAACTTTTAGGAACTTGTGTTATAGTGGTAACACATAGAATTCCTAGTAATTTAAGAGTGGATTATCGTCGTTTTAATATAGAAAATGGAAAAATGAATGAAATTTTTTAAAACACATTTATCTTTAATTTTACCTTTACTTTTTATGATGTTTGCTTTTGAATTTATTTTGATTACAAATGCAACTTTGAAGCATTATGAAGAACTTGTTAATAAAGATTATAATATTATAGTTGTCAGTAAAACTGAACTTGATCAGAATGCAGTAAAAACAAAAGTACCATTTTTTGCTGGACTTGAATCTTTAGATCCCAAGGATTTAATCAATCGTTTGAGAAATGATATTTCTGAAAAGAATTTGAAAGTTTTAAAAGATTCTCTGCCAAAATTTTATACTTTAAAATTAAATTCTTTACCCGATCAAAATGAACTAAATTCGATTAAAAATCAACTTTTAAATATTGTAGGTGTTAGCAAGGTTGAAACTTTTTCCAAAACCCATGATAAGATATACTCTTTGCTTATTTTGATGAAATTTGTTTTTTGGTTATTTTTGTTTATCATTATTTTGCTTGCCTTTGTTTTGTTTTTAAAACAGATGAGAATTTGGCTTTATGAGCATACCGATCGTATTGAAATTATGTGTTTATTTGGAGCTCCGTTTTGGTTTAGATCTTTTATGCTTTATAAGGTGGTTGTGGTTGATTGTTTTATTGCTTTTATTATTTTGCTTGCCTTTTTTACCCAAATTTTTGATCTTTCTATTATCCAAGAAAGTTTAAAGGCTGTAGATATTATTTTTCCACCTATTAACTTTATTTTACATTTGACTTTAATTTTTTTAGCTACTTTGTTTATTTGCTTGTTGTGTGTAAATACGGTTATGTTTAAGGTTAAAAGATGAGAAAAAATATTCTTCTCTTTTTTTGTTTTTTTTTGTTTGTTGATATAAGTTTAGCAAACGCTATAAATGAAAAAACAAAAAGTTTAGAAGAAAATAAACGCATACAAGAACAGTTAAATAAAAAACTTGAAGATTTGGCTAGCGATATTTTAAATGGTGAAAAAAGTTTGAAAGATCTAAGTTTGCAAATTGAAAGCTTAAATTCACAAACTTCTAAGCTTGAAGCAAGTGCTAAGGCTCAAAATCAAGAGTTGAACACCCTTGCAAGCCAAAATGAAGATTTGCTTAAAAGTAAATCAAATATGGAAAGTAAGCTTATATCTTTAATGGCTAAAGATTTTGCTTATGATTTACCTATCCCTCAAGGCTATATTGAAAGTGAAGAAAGTTTTATGGCTTTTGAAATTTTAGGAAGTTTAAACAAAGTTTTAAATGAAGAAATTTTAAAAATTTCTAAAGATTATGAGGGAGTAAATAGGCTTATTGATGATAAACAAGCTCAGATTAAGAAAATCAATGATAGTCTTAAGGATTACAACGCTCAATTAACCAAACTTCAAAGTTTAAAACAGAAACAAATTAGCGAAATCAACAAACAAAAAACAGATCGAACCATATATGCAAAAAAACTTGATGACTTACAAGCTCAGCAAGAAGAGCTTAGAAAAACATTAAATCAATTAAAAATTATTAATGATAAAGAAAATGTAAATTCAAGCAAAAATGATACTAAAATAGTAAAAAATAATCAACAAATAAGGCAATTAGGTTCAAGCTATCAAGGAGGTTCAGTCAAGCGTTACACAGGAAAAAAAACCATAGCTCCATTAGATTCTTTTACTGTGAAGCAAAAATTTGGAAATTATGTTGATCCTGTTTATAATCTTAAAATTTTTAACGAGAATGTAGTTTTAAGAAGCAATAAAAGCGATGCAGTTGTTAAAAATGTGCTAGATGGAAAAATAGTTTTTGCCAAAGATACTAGTATGCTAGCTCGAGTTGTTATTGTTGAACATGATAATGGCATACATACAATATATGCACATTTAGATAAGATTGCTCCTAATATTAAAGTTGGTAAGAATATTAAAAAAGGTGCCGTAGTGGGTAGAATAAAAAATGATCTTACTTTTGAAGTAACTCAAAAAAATTTTCATATCAATCCTTTGGAGCTCATTAGCTTAAATTAGCTAAATTTAATGGAATTTAAAATATAATTTCAAGTTAAATAAGGAGAAATAATGCAAGAGAGAAAAAGAGTTTTAGTAAAATTTTCAGGAGAGGCTTTAGCAGGTGAAAATGGCTTTGGCATAGAAAATTCTATTTTAAAATTCATAGCTTCAGAGATTAAAGAACTTGTAAAAAATCAAATAGAAGTAGGCATAGTTATAGGTGGTGGCAATATTATTCGTGGAGTAAGTGCTGCTAAGGGCGGATTGATTAAAAGGACAAGTGGCGATCATATGGGAATGCTTGCTACGGTTATCAATGCTATTGCCATTCAAGAAGCCTTGGAAAGCTCTGGGCTTGAAGTGAGGGTTCAAAGTGCTATTCAGATGGAAGCATTTTGTGAAACTTATATTATGAGAAGAGCACAAAGACACTTAGAAAAGGGTCGTGTTGTGGTTTTTGCTGCAGGCACTGGAAATCCTTATTTTACTACAGATACAACAGCTATTTTAAGAGCTGTAGAAATTGATGCAGATATGGTAATAAAAGCTACAAAAGTTAATGGAGTTTATGATAAAGATCCAAAAAAATTTGATGATGCAGTATTTTTAAATACTTTAAGTTATGATGAGGCTATGCAAGATAATATTAAAGTGATGGATGATACAGCGATAGCTTTAGCTAAAGACAACAAACTTCCTATAGTGGTTTGTAATATGTTTGAAGAGGGTAATTTACTTAAAATCATACAAGGTAATACTAGCCTTTGTTCAATCGTTAAAAATAATTAAGGAGAAAATTATGGATAAAAGAATAGAAGAAGTAGCGGCAAAAGCTTTGGAAAAAATGGGTAATGATAGATATCGCCTTTCTTTAGTGGTAGCAAAAAGAGCGGAACAATTGGCGAATGGAGCAACCCCTTTGGTAGACTTTGATAAAAATAAAAATAAACTTGCAGATATAGCTTTATATGAAATTGCAGAAAATAAAATCACTTTAGAGGGTTTAGTTGAAACCAATCGATGAAGAATTATTGCTTGAACAATTAATCGATAATGTAAAAAATTGTAAAGATTTAGAAGCTGCTAAGGCTTTACTTTTCGAAATTTGTGGCCATGATGCCATTCTTGAAAAAGCAGTAGATTACTGTATATTTTGCCATGAAGGGCAGTTTAGAAAAAGTGGAGAGCCTTATGCGGTACATCCTATTTTAGTAGCAACACTGGTTGGATTTTTAAGTGAAAATAAAAGTAATATTTTAGCTGCTTTATTGCATGATGTGATCGAAGATACAAACTGCACCGAAGAAGAACTTAGAGAGCAGTTTGGTTCTGAGGTTTTAAAACTTGTTTTAGGGCTTACTAAAATTATAGAAATTAGAGAAGATAATCTCATTTCATCAAAATCTAAAAAAAGTTTAACTAAATCAGCCTTGACTTTCAGAAATATGCTTTTAGCAAGCATTGAAGATGTTGGGGTTTTGATTGTGAAGTTATGCGATAGGTTGCATAATATGCTTACTCTTGATATTCTAAGAGAAGATAAGCAAAAAAGAATCAGCGAAGAAACTTTAGTTGTATATGCCCCAATAGCTCATAGACTTGGTATTTCAAGCATAAAAAATTATTTGGAAGATCTTAGTTTTAAATATCTTATGCCAGATGAGTATAAGCTTATTGACAATTATATCAATTCCAATAATCAAGAAATGCAATTAGGTTTAAATGAATTTATTTCCAAAATCGAACTTTTATTTTTGAGTAATGGCTTTAGACAAGGTAGTTTTGAAATTCAAAAACGCATTAAGCATAGTTATTCTATTTATCTTAAAATGCAAAGAAAAGGCATTGGTATTGAAGAAGTTCTTGATTTACTTGGGGTAAGAATTTTGGTTGAAAAAGTAAGTGATTGTTACTTAGCTTTGGGAATTTTACATACACATTTTAATCCCTTGGTTTCGCGTTTTAAGGATTATATAGCCTTGCCTAAACAAAATGGTTATCAAACCATACATACCACACTTTTTGATGCTAAAAGTATTATAGAAGCACAAATTCGAACTTTTGATATGCATAAAATTGCGGAATTTGGTATAGCAGCGCATTGGAAATATAAAGAAGATGGCAGTGTGGTTGCGCCTCGTCTTGATTGGCTTACAGATATTTCAATGCAAAGTATAAACAATCTTGAAAATGCAGAAGATTATAATGCTATTGAGCTTTATGAATATGCTAAAGATAGTCTTTATGTTGAAGATGTCGCAGTTTATTCTCCTAAGGGAGAAATTTTCACTTTGCCTCGTGGTGCAACGGTTCTTGATTTTGCTTATGAAGTGCATACCAAAGTAGGGCTTCATGCAAAAAGTGCTTATGTAAATCGTATTAAAGTGCCTTTGTTAACCGAGCTTAAAAATGGCGATATTGTGCGAGTGGTTACTAGCAATGATAAATTTTATCGCTGTTCTTGGATAGATAGTGTTAAAACAGGAAAAGCAAAAGCAAGTATAAGGGAATTTTGTAAGCAAAAAATCAGAGAGATTAATCTAGCAAGTTCTATTAATATGTTAAGTTTTATTTTTGGAGTTGATAAAAACAGAATTGAAACTTGGATAGAAAAAGAAAATTTAGCCAGACGTATTAGACAAGTAGCAACAGATAGTGCTTATTTGAAAGATATAGTTAATGGTCTTAAAAAATACGCCAAGAAGTCATATTGGTTTGATAAATATGAGATTAAAGAGCAAAAAATAGGAAATTTTACTCTATATTGTAACCATAAAATCGCTAATGTGGATTTTGATTTTTGCTGCCATCCAAAAAGAGGTGATGCTGTTTTAGCTTTTGTTAAAGGTGGTAACGCTATTGTCCATCATAAGCTTTGCGATAGAGCTGATAAAATGATAGATAATAATCAAGATATGGTATTTATAAAATGGGATTCTAACATCCCTAAATCTTATAAATTGATTTTTTCTTTGGAAAATAAAAAAGGTGTTTTAGCGGAATTTTTGGCATTTTTAGCTAAAATGCAGATAAATTTATTAACAATTAATTTATCAAGTGATTTAAATTCGGCGGTAGATTATTTTGAGATTACAATGGAAATTCCTGATAATATCAATCCAGATAGTGTCAAGGATAGGTTAAAATCTCGTTGTAAAATTTTAGATTTTACATCTTTAAATGATGCTTATAAAGAAGGTTAAAAAGGTTTATTATGGATATAAAAAAAATATTAGCAGAAGTTAAGCGTGGTTGTGCAGAGCTTATTGATGAAGAAAGAATAGAAAAATTAATTAAAAATTATTATGAAAAGGGTGAAAATTTCTTTATAAAGGCGGGGTTTGATCCTACAGCGCCTGATTTACATTTAGGTCATAGCGTGGTTTTAACAAAAATGGCTTTTTTGCAAAAACATGGAGCTATTGTGCAGTTTTTGATTGGAGATTTTACAGGACAAATTGGCGATCCAAGTGGAAAAAGTGCAACGCGTAAAAAGCTGGATAAAGAGCAAGTTTTAATCAATGCTAAAACTTATGAAACACAGGTTTTTAAGGTTTTGGATAAAGAAAAAACACAGATTAAGTTTAATTCTACTTGGCTTAATGAACTTGGAGCCGCGGGTATAGTAGAGCTTACTTCAACTTTTAGTGTAGCTAGAATGCTTGAGCGTGACGATTTTACCAAGAGATTTAAAGAACAAAGCCCTATTTCGATTTGCGAGTTTTTATATCCTTTACTTCAAGGATATGATAGCGTGGCTTTAAAAAGCGATATTGAAATGGGTGGAACGGATCAAAAATTTAATCTTTTAATGGGAAGACAGCTTCAAAGAGTTTATAATATAGGAAAAGAACAAGCTGTGATTATGATGCCTTTGCTCGAAGGTTTAGATGGCGTAAACAAAATGAGTAAGAGTTTAAATAATTACATTGGTGTTACAGAAAAAGCTAATGATATGTATGCTAAAATTTTAAGTATTAGTGATGAATTGATGTTTAGATATTATGAACTTTTAAGTCAAAAAAGCCTAGAAGAAATCGCGCAAATAAAAAAAGATATAGAACAAGGCAATTTACATCCTAAAAAAGCTAAAGAAAATTTAGCTTTAGAGATTACGGAGCGTTTTCACTCCAAAGAAGAGGCTAATAATGCTAAGTCTGAATTTGATAGGATTCATTCTCAAAATGCTTTACCAAGTGATATGGCTGAGTTTGAAATACAAGGAAAAATTTGGCTTGCTAAGGCTTTGGTTGAATGTGGTTTGGAAAGTTCTACTTCTGCAGCAAGAAGAAGCATCATCGCTAATGCAGTAAGTGTAAATTCTCAAAAAGTTAGCGACGAGCAAATGCATTTAGAACAAGGAGAATACACCTTACAAATAGGTAAAAGAAAATTTGCAAAATTAAAGGTAAAAGAATGAATTTACAACCCTTACAAATAGGAAAACATACTATAAAATATCCCATTTTTCAAGGGGGAATGGGACTAGGCATAAGCTGGGATAGATTAGCTTCTGCAGTTTCTTTAAATGGTGGACTTGGGATCATTTCTTCTGTGGGAACAGGATATTATGAAGAAAGAAAGTATGCGAGTAAAGAATTAAACGCTAAGCCTTATGGAAGTGAAAATTTTTACTCACGCAAGGGTTTGCAAGCTTTAATTAATAATGCAAGAAAAGTTTGTGGCGATGCACCTTTGGGGTGTAATATCTTATGTGCAAGTAATGATTATGCAAGAATAGCACGCGATGCTTGTGAGGTTGGTTTTAATGTGATTGTTTCAGGCGCTGGACTTCCTACAAATTTACCTGAATTTACTGTAGATTTTCCTGATGTGGCTTTAGTGCCTATTATTTCATCTGCAAAGGCTTTAAAAATTATTTGCAAAAGATGGCAAAGCCGTTACAACCGCCTACCTGATGCAGTGGTTTTAGAAGGGCCAAAAAGTGGAGGTCATCAAGGTTTTACTTATGAGCAGTGCTTAGATCCAAATTATCAGCTAGAAAAATTAATCGCTCCTGTGGTAGAAGAGGCTAAAAATTGGGGATCTTTTCCTGTGATTGCTGCAGGTGGAATTTGGGATAAAAAAGATATAGAAAACGCTATTTCTTTAGGAGCTAGTGGTGTTCAAATGGGAACGCGTTTCATAGGAACTTTTGAATGTGATGCAAGCGAAGAGTTTAAAAGTGTTTTGTTAGCTTCTAAAGAAGAAGATATAGAGCTTATTAAATCTCCTGTGGGCTATCCTGCTCGTGGAGTTAGAACCAATCTTTTAAATTTGGTAGATAAAAGAATGGGTCCAAAGATCAATTGTATAAGCAATTGTGTAGCACCTTGTGGACGCGGAAAAGAGGCGACTAAAGTAGGGTATTGTATAGCAGATAGGCTTTTTGATGCGTGGTCAGGTAAAAAAGAAACGGGGCTTTTCTTTACAGGTGCAAATGGATATCGTTTAGATAAACTTATCAGCGTTAAAGAACTTATGGAAAAATTGGTTAATGGTGAATAATGGCTAAAATTTTTGTATTTTTAGTATTTGTTTTCACAACTCTTTTTGGAGCTTATGAAAATGAACTTGCAAATTTCGATAAAAATTTTATCAGTTCTAAAAGCGAAGTGCAAGTAAAATTTCATCATCAGCTAAAAAGCCTTTATATACAAAGTGTTATCAATGAAGATGAAAAAACTAAAATTGAAATCTTAAAAAGATTGATCATCAGTTCAAATACTTTAAATTTAGACGACAAGTCATATGCTAATGAGTTAAAAGAAAGTGGTATAAGTGAAGCAAGTATCAATGCTTTAAGAAAGGCTGTTATTAAAGATATTAAGGTTCAAAATATTTCTCAAGATACTGAAAAGTCAACTTTTAAACCTGTAAAAACAGTTCAAAAAAGTGAAAAAAAATCACCTAATGAACAAATAAAAAATATAGAAAAAATAGATTCTAAAACTTCACAAGAGCCAAAGAGTAGTATCGTTTCTAAAACAAAAAGTGATGATAAAATTTACGTTTTAAGGTCAAGTAAAACAAGCCAAGGTGTAGAGCTTGAATTAAATGCAAATTTAGATAAGAATCAATTAAAAAGTTTTGCTTTAGATGAAAAAGGAAACTATCGTTTTATTAGTGATTTTGATGGGGTTTTAGAAGGAGGTAAAAAAGAGTTTAAATTTGATGACTATCGTTTAGTGATTTCACAATTTAATCCCAAAACCATACGCATAGTGGTTTATGCTAAAGAAAAAATTCCTATTGATATATCTTTTAAAGAAGAAAAAATAATTTTTTCAAAAGAAATTACTAGCCAAAAAAAGACTGAGCAAGTTAGTAAAATTTCAGAGAAAAAGCAAGATCAAAAAACAGAAATTAAAACCAAAGTTTTAGAAATAAAAAAACAAGATAAAAAAACCAATAACGAAAAAGAAGATCAAGGACCTTTATATGTTTTAGATGTGGATAAAATTTCTAACGCTGTGGTGTTAAATTTGAGCGATGATTTGGATGAAAAAGAAATAGCAATATTTGAAACCAAAGATCAAAAATTCCGATATGTTGTAAGTTTTAAAGGTGTGTTAGAAGGTAATAGAAAAAGCTTTACCTTTGGACAAAATACAATTGTCGTTACGCAATATAATCCAAAAATTGTTCGTGTGGTTTTGAGTGCTCCTAAAGAATTTAAACTTTTAAAAAAGTTGGATAATAAAAATCTCACTTTAGGTTTTCATGCGCAAACTTCAAGTCAAAGTGTAGATAAAAAAGCAACTCAAAGCTTTAATAAAACCTTAAGTACGAGATACAAATCAGGAAAACTTATAGTTATCGATGCGGGGCATGGTGGAAAAGATAGCGGTGCTCTAAGTGATAAAAAAGGAAGTTTAAAAGAAAAAGATATAGTTTTAAGTGCGGCTTTAAAACTTGGAAATGAACTTAAAAAACGCGGTTATAAAGTGCTTTACACTAGAAGTTCGGATAAATTTATCAATCTTCGCGATAGAACTAAATATGCTAATGATAAAAGAGCGGATTTGTTTATCTCTATACATGCTAATGCAGCACCCAATGCTGCCAAGGCCAAAAGTAGCGAAGGCGTGGAAACTTTCTTTTTAAGTCCTGCAAGAAGCGAAAGAAGTAAAAAAGCAGCAGAAAAAGAAAATCAAGGAGATTTTGAAGAGATTAATTATTTCTCAAAACAAAGTATTTTAAATTTCTTAAATCGTGAAAAAATCGTTGCTTCAAATAAACTAGCCATTGATGTACAAAAAAATATACTCACTCAAACACGCAAAAAGTATAAAATTGTAGATGGCGGTGTAAGAGAAGCACCTTTTTGGGTTTTAGTGGGTGCGCAAATGCCTGCAATTTTGATTGAAATTGGCTATATCACACATCCAAATGAAGGTAAAAGAATCGCCAATAAAGCTTTTCAAGATTTATTGGTTAAGGGTATTGCTGATGGAGTTGAGAGTTATTTTTATAACAACCGATGAAAAAAGCTAAGTTAATTTTTAAGGATAATACTCCTTTTTCTTTGGATTTTGATGATTTTTATTTTAATTCCAAAGATGGCTTAAATGAAAGCAAATTTGTTTACACTCATTCTTTTGAATGGAAAAATCAAGAAAATTTTATTATCGCAGAGAGTGGTTTTGGTATAGGTTTAAATTTTTTTCTTACTTTGAAACGCTTTTTAGAAACCACTCCTTCTAAGCGTCCCAAAAAACTTTTTTATATCAGTATAGAAGCTTTTTATATCGAAAAAGAACAATTAAGAGAAATTTATCAAAAACTAGGATTTTATGAAGAGTTTAAAGAGTTTTTAGAGCAATTTTTAAAATTTTATCCTAAAGCTAAAGAAGGAATTTATCGTTTTTATTTTGAAGATTGTTTTTTAGATCTTGTTTTTGAAGATATTGCTATTTTAAAAGAATTAGATTTTAAAGCTGATGTTTGGTATTTAGATGGATTTTCTCCAAATAAAAACTCGCAAATGTTTGATGAAAATTTAATTTTTGAAGTGGCAAGACTTTCTAAAAAAAATACACAAATTTGCACCTTTTCTTCGGCAAGTTTTTTACAAAAAAATTTAAAAAAATATGGCTTTAGAGTAGAAAAAACCAAAGGTTTTAGAAAAAGAGAAATGATTAAAGCTTATTTGGAAAATGAGCTTGAGTTTAAAGATAAAGAAGCGTATTTTTCAAGAACATTTTCATCTTTAAAAAATAAAAAAGTAGCTATTATTGGTGCAGGTATATCAAGTGCTGTTCTGGCTTATGAGTTTAGTTTAAGGGGTTTTGAAATAGATGTTTTTGAAAAACATTTAGAATTAGGCAAGGGTGCAAGCGGAAATGAAAGTGGAATTTTAAGCTCTTTAATCTTAAAGCCTAAGGTAAATTTAGGGGAGTTTTCAGAGCTTTCTCTTATAGAGGCAAGTCGTTTTTATAGACAAATTTTAGATTTAGAATTTAAGGGTGTAGTCGAGTTTGCACATAATGATTTGATGCAAGAAAGATTTGACACACAAAGAGAAAATATTTTGTTTAAAATTTCAAAAAATCAAGCTTTTTTAGAAGATGGTGGAGTGATTTTTCCAAAAAATTTGGTTAAAAATCTTTTTGAAAAAAGTAAAGCTTGTATATATTTTAATCATGAATTTCAAGCTTATAAATTTGAAAATGAGTGTTTTGTTTTAAAATTTAAAAATAATATTGTTAAAAGTGATTATGCGGTTTTGATTTATGCTATGGGTGCAGATACAAAAGATTTTGTTTTTTATGATGAGATGAAATTAAGTAAAGTAAGAGGTCAAGTTACACACCTAAAACCTTTTTTAGACTCTCCATTTCCTTTATCTTCTAAGGCTTATATTTGTCCTATAAAAGATGATTTGCAAGTGATTGGAGCAAGTTATGATAGGCTTGATACAAGTTTAGAATCAAAAGAAGAAGATGATAAACAAAATATAGAAAATATAGCCGAATTTATAGATAAAAATATAAAATTAGAAATCATAGGTTCTAAGGTAGGTTTTAGATCTTATTCGAGTGATCGCTTTATGATAGTTGGAAATGCTTATGATGAAGTGTTTTATAAAGAAGAATATAAAGCTTTATTATGGACAAAAAACAAGGAGCAAAAACCAGCTAAAATGTCTTGTAATTTGTATTTTAATTTTGCTCATGGATCAAGGGGTTTTAGCACAAGTGTTTTAGCGGCAAGGTATTTGTGTGCATTGATAAATAATGAACCCTTGTGTTTAGAAAAAAAATACATCCACGCTATTCACCCTGCAAGATTTTTGATTCGCAAACTCAAAAAAGGCTTATGATTAAACTTTAATTAAGATTGATACTAATATTTGCTTATGAGAGTAAGTTTTTAATTTTATTTTAACTTCCTTTATTTTATTATTATAGAGAATAAATTTCATATTATAAAGGAAATATAATGATTGATTATCATCAAATAGAGTCGCGTTTATCGGCTCTTGAAAAGCTTCCTTCTTTAAAAGACAATGATAGCATTGCAAAAGCATTAGAAAAGTCAGGTTTTTCTAGAAGGGATTTTATGAAATGGGCAGGTGCTATGACGGCATTTTTGGCTTTACCAGCGAGTTTTACTCCTATGATAGCAAAAGCTGCTGAGCTTGCTGATAGACTTCCTGTTGTGTGGCTTCATATGGCTGAGTGTACAGGCTGTAGTGAGAGTTTGTTAAGAAGTGATACTCCAACGATTGATAGTTTGATTTTTGATTATATTTCTTTAGAATATCACGAAACAGTGATGGCTGCAGCAGGTTGGCAAGCTGAAGAAAATTTAGAAAGTGCCATTCAAAAACATAAAAATAAATACATTTTAATGGTTGAAGGTGGCATCCCTATGGGTGATACAGAGCATTTTTTAACCATAGGTGCACATGGAAAAACAGGCTATGAGCTTTCAAAAATGGCAAGTGAAAATGCTTTGGCTATTTTTGCTATAGGAACCTGTTCTAGCTTTGGAGGAATCCAAGCAGCAAGACCAAATCCTAGTAATGCGCAGCCTTTAAGTAAAGTAACAAGCAAAACTGTGATCAATGTTCCAGGCTGTCCTCCAAGTGAAAAAAATATAGTGGGTAATGTGCTTCATTATTTATTATTTGGTGAGTTACCAGCACTTGATGTATATAATAGGCCAAAATGGGCTTATGGCTTAAGAATTCATGATCTTTGTGAAAGACGCGGACATTTTGATGCGGGTGAATTTGTGCATGCCTTTGGAGATGAAGGAGCAAAACAAGGTTTTTGTCTTTATAAAGTAGGCTGTAAAGGGCCTTATACTTTCAATAACTGTTCAAGAGAGAGATTTAACCAGCACACTTCTTGGCCTATCCAAGCAGGGCATGGTTGTATAGGTTGTTCCGAGCCTGATTTTTGGGATACTATGGGACCTTTTGAGGAGCCTATGGCTAGTCGTAAATTTGATACTGTTTTTGGTTTGGGCGCGGATAGTGTTTCAGATAAAATCGGCATAGGCGTGCTTACGCTCACAGGTGTTGCTATAGCAGCGCACGCAGTTATATCTTCCATGCAAAAAGATAAGGAATAAAAATGAGTCAAAAAATAATCGTAGATCCTATTACAAGAATTGAAGGGCATTTAAGAGTTGAAGTTGTTGTTGATGATAACAATGTGGTAAAAGAAGCTTATGCGGGCTCTACTTTGTGGCGTGGTATTGAAACCATAGTAAAAGGGCGTGATCCAAGAGATGCGGGTTTTATGACACAAAGAATTTGTGGAGTTTGTACTTTTTCACATTATAAAGCAGGTATAGTTGCTGTTGAAAATGCTTTAGGTATTACTCCACCTTTAAATGCGCTTTTAACA
The DNA here is from genome assembly GCF_004379015.1 of Campylobacter sp. US50a. NCBI lineage: Bacteria > Pseudomonadati > Campylobacterota > Epsilonproteobacteria > Campylobacterales > Campylobacteraceae > Campylobacter > Campylobacter sp. US50a. The sequence continues at coordinate 119,518 of NZ_RYYJ01000001.1, read as the reverse complement.
AGAACTTTAATGAATGCAGCTTTATTTTTACACGATCATATCGTGCATTTTTATCAACTTCATGGGCTTGATTGGGCTGATGTGGTAAGTGCTTTAAGTGCTGATGTTAAAAAAGCAAGCGATGAAGCTTTTAAATACACTCCAAATCCTTATGCAACAGGTGCGGATAAACTTCTTGAAGTGCAACAAAGACTTAAAACTTTTGTAGATAAAGGAAATTTAGGACCTTTTGCTAATGCGTACTATGGTCACCCAACTTATCGTTTAAGTCCTGAGCAAAATTTAATCGCTCTTTCTCACTATTTAGAATGCTTAAGAATCCAAAGAATCATTGCTCAATGTATGGCGATTTTTGGAGCTAAAAATCCACATCCACAAAGCTTAACTGTTGGTGGTGTAACTTGCGTTATGGATTTACTTGATCCTGCAAGAATGGGTGAATATATGGTTAAATTCCAAGAAGTACAAGACTTTGTTAATCGTGCGTATTATCCTGATCTTGTGATGGCAGGAAAAGCTTATGCACATGAAGCAAGCGTTTTAAATGATATAGGGGTAAATAATCTTTACACCTTTAAAGAATTCCAACTCGGAAGAGATGAATGGCTTTTTGAAAGTGGTATTATCAAAAATGGAGATTTAAGCAAGGTTTATGAAGTAGAAGAAGATAAGATTACTGAAGAGGCAACTCATTCTTGGTATGCAGACAATGAACCTTTACATCCTTATGATGGCAAAACAAATCCAAATTATACAGGACTTGTAGATGGGGAAAGCGTAGATCATCATGGAAATAATGTTCATTCTAAAGTGTTTGATACTAAGGGTAAATATAGTTGGATTAAAGCTCCACGCTATGAAGGAAACCCTATGCAAGTAGGACCTTTAGCAAATATCGTTGTAAATTATGCCAAAGGTAATCAAAATGTTGTTCCTGTGGTAGATGAGTTCTTAAAAGAAACAGGACTTCCTTTAAATGCTGTATTTAGCACACTTGGAAGAACAGCTGCTCGTTGTATTGAAGCAAAAATCGTTGCAAACAATACTTTAAAAGCGTTTAATAATTTAGTTGAAAATTTAAAAGTAGATCAGAGTACTTGCGCGCCTTATGTGATCGATAATTCTAAAGAATACAAAGGACGCTATATGGGGCATGTGCCACGCGGAACATTAAGCCATTGGTGTAGAATTAAAAATGGCGTCATTGAAAACTGGCAAGCTGTGGTGCCTTCTACTTGGAATGCAAGTCCAAAAGACGCAAATGGCGTAGGTGGAAGTTATGAGCAATGTTTGATAGGACTTAAAATCGCTGATGTAAAACAACCGCTTGAAATCATTAGAAAAATTCACTCTTATGATCCTTGTATTGCTTGTGCGGTGCATGTAATGGATACTAAGGGCAATAATCTAAGCGAATATAAAGTGAATGTTAATTTATAAGGAGGCTTTCATGCAAAATAAAAAAGAAAAATTGCAAAGAAAAGCTGAATATGAATTTAGCATAGGTTTGCGTTTAACGCACTGGGTAAGAGCTATTGCTATAGTGATTCTTATTGGCACAGGGTATTATCTTTCTTATGTGTTTCAAAGTCCTATTAGTAACGGCGAACCTGTAAATTTTATGCAAGCAAAATACCGTTTAGTACATCAAGCGGTGGGTTTTATTTTAATCGCTTGTATTATTTTTAAAGTATATTTGTTTTTTTGTGACAAGGTAAGTGCAAAAGAACGCAGAAGTGTATGGGATATTTTTAATATCAAATTATGGATAGAACAAGTAAAATTTTACATTTTCTTAGGAAAACATCCGCATTTAAAAGGGGTTTATAATCCTTTGCAATTTGTAACTTATTTTTTCTTTTATCTTGTGATGTTAGGTATCATTCTTACAGGGCTTATTCTTTATACTCATACTTATCATGAGGGCTTAGGTGGGCTTTTATATCATATTTTAAGACCACTTGAAGCTGCAATGGGCGGTTTGGCTGATGTAAGAACTTATCATAGAATTTTGATGTGGGTGATTATGATTTTTGTACCAGTACATATTTACATGGCGATTTTTAACGCAGTAAAAGGTAAAGATGGTGCTATAGATGCTATTATTAGCGGATATAAATATGTAAAAGAAGAAAAGCATTGAAATTCTTAGTCCTTGGAATAGGTAATATCATGTTTGCAGATGAAGGCTTAGGCGTTCATCTTTGCAAACAACTTGAAAAAAACTACAAATTCACTCATCCTGAATTTACTTTAGATTTTGTTGATGGTGGAACTTTGGCTTTGCAACTTAGCTATATCATCGCTAGGTACGATAGACTTATCGTTTTAGACTGCATAGAAGCACAAGATGCGAGTATAGGAGATGTATTTTTCTTTCCTTATGATGCTATGCCTAATAAAATTAGCTGGAGTGGAAGTGCTCATGAAATAGAAATGCTTCAAACCTTGCAATACATGGAGCTTGCAGGAGATTTGCCTAAAACACACATCTTAGCTTGTGTGCCAAAGCGTATTGAAGCGATGAGTTTTAAGCTCTCAGATGAGCTTATACAAGGGGCTAAAATCATGGAAAAAACTTTACTTGATTTTTTAAGCAAGGAAGGTTTTGTTTGTGAAAAGATTGCGGATTTTTCTTTGCAAGAATTAGCCAATATTTCTTATAAAAATTACTAAATTTTTGTTCTAAAATTCATAGCTTTATTTAAAGAGATTAAATCCACATTTTCTAAATTTACACCACTTGGAATTCCTTGAGCGATTTTACTAAAAGTTAGGTTTAAATCTTTAAATTTATCTTCTATAAAAAAGATAGTTGCATCAGAATTAATGTTATGTGTCAACGCAAAAATGAGCTCAGAGGTATTGAGTTTAAGTATGATTTGCTTTAGTTTTTCAAGTTTTTCTTCATTTAAGTTATCTAAAACAAAATATAACCCATTGTAACTTTGACTCTCTTCGAGCGTTAGTATATCTTTTGGACTTTCAACTATACATAAAATGTTTTTATTTCTTTCTTCATTGCTGCAAATTTCGCAAAGCTCATTTTCGCTTAAAGCACCGCATTGCTCACAAGGTTTTATAAAGCGGATAGCATTTTCTATATTGTGTGCGAGTTTCATACCATCGATTTGATTATTTATGCAAAGGTGATAAGCAAGCCTTATGGCGGTTTTTTTTCCTATGGTAGGTAAATTTGCAAAACTTTCAACAAGTTCGTTGAATTTTTCTAGGCCTTTTGCCATTATTTTTCTTTATCTCCAAAGAAAATTTTAAAGCAATGCTTTCCATCATCATAAAAATAAATCAAATCAAAATTATGCAGTTTGCATACCTCTGAAACTATATAAAGTCCTAGCCCCATACCTTTGACCTGATTATGTTTTTCTCTTGCGAAAGCTTCAAGATAATGTTCTATAGGCTCTGCTAAAGGCTTACCTGGATTTTTAATGGTAAAACATTCTTTACAACAAAAAAGCTCACAAGTGCCATCGTTTGAGTATTTTAAGGCATTATCGATAAGATTTTTTAAAATTACAGAGAAAATTTCCATATCAACATTGATTAAAGCATCATATCTAATATCAACTTTTACAACTTTATTAAAATCATCTCTCATAAGGTGTTCTTTAGCTTCCTCAAGTATAGTGCTAAAACGACTAGGTTTAAAGTGTAAGTTGTAGTTTTTTGAAAATAAATTTTCGATTTTGGCAAATTCATTGATCAAAGAATCCATACGTAAAAATATAGCGATAAGTCTTTCTTTTTGTCTGTCTTCTTTGATCATTTCAGAAATAATTCTCCCTTTTCCTATAGGGGTTTTTAACTCATGCATAATTGTTCTTAGGAAAAGTTGTCTTGATTGGATTAATTCTTGATTTTTTTTAAAAGCTTTTTGAAATTCAAAGGCGATTTTGCCTACTTCATCTTCTTGATAATCTAAAAAATCAGGTTGCTCCCCATTTGCAACTTTAGCAACTTGCCTTCTTAATTTTTTTAAAGGTTCTAAAGATTTTAATACCGAAAAATACATAAAAACAACCAACAAAGAAAAAGAAAAAAATCCTATTAATAAAAGATTATAAACTCTATCGCTAGTATTTTCTTCATATAAGCCATCAAAATCTTTACATTGAACATCAAAATAAAGATTGCTATGATATTTTAAAGAAGAAAGGGTGCAAAATTCTCCATTTGCCTTAAAAAGTGATTGTCCGTTATTTCTTATGCTTTTTACAAGATAGGGATTTTGTATAGTATTAAAACCGCTATTTTCAAGATAGGATCCTATTTTAGCACCTGAAGTGTTTTCATAGGAGATGAGTAAATTTTTTATAAGATTTTCTTGTTTTAAACTTTCTTCTTCGTTGTAAGCACTTCCTTCTATTTTCAAAAGAACGATAAAAAGCACACAAACCAAGAAAAAAGTAACAACAAATAAAATAATTAGCTTGGTATAAATAGAATAATTTTTTGTCATCCTATTAGTTTATATCCTATACCTCTAACAGAAAAAATATGTTTTGGGGATTTTGAACTATCTCCTATTTTTACTCTTAAGCGACCAATGATAACATCAAGACTTTTAGAATCTTTATCTTTTAGATTTTTACAGCGACTTACAAGCTGTTCTCTTGAAACGCTATATCCGTGCTGCTGGATAAGGTATTCTAAAATTTCAAACTCAGCAGGAGTAAGTGTTAAAACCTTATCTTCATAGGTGATCTCATGCCTTCTCTCATCGATTTTGAAAGCGGAATTAATATTTTCATTATTTGCGTGTTCAACTCTTTTTGTGCGACGAATAAGACTCATAATCCTTGCATACATTTCTTTTGGATCGTAAGGCTTTGGTAGGTAATCATCAGCACCAATTTGAAGCCCTACAACCTTATCGCTTAAGTCGCCTCTAGCTGATGAGATGATAATGGGAATATTGCTTTTTTGTCTGATTTCTCTACAAACTTCAAGACCATCAATTCCTGGTAAAGTTAAATCCAAGATTAGACAATCATAGCCTTGAACGCCTACATTTAAGGCGCTTTTAGGATTTTCAAAATTTGTGATTTTAATATTAAACTGCGCTAAATACTCAGATAATAATTGCGCAAAATCAGGATCATCTTCTATCATCAACACATTAATCATTTTGGTATCCTTTAAATTTTATCTAAGATTTATAATATTTGCATAATTTTATTTAAAATTTGATAAATTATTGATTTTATTTTTGCTAAAATTAGATTTTTGAATTTTTAAGATTAAAATTCTAGCAAAATTTTAAATTTTTTAAAGGAATAATGTGGAAATAAGTTATTATGAAATTCTTGAAATCACGCAAAGTGCTGATAAAGAAACCATAAAAAAAGCCTATAGAAAAATGGCTTTAAAATACCATCCCGATAGAAACCAAGGCGATAAAGAAGCAGAAGAGAAATTTAAGCTTGTTAATGAAGCCTATGAGGTTTTAAGTAATGATGAAAAGCGAGCTATTTATGATAGATATGGAAAAGATGCTTTAAAAGGCGGTGGATTTGGTTCTAATAGCTCAGGTTTTGGTGGTTTTGAGGATTTAGGAGATATATTTTCTAGTTTTTTTGGAGAAGGCTTTGGCTCATCATCGCGTCGTAGAAAAAGTTCAAATGATGAGAAAATCCCTTCCGATTTTATCGTTAATTTAAAATTAAGTTTTAAAGAAGCGGTTTTTGGTTGTAAGAAAAATATAAACTTTACTTATAAATGCTCTTGTAAAACTTGCGATGGAACAGGGGCTAAAGATGGAAAACTTCAAACTTGTCCAAAGTGTCAAGGTAGAGGACAGGTTGGAATTTCTCAAGGTTTTATCACTTTTGCACAAACTTGCCCTGATTGTCAAGGAAGTGGAGAAAAAGCTAGTGAAAAATGTAGCGATTGTAAAGGTTTAGGTTATAATGAAAGCAAAGATAGTGTCGAGCTTAATATCCCAGAAGGCGTAGATACAGGTATGAAGCTTCGTGTCAATGCTAAAGGCAATATCTTAAAAAATGGCACTAGAGGGGATATGTATGTTAAGATCATCGCTACTGAAGATGATACTTTTATTAGAGATGATGATGATATATATATAGAATTTCCAGTGTTTTTTACTCAAGCTATTTTAGGAGAGAGTATAAAAGTACCTACCATACGCGGTGAAGCAACCTTAAATTTACCAAAGGGTGCTAAAGATGGGCAAAGATTTGTTCTTGAAAAAGAAGGAGTAAAAGATGTTCATAGTTCTCGCATAGGAAATCAAATCGTTCAAATTTCTATCAAATTTCCAACTTCTTTAAACGATGAACAAAAAGAACTTTTAGAAAAACTAAGTGAAAGTTTTGGTATCAAAGATGGTATGCATCAAGAGCAAAAAGGGCTTTTTGAAAAAATCGCTAATTGGTTTAAGTCTTAATTTTCCTAAAGCTTTTAGCTTGGGAAAATCTTTTATATAAATTTAAGTTTTAAAAATAATGTATAAAAAAAAGCGGAGTAAAACCCCGCTTTTGAAAGTTAAACTTGAAAGCTTCTTAGAATTTGTAAAGAGCTTGAAGTCTTACAGCATCGTGATGAGTGCTTTCAGGATCTGTATCAACATTTACATAAGAGTAGAATGCTGAGAAGTTAAGTTTTGGAGAGTATTTGTAATCTACTCTTGCAACTGCTTCAAGTTTTTTACCACCGTTGCCAATTTCACCTGTTTTTGTTCCACCGTATACGAAGTCAGCACCAACGCGAACAGCTTCGTTGAAAGTATATCCAGCAGTTACATAACCGAAGATATTTCTACCAATATCGCCATTTAAATTAGATCCATTGGTGTAGAAAATTTCTTCACCTGCAAGTAAAGAACCAAGATTACCTTGATCTTCGATTGTAGTTACAGTAGCTTTATCTTTTTTACCGTAGTATAAACCACCAAGGCTAGCATCCCAACCATTTACCTCAACAGTGCCTCTTAAAGCAAAGAAATTTCCATTTGCTGCATCTAATCTATCTTTAAGTTTGTTATCTACTGAGTTTCCTAGGTAAGCACCTTCGATAGTCCAGTTAATTCCATCAAAGATAGTTGTGTTATAGGCTGCATCTAAAGCATATAAGAATGCATTATCACTCATATAAGCTAACCATAATTGCGGGTTGAATTGTCCGCCAGCGATATCATAAGAGCCGATAGCTGCAGCACCATAAATATTTTTGCTCCAATCTAAAGCACCGCTTACATCACCATCACCTTTAGGATTTCCACGATTAAATTGAACACCTGTAATTTTTTGAGTGCCATCTTGAGTAATTGTTACAGTAGTATCTGAAGCTTCATTGAAACTGTCCATTGCAAAAGCAGCTAGAGTTAAACCATCGACGCTGTTGTTTACTACTTTAATACCTGTTCCTACTAAACCATCGATACCATTGTCAGTCCAGATAGTGTTTAGTTGTTGTTTACCAGCGATTACGCTTGTTGCAACATCTTCATTTGTATAAGTTAAATATAATTGGCGAACACTTAAGGTATCACTTGTGTTGCTGATGCTATTTTCACCATAACCACCATCTTTCGAATTATAGTCAAATTGAACAAAAGCTTTGAAGTTATCAGCTATAGCGGCATTAAAGTTAACTTGTGCTCTGTATTTATGATCTTGTTTACCAGAAATACCAGAACCATAATTATCATTGCTCCATGGATTGCTACTTTCATATCTGTATCTTAATACTCCAGATACATCGATATCTTTGATCGCTTCTTCAAGTGGAGTAGCGTTAGCTGCTGAAAAAGCACCTGCAGCAAGAGCTGCAACTAAACTAAGTTTAACTAGTTTCATGAGAATTCTCCTTGTCAAAAATTAATAAAACATCGTAATTGTAGCACATAAATTTGGAGTTTTTTCTTAAGAAGCACTTAAAATAGTAAAAATTTTAAATCTGAAGGATAAAAACATCTAAAGAAAAGCCTAGCTAAAGGGATTTAAGCTAGGCGTGTAATTTTAAGGAGTTTTTCTTATGAATGTTTTTCGGTTCGTTTAGAAGTATAAGTCTAAAAAGTAAACGAGAAGTAATATATAGTTGTTTTAAATTATTTTGATAAAAAAACAAGTAAATTTTTACAAGCTAGGGATAAAATTTTATAAGTTTCATCAAAATTTCCATTATACCAAGGATCAGGGACTTCATCGTAGTTTAGACTAGGACTAAAATCAGTGATTTTTAAAACTTTGTTTTGGGTGTTGGTGAAGTTTTTTAAAACATTTTTGAAGTTGGAATTGTCCATGGTGATTAAAAAATCACTTTCATCGCAAAGCTTTTGAGTGAGTTTTTTGCTTGTGAAGTTTTTGTGTTCTATATTAAGTTGGGCAAGCTTGTTTTTGGTGCCATAGTGCATATCTTCTCCATCGTGTTCTCCTGAAGTTCCAGCACTGCTTATAAAAAATTCTTTTTCTAAATTTGCTTTTTTGACAAGATCTTTCATGATAAATTCTGCCATAGGTGAACGGCATATATTGCCTAAGCATATAAAGAGTATTTTTTTCATTTTTATCCTTGAGTTTTAATTAAAAATTATAAAAAATATCATACAATAAATCCATGGAAAATTTCAATAGAACTTTGCTTGTGTGTTGGTTTGGTGTTTTTACCACAAGTATGGGGCTTAGTCAAATCGCTCCGATTTTGCCTTTTTATATCAAAGAACTAGGACATGTTAATACGAGTGAAATAGCGTTTTACTCAGGACTTGCTTTTGGGATCACTCCGCTTTTTATGGCTGTTTTTTCGCCTTTATGGGCTTTTTTGGGTGCAAAGTATGGTTATAAAAATATGCTTCTTCGTGCAAGTTTTGGAATGTCCGTTTTAACCTTATGGCTTAGCTTTGCTCATAGTGCTTTAGAAGTGGTTTTTGTGCGGGGTTTAACAGGGATAATTTCAGGTTTTACTTCTGCTGCTGTTGTGTTTATCGCTGTGATAGCACCTAAAGAAAAAGTGGCTTATGCTTTAGGAACTCTTTCTACGGCTTCTATAAGTGGAAGTTTGCTTGGGCCTTTGTTTGGTGGCTTTATGGCTGAATTTTTTAGCATTAGTGCGGTTTTTGATGTGGTGGCTTTTTTAATCGCTTGTTCTTTTGTGACGATTTATTTTTTCATCCATGAAAGAAAAATTCAAAAAGAGGCGAAGAAAAATACTCAAAAAGTAAAAGAAAACAAAACCCTTATCATCGTTCTTTTTATCACTACTTTTGTGATACAATTTGGTACTTTTGGAGTGATGCCGATTTTGAGTATTTATGTTGAGCAAATTCATCAAGGTGGAAATTTGGCTCTTTGGGCAGGTATAGTAGTGGCTGCAAGTGGGATTAGTAATCTTTTTTTTGCACCAAAACTTGGAAAAATCGCTGATAAGATAGGGCCTAGTAAGATTATTTTTGGAGCTTTGATATTTTGTGGAATTTGCTTTTATTTGCAGGCTGTAGCAAGTAATGTTTATATGCTTATTTTCGTACGTTTGCTTATAGGCATAGGGCTTGGAGGGCTTTTGCCTTGTGTGAATGCCTTGCTTAAAAAAAGCGTGAGTGCTAAAAATTTAAGTGTGATTTTTGGTTTTAATCAAACTTGTCAATTTTTGGGAAATTTTTGCGGTGCTTTTGGCGGAGGGCTTATGGCTTCGCATTTTAGCGTGGAATTTGTTTTTACTTTTGTGTGTTTGATTTTTATCATTAATGCTTTTATTTTCTTAGCGTTTGAGAAAAAATATATCTTTTCAAATCAAGGTTTATAAATTTAGAAAGGTTTAAAATGGAAATGATTTTATTTGTTTTAGTGATGATTTTGCTTGTGCTTTTATTTATAGTGCTTTTTAGGCAGTACAAAAGCCCTAAAATAGAAGAAAAAAGCACGCAAAGTTTTAGCGATATTATGCAGCTTAAATCCATAGGAGAATTAAGTGTTTTTCAAGTTTTTAGTAAAGAGATTGTCACTAAAAAAGATAGCGCTTTTAATGGAATTTGGAAAAATCTTTTAGGATGGTCTTTGAGTGAAAGACAGATTGCTTTAATTTTTGAATTTGAGATCACTTTCTTGTATGATTTAAGGGATAAAAACTTTGATATTTTGCCTTTAGGGGACGAAGCTTATAAGATCATCATGCCAGAGTGTAGATACAAACACAGCATCATAGATATGAAATTTTATGATGAAAAAAATGCTAAATTTTTACCTTTTTTACTGCCTGATTCTATTAATAGCACGGGGATTAGTTTTAGCGAAAGTGATAAAAACAAACTCATAAAAGAAGCCAAAGATGAGGTTAAAGACTTGTCTTTAAATCTTATCCAAAATTTAGAAAGCAAAATTCATAAAAGTGCTAAGGATACTTTAGAAGCTATTGCTAAAGGTTTTGGAGCTAAGAGAGTGGAATTTGAATTTAAGGATAACACGCAAAAGCTAGATATTAACTAGCTTTTTTTCTTTTCTTGCTTGGGTAATGCTTTTTCCACCTAGTCCGTAATTATCCGTATCGATTTCATCGATGATAACAACAGTTGAGGCTTTGTTTTTGTTTAAAACTTTAGCAAGCAAATCCGTTACTCCCGCGATAAGCTCTTGTTTTTGTTCTGTTGTAGGTTCTCCATTTTCTTTGGTGATGCGTATATTTACAAAAGGCATTTTTAACTCCTTAAATTTTTATAATTATTCTAAAATCTAAAAAATTAAAATATTCTTTTATTTTGTAAATTTTTTGATTATTTCATAGTTTTGTAAAAGCTGTTCAAAAGAAAAATTTAAATTTGCAGGAGAAGTTGAGGGTAGAACTATGGCTTCTAAGTGAGGGTGGAATTTAACAAAAAATCTATAAGCACTTTGTCCGGTGGTAAAAATGGCTTGGATTTTGGCTTGAGAAAGGATCAGGTTTAAATCATTGGCTTTTGCATAGCTTATGGTTTTATCATCTGAATTTTTTATCTTGCAACTTTGAAGTACATCCCAAAGAGCGATATGTTTTTTTCTTAAAAAGGCTTGTTGTTCTGTGATATTTTCTAATTTTACATCAAAAAGTGTTTCTAGTATAGGCCAAAAACGATTTCTTGGGTGTTGATAATAAAAGCCGTCTTGTCTTGATTTAATAGAAGGAAAAGATCCTAAAATTAAGATTTTAGAATCTTTGTCAAAAAAAGGCTCAAAAGGATGAGTTAGAAATTCACTCACTCACACAAATCCACAGAAATTTTTCCGTTTTTAATTTCGCTGATTTTAACTTTTAAGCTTTGGTTTTCGCTTAAATTAAGATGCTTGCTTTTTGAACTATGCAATAAACCATCAACACCATTTTTAAGTTCCACAAAGGCTCCAAAAGGAGCGATTTTTTTAACAATACCTTGAAATTCTTGCCCAAGTTCAAAGTCTGATATATCTTTGTCTTTAGAGCCTTTTTTAGTTCCTTTTTGAGAGCTTGTGATGTTTATGATGTAGTCTTTTGCGGCTTTGATTTGTTCGTTTTGATTACCTGCTATTTTTACTTCACCTTTTTCGCGATCTAAGTCTATAGAAACGCCAAATTTTTCTATGATTTCTTTGATGGTTTTTCCAGCTTGCCCTATGATATCAACGATTTTTGAAGGATCAACGCTAAAAAGCTCAAGTTTAGGTAAAACTTCTTCATTGACTACAATTTCTTTGGCGGCTTCTTCCATGATATTTAGGATGTGAATTCTTCCTTCTTTGGCTTGGTATAAAGCTTGTTTTAGTGTTTCTTGATCGATTCCGCCTAGTTTTATATCCATTTGAAGAGCAGTAACGCCGTCTTTGCTTCCTGCTACTTTAAAGTCCATATCCCCATCATGATCTTCAAGTCCCATGATATCTGTTAAAACAGCAAATTTGCTATCTTCAAAGATAAGCCCCATAGCTACTCCTGCAACAAGTTTTAAGCTTGGCACTCCTGCTGCTTTTAGGGCTAAAGATCCGCCACAAACCGTTGCCATAGAACTTGAGCCATTGCTTTCTAAAATTTCACTGACTAAGCGGATTACATAAGGATAGTTTTCATCTATGCTTGGATAAAGTGCTCTTTTGGCTAAATTTCCATGTCCTAGCTCTCTTCTTCCTGGAGCTTTGATAGGACTTGCTTCGCCTACTGAAAAACCTGGAAAATTATAATTTACCATAAAGCGTTCGCTTATAGGATTTTTTTCTGTAAGCAAGTCTATCATTTGAGCATCGTTTTCTCCGCCTAAGGTTGCAACCACTAGAGCTTGAGTTTGTCCACGAGTGAAAAGACAAGAGCCATGAGCGTTTGGCAAGATATTGGTTTCTATACTGATAGGACGAACCTCGTTTAAACTTCTACCATCAGCTCTTTTGCCTTCATTTAAAATTTGCTCACGAATAAGTTTGCGTTTGACTTTAGCTAAGGTGTTTAATATACTTTCTTCGCTCCAGTCTTTAGCGATTTCAAGATTTAAAATTTCTTTAGCGATTTTATTTAGTTCGCTTGCTCTTTCACTTTTTGCCATTTGGTTGATGGCTTCTTTGATTTGTTTTTGGAAATTATTTTCTATAAAAGCTAAAATTTCAGGATGTTCAATCTCATTTTTTAGTTCGATTTGAGAATTTTTTTTGTGTTTGCTAAAGGCTTCTTCATAAGCATTTGAGCCATTTAATATAGCTTTTTGAGCTAAATTTAGAGCTTCTAAAATTTCATCTTCGCTAAGTTCATTCATATTTTGTGAAGTGGTTTGAGTTAAAACATCAGCATAAGGAGCTTCGATAAAAATTTCATTTTCTTTTTGATCAGGCAAGGCTCTCATTTCTATCATCAAAAGCTCATCTTTTACACCTGCTACATAGAGATCTAGAGTGCTATTTTGAAGCTCTTCATTGTTTGGATTGAGTATGAAATTTCCATCTATCTTTCCTATGCGAACACCACATACTGGAGCTTTCATAGGTATATCACTAAGATAAAGAGCTACGCTTGCGGCATTTAAGCTCATTACTTGCAAATCTACTTTAGGATCGGCTGAGAGAACCATCACAACGATTTGAGTTGGATAAGCATAGCCTTTTGGAAAAAGAGGGCGTAAGCTTCTATCAATGATGCGTGCTGTTAAGGTTTCTGCATCACTTGGCTTGGTTTCTCTTTTGACATAACCACCAGGGATTTTGCCCGAGGCATAAGCTTTTTCGATGTATTGGACGGTTAGAGGTAAAAAATCTTCTTCAACTTGTTTTTCTTCTCTTGCAACTGTAGCTAGAACAACGCTTTTGCCTTGTCTCATTAAAACAGCACCAGCAGCTTGTTTGGCGACTTTATCTATATCAAATATTTCTGTATTTTTGTTAATTTCTATGCTGTATTGCATTATTTTTCCTTTTTTACCAGATAATAAATTCGTAAAATTTTTTAAAATATTTAGCAAATTTCATCCTTTTTAAATTTTGTTTTCACTTTCTGCTAAAGAGAAATCGTATTTTACTCCTCCTAAAGGATAGAAGTTGAAAATAAAATAAACTCCGCTTTGATTTTTAGCTGTGATACCACCACTTGTGAGTTGTGGATCGATTCTTTCTCTATACATTAAAGAATAGTTCCAACATTTTCTTTGATAGGTATAGCCAAGTTCCCACATGTTTGCATGAGCTCTTTGAGTATCAAACCAAATTCCACCAAATAAATTGTAATTAGGTGAGGCAATATAATTTGCTCTTGTGCCAATAAAGCTATATTTTCCATACTCATCGTTTTGATAAGCATGAGAAAACATCCAATTAAATTTTGAATTTGTATTGACTTCTATTTGGCTGATGACATTGGTAAAGCGACTTTGCTCATAAGAGTAAAGCACTTCGCTGTTGAGATTGATGTTTGCATTAAAATAATAAGTTAAAAGATTTTCAAGTTCATAGAATTTATTTTGTTTATTGAGATAGTCAAGTGAAATTCTGTGTTTGAGTTTTTTTTGTCCTTCGTTGTTATAGAAATATTGCACAGCATAAAGACTTGTATGTTCGTTTTCTTTGTCGTATTCTTCAAGATAATCTTGCGTGATTTTACCTGATTTTGCTCCTGGCAAAATGTAATTCACCCCTAAATTTAAAGTATGAAAGAAATTTTCATAAGCTTTTGAAAGATCAGTGTAGAGATTAAAATCATGAGTGTTTCTAAAATAATGCTCATGGTTTCTTTCGGGATCGTTGCTATAATTTACAAAAGAAGCATAAAATCTTTCTGTGAAAGTAAAGTGTAAAAAGTCTCCAAAAAAAGCATTGTGATACGAGATAGGCAAGTCTAAATTTAACTCATTTGCATAAGAACCAGCAGGTCGGTAAAAATTATGAAATGAAGTATCAAATGAATAACGCAAGCGTTCATCAAAAAGGTTATTTAAAAATCTATGATATTGAAAGCTTGGATATTCTTGTAAGGTTGTATTATTGCTAAGTTTAGATGTGTCGATATAATATCTTGCATAAGCTCCGTAAAAATTGTTTTCATCAGCTAAAAAATAATTGATTTTGGAGGTTACAAGCGAGTTAAGATCTCGATAATCCCTACTTCCTAAATTTAAATAATCCACATCGTTGAGATAGGTTGCATCTATCCATAGGCCTTCTTGAAAATTATCACTGAGTAAAGATTTGATTAAATCATCTCTTGAGTATTTTAGTTCTATTCCATAGTGGGTTTGATTTTTCAAATTTTCATCGTGAAAATAGGAGCTATTTTCCCTAAAAGCACCAAAATTTAATTCTCCTGTTGAATATGGAGAATCAAGAAATCTTAAAGTAGAATAAAGTCCAAAACCACGGTTTGTTCGAATTTGTGGATCAAGTTCTAAATCCCAATTTTCTTGAGTGGCAATATAAATAGGTTGTTCATAGTATAAGCCTTCGCTACTTTTTAAAACGATTTTTGGGATTAAAAGTCCGCTTTGTCTATGAGTATCAGCACTAAATCCAAAATAAGGTAGATAAAAAACCGGGGTATTTTTAACATATAATCTTGCATTGTAAAGATGAACAAAATTGGTTTCCCGGTTAAGCCAGCCTTTTGAAAAACGAATTTCCCAATCAGGATCTTCAACATTGCAGCTTGAAACTGCTGAAATTTTACTTTCAAAGACTTTATCATTTAGATGGCTTGTTTTGCTTTGAAACCATACTTCAAGATTATTATTGGAAAAGAAAAAATTACTAAAATCGGCTTGATTGGAATTTAGGTTGATTTTAGCATAATCAGAATGTGATCTTTCGTTTTGTCCCCTTAGGATGTTAACATCGCCAAAAAGCTCAACATCTCCGGTTTTTTCATTGTAAATTGCTTTATTGGCAGTGATGAAATAAAAATCAGAAAAAATAATAACATCATTGTTTGCAGTAAGAATATCACCTTCTTTTTTTGCATCAAGAGCGTAAATATCAACTTGTGCTGCACTTAAAGCTATGCTAGTTCCTAGCAATAGGGAAAATTTACGCCACATCGACTACTATTGTCCTTGCTAGATAATCCTCCCAAGCTTTGCGTAAATCATTACTTAAAGCCCAAGCAAATCCAAGCATAAATGCCATAGCACTAACCTGTCTTATGGCAGATCTGATGCAACTTTGGATGAGATTGGGTTTGTCAAGAAGATTTTCATCCAAGATGATAATTTTGCATAATATTTTTCCCAAACTCGCCCCATAAAGATAAGTAAAAATTGCTTGATAACTAAAATGAAGTAAGATGAAGCCAAGATAAAAATTTCCTATAATTTGAGTTGTTTCAAATAAATCTTTTGCTTGGATTAGACGATCATAAAAAATGATAAACACAATCAAAGAAATAATCATATCATCGATTAAAAAAGCTAAAACTCTTTTTCCAAAACTTGCTATTTTTAGATTTTCACGCTCTAAGCGGTCTTGTAAGTTTTCTTTCATTTAAGAACCTGATGAGCGATGTCTTTTCTGTATTGCTTTCCTTTGAAATTTACATTATCACAAAGTTTATAAGCATTTTTTTGCGCTTCTTCTATACTTTTTCCTGTGCCAACGCAAACCAAAATTCTTCCACCATCAGCCATTAATTTGCCATCTTCTAGGCTTACTCCAGCATAAGAGATATGAGAGTTTTCAGGAATGTTATTTACAGTAATTTCACTTTTTGGTGAACTTTTGTAAGGATAGTTTTCACTCGCGCATACAACCCCTACTGCAAATTCTTTTTTGATTTTGATTTTTGCGTGTCTTAAGCGTCTTTGAGTAGCAGCTAAAATAAGTTCCAAAGGATTTTCGATTAAAGGCATTAAAACTTCACATTCAGGATCTCCAAAGCGAACATTAAATTCTAATACATAAGGTTTATTTCCAACGATCATAGCGCCTATAAATAAAACACCACAAAATTCCGCTCCTTCTTTTTTCATGCCTGCTAAAGTCGGTAAAATAATATCTTTTTGAACTTTTCTAAGCAAGCTTTCGTTCGCCAAAGAGCTAGGAGCGTAAGCACCCATTCCGCCAGTATTTGGCCCTTGATCATTATCGAGTAATTTTTTATGATCTTGTGCTACAGGAAGTAAAACAAAATCATTGCCATCACATACTGCAAAAATGCTTAATTCATAACCATCTAAAAATTCTTCAATTACAACGAGTTTTCCAGCATCTCCAAAGCTTTCTCCGCTCAGCATTTTAGCTGTTTCTTCTATGGCTTCTTCATGAGTCTTAGCTATGATAACACCTTTTCCTGCGCAAAGTCCATCGGCTTTTACTACTATAGGAGGGGTTAAACTATGTATAAAATTTTTTGCTTTTTCAATATCATTTGTGTTTAAAAATTTAGCTGTTTTGATACGGTATTTTTTAAGAAAGCTTTTCATAAAAGATTTTGAGGTTTCAAGCATTGCAGCAGCTTTACTTGGCCCAAAAATAGCAAGTCCTTGTTGTTTAAAAATATCTACAACACCTTCAGCTAAAAAACTTTCACTTCCTACTATACAAAGATCAAAACCTTTTTCTTTTGCATAGGTTGCTAAAACTACTGGATCTTTTAGGTTTAAATTTGTTCCAAGACTTTCGGTAGCGCCATTTCCAGGAGCAAAATAAAACTCTAAATTTTTGTCTACTCTTCTTAAGGCTAAAGCAATAGAATATTCTCTTGCACCACTACCCAAAATCATTATTTTCATTTATATCTCCTTTTAAACCCAAACAGCCGTTTAACAAAGATTGACCCCAAAAAGTCAAAGAAAACCGCTAGGTAATTTTTAAAGGCTGCAACTTCTCGCTTTTTTCAAAGCTCAAACGATGCCACAGAACACGGTAAATCACACAATCGCAGTTAATAAAAATGTGTTGGATCACTTTAAATACCACAAACTGTTTAGGCAAGGAAATTATAACTTAATTTAGCTTAAATTTCTATGTCTTAAATCAGTTTAAATTTGGTTTTTCCTGATTTGTCAAAATGCTTTCCTTGTAAAATAATATCGGCAACATTTTCCCAAACATGTTTTTCATCAATATAGACTATATCAAAGGTGTTATCACGCATTAAAGACTGATAATTCACTTTTTTAGGTGCGTATTTTACTAAATAATATGGATTTTGTGAAAAGTTTTCAATTTTTAATTTGCATAATAAATCTAAATCCGATGTGACAACTAAAAATTTTTTTCTTTGTTCTTTTGTAATTTTTTGAATATACACTAAAAGTTTTTGATCAAAAGGATTTAGAGCGGATTTATTTAAGCGACTTAAGTAATGTTCTGCAAAAGAAAGAGAACAGAAAGAATTTTCTATATTGCTCATAGTAAAATAAGAATTTTTAACCCCTGATGATTTTAAAGATAAATGCCAAATTTTAACATCCATTATGGTTGCACATAGATTTAAACCTGTGACAATTTTTTTAAAGAGCTTTTCTCGTGAAAGCTTAAAAGCATTTTCGAAAATATTGTAATTTTTCTTATAAAAATCCTCCCTTATAGCATCAAGTCTTTTTAGTGTTGTTCTGTAGTATTCTGCTTCTTTTTGTAGCTTAGCCAATCTTTCTTGCCGTGCTTTAAGTTTTTCAGGGTCTGCATTGGCCGCATTACTTTTAAGATTTATTTCAGATTGTAAAGTTTTCATTTGTGCTTCAAGTGAGGCTAGACGATTTTTTCTTGTATCTATGGTGGCTACTAAAGCTTGGTAATGACACTGCAAAGATAAAAAAGTTTCGTTAAAAATTTTAGTGATATTTGGTTTTTGATCAGCTATCATTTGCTTATATGAATTCTCTAAATGCATCATGATGCTTTTTAATGCGCTAAATTGGGTTTGGTCTATGCTATTATCCATAAAAATTAAAGTATCATAAGCTTTAAATAAAAATCTTTTAAGTATAAGATAATCAAGTATGCAAGGAATTTCCTTTTCATCTTGTAGATTGGCTTGAAGCGTTTCTACGGATAAAATTTCATGGGCAAAATATTTTTGTATAGCTTGAGGTATAGTAAAAGAAAGAGGAATTTTTTCTATACTGTCAAAGTCTGTTGTTCTATAGAGTTCTGTTATATAAGCACTTCTTCTTGAGTTTTGCAAGTCTTCTAATTCATCATCATTATCAGTTTTCCAAAAATCATGCTCAGTGATAAAATCCCCTTCTTTAAATTCTTGAAATTTTGAAGGTTTTATACCCGTTATGGTTTTGCTTGTTTGAACGGGCTTGCCGTCTTCTGCTTTTTTTTCGCTAGAAAGAGTTCTAAATTCCACAAGCATACCAACACTTGGCATACTTTTTTTATCATTCCAAATTTGGCGATTGAAGTCAAAAAAGGTATTTGCTGAGTTTGTAACGGTTCCACGTCCTGTAGAATCCATATAAATAGCTATTTTTCCATGCATATTTCTTCCTTGAAATTTCTTAAATAAATTCTAGCCTTATTTTTATAAAAATTTTATAATAAAAATAAGAGCTAGAAAAAATGGATCATTCCCATTCTATGGTTGCAGGTGGTTTGCTTGAGATATCATAAACAACGCGGTTTATACCTTCTACTTCATTGATGATACGGCGACTTATGTTTTCTAAAACTTCGTAAGGTAAATGCGAGAAAGTAGCTGTCATACCATCACTTGCATCTACAACGCGTATGCAAACTGCATTATCATAAGTGCGGTTATCCCCCATAACCCCAACGCTTTTAACATTTAAAAGCACGCAAAATGCTTGCCAAGTTTTATCATACCAGCCGGTGCTTTTAAGTTCTTCAAGTAAAATTACATCAGTCTTGCGCAATAGTTCTAAGCTAGGGCGATTTACTTCTCCCATAATGCGTATAGCAAGCCCTGGTCCAGGGAAAGGATGGCGATAAACTACTTCTTTGCTAAGTCCAAGCTCAAGTCCTAGGGCACGCACTTCATCTTTAAAAATTTCTTTTAAAGGCTCTATGAGTTTAAGATTCATTTTTTCAGGTAAGCCCCCTACATTATGATGGCTTTTAATGGTTTTGCTTGCACCTATAACAGAACTTTCTATGATATCAGTATAAAGTGTGCCTTGAGCGAGATATTTTACATCTTTATGTTTTTTTGCTTCTTCTTCAAAAACTTCTATAAAGGTATTTCCTATGATTTTTCTTTTTTGCTCAGGATCTCTAACATTAGCCAAGCGACTTAAGAAAATTTCACTTGCATCAATGCTGATAAGATCGATACCTAAGGTATTTTTAAACATAAATTCAACTTGTTCTTTTTCTCCGCTCCTTAAAAGTCCATTGTCTACAAAAACTACTATAACTTGCTCTTTTATAGCACTGGCTAAAAGTGCAGCAACTACACTACTATCTACTCCGCCACTTACAGCACAAAGCACTTTATCACTGCCTACTTCTTCACGGATTTTTTCTGCTTGAGTTTTTGCAAAAGAACCCATATTCCAAACACTTTCACAATTACAAGCGTATTTAGCAAAATTTTTTAAGATATTTTTGCCAAATTCACTGTGTTGCACTTCTGGGTGAAATTGCAGAGCAAAAAATTTCTTATCTTCGTTGCCAAAAACACAAAAAGGACTATTTTCACTTGTGGCTAAAACTTCAAAACCTTGAGGTAAATTTTCTACTTTATCAGAATGACTCATCCAAACGGTTTGTTTTTTTGGAAGATTTTTAAATAAAGCACTATCTTTTTTAACTTCTATATTTGCTTTACCATATTCTTTATGTCCTGCAGGTGCAACTGTAGCTTTGTAATGATGTGCCATAAGCTGCATACCATAACAAATTCCAAGAACAGGTAAACCCAAGTCAAATATGCCTTTATCGCAAAAATACGCATCAGTTGCATATACGCTTGCTGGACCTCCACTTAAAATAATACCTTTTGGTTCTTTTGCTTTGATATCAGCTAAGCTTACATTAAAAGGTAAAATTTCTGCATAAACTCCTTGTTCCCTTAAGCGTCTTGCTATAAGCTGAGTGTATTGAGAGCCAAAGTCTAAAACTAAAATATCTGCTTTTTTCATTATTTACCACCTATGTAATTGTTCGTATTTTTTAATGGTTTTTACCGAGCCATTTTGTTCATAGCTTGTGTATTGAGGGTTGCCTTTATATCCGCAAGCACAGAAGAAAATTAAGAAAAGAAATGCTAAAATCATCTTATGAGAAAAAGAAATAATATCAAGATGACTAAAAACGCTAGTGCTGTTATTAATGAATTGATGGATAAACCTCATTATAAGCCTTTAAAAACCTTATTTTTTTGCAAAGATTTTTTAAGTTCTTTTCCGCTTGCTAAGCAACGTTTGATTGCTAAAATTTATGTAAAAAATCATATTTTAAATATAATAACCTTACATCCAGCAGCTTATCAAGAATTAAATCATGATGATAGCAAAATTTATATTAAATTTCTCATAAAAGCATATGGACAAAAATATCCTTTAAGTGGATTTGTTGATATAAAAGATATAAAAATCTTTTCCCAAAAATACACTTATGCAGTAAATAAAAACAAAAATGATGAAAAACTCTCTAAAAATTCTTATTTGGAGCTTTCTAAGGGTGAATTTAAAAATTGCTTTAAAGATGAAAAATTATTTAAGAAATTTGAAGATTTAAGAGAACTTATAAAAAAAGGTTCTAATCTTGACTAAAGAGAATTTAGAAAATGAGTTAAAAACTCTTCCCAATAGCGCTGGAGTTTATCAATACTTCAATCAAGAAGGAAAGCTTTTATATGTAGGTAAGGCTAAAAATCTTAAAAATCGTGTCAAATCTTATTTTGCTTTTACTCCAAATTTACATGCAAATCCAAGAAATTCTTTAAGAATTCAAAAAATGATTGAAGAAACAGTGCATTTGGAATTTATCACTACTAATTCAGAAGCTGATGCTTTGATTTTAGAAAATTCTTTTATCAAACAACTGCATCCAAAATATAATATTTTACTAAGAGATGATAAAACTTATCCTTATATTTATGTGGATTTTGAAGAAGAATTTCCACGTTTTGAGATTACTAGAAAATTGGTAAAAAAAAGCAAAATCAAATATTTTGGCCCTTTTTTTAAAGGTGCTAGAGAGCTTTTAGATGCACTTTATTTATACTATCCTTTAAAGCAAAAAGCAAGTTGTAAATCCCCTTGTATTTTTTATCAAATTTCTCGTTGTCTTGCACCTTGTGATAAACGCATCAGCAGGGAAAAATACCTTAAAATTTTAGATGAGGCTATGCACGCACTTTTAAATCCTAGTATTTTAATAAAAAATTTAGAAAAACAAATGCTTGTTTTAGCGCAAAATGAAAATTACGAAGAAGCAGCTAAAGTAAGGGATCAGATTGGAACGATTAAAGATTTGGAAGTTAGAGTTGAAATAGATATTGCAAAATTAGAAGATTTTGAAGTATTTGCTTTAGCCTTTGAAAATTCCATGCTTTCAACCTTACGTTTTGTGGTGCAAAATGGAAAAATTATCAGTGTAAATTCTAAGATTACTCCTATAAAAAATGATATACAATGGGATAAAAATGAAATTTATAAGCAATTGATTTTAGAAAATTTTAGTATGGACATTCCTTTGCTTGCAAATGTTATTTATGTTTATGAAGAATTTGAAGATAGAGTGCTTTTGGAAGAAATTTTAAGCCAAAGATTTGATAAAAAAATCAGTATTAAAATTCCTAAAATAGGAGAAAAAAGAAAAATTTGTGATTTGGCTTTTCAAAATGCACTTTTAAATATAGAAAAAGAGCAAAAAAATCATGATTTTACTATGCAAAAAGAATTAAAGTCTTATTTTGAACTTGAAAATTTACCAAATAATATAGAAATTTTTGATAATTCTCATTTGCAAGGTGTGGCAAATGTTGGAGCTATGGTAACTTATAGAATGAATTCTTGGGATAAGTCAAAATATCGAAAATTTCATTTAAAACATAAAAATGACTACGAACAAATGCGTGAAGTCTTAACGCGTAGGGCTTTGGACTTTGATAAAATACCTCCTCCTGATTTATGGCTTGTAGATGGAGGAAAGGCTTTGCTTGATTTGGCTAAAGAAATCATTGTAAGTAGTGGAGCTAATATCGATATTTTAGCTATTTCAAAAGAAAAAATCGATGCAAAAGCACATAGGGCTAAAGGAGGTGCTAAGGATAAAATTCATTCCTTAAAAGGAGAATTTAGCTTAAGTATTAACGATAAAAAACTACAATTCTTACAGAAATTAAGAGATGAAGCGCACCGTTTTGCTATCAGCTTTCATCAAAATACTAAGAAAAAACAGGACTTGAAAAGTTCTAAGCTTGCAAATTTAGGACTTAGTTCAGGGGTTATACAAAAACTTTTAGCGTATTATGGAAATTTTGAATCTATATATAAGGCTGATTTTAAAGATCTTGCAATGCTTGTGGGTAAGAAAGCGGCGCAAAAGATAAAGGAAAATTAATTTGATATTAGCGGGGATAATTTTTATTTTTAATCTAATTTTAGTGTATTTAAGTATTGATATCTTAAAGCTTGATAGTGTTACTGAACAACTGAAAATAGGTATGTTTTCTAGCATTTTTGTTTTATCTTTAACACTTTTTATTTTTGCTTTTAGACAAAATAGAAATATAAACAAAATATATCAAAAAATTTTTTGTATGCAAAATGATTTTTTAAATTTTCAAAAAAAGATTGATGTTGATAGTGCGCTTGATTTGTTAAAGGAAAAATTTGAAACTACGGGACAAAATTTAACTAAAATATCCCATGAAAAAGACAGATATTTGCATTTATTAGAAGAAAATTTATATCAGCTTGGAAATATATCTAATGCAATGCGTTGCTTAAATGAAGGGTATAATAAAGAAATTAATTCTTTGATTTTAAATGCCTTAAATTCTCAAAAAGATCAAATTAGATTAGAATTAAATGAGGCTTTAGAGCATCATAAAAGCATTATAGGGACATCTCATGGAAAGGTTTTGCAGTTTGAAGCAAATGTGGCTATAGTTAATAATGATGAGCTTGAAAATTTTTTACTTGCAAATTTACTTTCGTATTTTGGCATAGAAAGTACTTGTTTTAAAAATTTAAGTTTTGATGTTAATGACTTTCATTTGATTTTTATCAAGGATAAAATTTTAAATGAAAATATAAAGAAAAACTATGATTTTATAGTGATGGGTCGGCATAAAAATACACATTATGAGTATTTTTTAACTTTACCTTTTGAAAAAAAAGATCTTGAAAATATTTTGCAAAACAAGCTTGATAAGGTTTGCACTTTAAAATTTAAAACTCCTTATCAAAATAATGTATTGCTTTTTAAACAAAATGATTTTGATGCAACCTTATTTTTTAATATAATAGAAAAACAATGCGATAAAAATATATGTATAAATTCTTTTAGTCAATTAAAACAAGAATTAAGCAAGGAGACTTATCGTTTGATTTTGCTTGATTATGAATTAATTAAATTTGATCTTGAGCAAATGAGAAATTTGCTAAGTGTTTATAAAAAACAGCATCCGCAAAGCCATATCATATTTTTTTCAAAGGAAAAAGTTAGGGATTTTGATTGTGTGAGTGAAGTTTTAAGTGATGTAAGTAGAAATGATCTTATAACTTTACTTAGAAAGTATTTACCAAAGGCCTAAACTTTATAAAATTTAACTCCAGCTAAATCGAGAATTTTTACCTTTTTTTCTTTGATAAGTTGATTTAAGAGAGTTTTAGATTGTTCATCAAATTTCGCTTCTATGTCTATTTCGCTTTGTGAGCGTAAATGAAGCATTTTTAATAATTCTTCTTTATTGAAGTTTAGTTTTTCACCTTCATAATGTCTTTTGGCTAAGAGTACAGGAGTAGAATCTATAAGTTTGGAAAGTTTTAAAAGTTTTTCTTCGCTTACTTTTTTAACGGCATAAGCAGGAGGTCTATCTATGGTGCTTAGATCAACTCTTAAAGGCATGATTTTTTTTAAAGCTTGATTGAGTGCTTTAAATTCTTCTTCGTTGTCATTAAGATCTTTAACAACTAGAATTTCCATAATCAAATCTCCATTAAACCTAGCTCTAAAATCTGCCATTTTTTCTATCATTTTTTCTAAGTCAATGTTTTTTAAAGCTCTATCAATACGATAAAAAGTTTTAGCAACTGCGCTATCTAGGCTAAATTTGACCACATCTAGTTTTAGCAAAGCATTAAATTTGTCTTCATCTAATACAGCTGTACCATTGCTTAAAATAAGCAATTTTTTATCTTTAGCAATGCTACGTAAAGATAAAATAAGCTCATTTAAATAAGGATAAAGACTAGGCTCTCCGTTGGCAGTAAGGGTAAGAAAATCAAATTCAACATTTTTTTCAAGCACAGCTTTAACTTCGGAGATAATTTTGTCTATGCTGATAATTTCATCTTGTTTTTCTTGGGCTTTTTTTGGAACAAGCTCGCAATAAACACAATCAAAATTGCATTGTTTTTCACTAGGACTTAAATCTATACCCAAAGATTTTCCAAAACGCCTTGAGCTAACAGGACCAAAGAGTATTTTCATTTAGCTGAACTTTCTTGTACAAGCTTGATAAAATATTTTGCATTTTCAACAGGAATATCAGGCAAGATCCCATGTCCTAAGTTGAAAATATGAGCTTTATTTTGCATGGTTTTTAGTATTTTTTCCACTCCTTCTTTGATGGCATTTTTATCATAAAGTCTGCAAGGCTCCATGTTACCTTGAAGAGTGTATTTGTGCGATAGTTTATCACGTGCTAAATCAAGCGGAGTGCTCCAATCAACCCCAAAAACATCAAAATTACCATCGATTCTATCTAAATAACCGCTAATGCCTTTAGGGAATAAAATTACAGGTATATTTGCGTATTTGCTTTTAATAAAATTTGAAATTTCAAGCATATAATTAAAAGAGAAATCAAAAAACTTATCGTATTCTAAAGCACTTGCCCAGCTATCAAAAATCTGTATAGCATTGGCACCTGCTTTAATTTGCTCTTCTAAATAAAGTTTTAAAACTTGAGTTAGTTTGTTTAGAATTTTATGTAAAAGTTCTGGGTTTTGATAAAGCATTTTTTTACACTTTGCATAACTTTTACTTCCGCCTCCTTCTATCATATAGGTAGCTATAGTCCAAGGGCTTCCGCAAAATCCTATTAAAGCCTTGTTTTGAGATAATTTTTCTCTAGTAAGCTTTAAGGCATCATAGACATAATTTAATTTTTTATGCGCATTTTGATCGTCAAGTTTTTCTAAGTCTTCTAGGGTTGAAATAGGATTATCAAAAATAGGCCCTTCTCCTTTTTCAAAGCGTAAATTCATGCCCATTTCGAGAGGAACAACTAAGATATCTGAAAAAATGATTGCTGCATCTACATCTAAAATATCAATAGGCTGTAAAGAA
This sequence comes from Campylobacter sp. US50a, assembly GCF_004379015.1. NCBI lineage: Bacteria > Pseudomonadati > Campylobacterota > Epsilonproteobacteria > Campylobacterales > Campylobacteraceae > Campylobacter > Campylobacter sp. US50a. Next base: position 93,638 of record NZ_RYYJ01000001.1, on the reverse strand, counting down.
ACTTCAGAAGCTTTTTTATAGTCTTTACACAAAGAGAGAAAATCGCCCGCTTGTTTTCTTACTTCCATATATTCTGGCAAATATCTTCCTGCTTGACGCATCATCCAAATAGGGGTATAGGGTGTAGGTTTTTTAAAGCAAGCATCAATAAAAATCATTATTTTCCTTTGTTTTTGACAAAATTATAACAGAAATTGATAAATTAAATTATCAATTTCTCGATATTTGCTTTACACAGAAGAGCCAACAGGCGCTGAAAAAACATTAAAAAAATCTTTATTATTTTCTTCTTGTTTTTTGCTATTGCCAAAGATTGGACTATTTTTAGTGTGATATTTAGCTTCAGCTTGCATTTGCATATAGCTTATTCCCTCTTGTGTATTTGACTTTCCGGAATTAAATTCTTGCTTGTTGTTTTTTATATCTTGTTTTTCAAGATCGAGATTAAGTTTCCCGTTAATTTTTTCATTAACTTGAGTGCTGATTTTTTCTTTGGTTTGTTCTTCTAGCTTCAATCTTATGTGTTCCCTATAAGCTTCTTCATCAGGAACCATTTTTTTTTCGTATTCTCCTGTTTTTTTGTTTAATACAAGTTCTTCCTTAAATTTTTTAATTTTGGAGCCGACAAATTCTTCTACTTCTTTAAGTAAAACTTTAAAAGGGGTATTCCATAAAGAATTTTCATCTTGCTTGAAGTTATTAGAAAATTTACGAGAATTATTAGAATTCTCGTTTATGTAGTTTGAGTTTTGATTGATTTGCATATTAAGCCTTTGTATTGTTTGCAGCATTTCCTGCGTCAATTGTAGCAAAAAGCTTATTTAGCAAAGTCTCCTCATTTTTTTTGTATTGATCTTCTCTCATTTTTTGCCAAGCATAAGATCTAAAATCTTCTCTAACAGCACCAAGATCAATGTCTTCATTAGTAAATTTGCTTGAGTTTGTTTTTTTCTCTTCCTTTTCTTCTTTGTTTTTTACTTCATTTAATGTGGCTTGAAATTCATCTGCCGAAGTATTTTTCTCTTTAACTTTAGTTGTGGTGCTAAAGATAGCATTTGATGTTTTTTGAGTGATATCTACTACCATTTTCTCCTCCTTTATTTAACTTTACATTAAACAAACAAGCAATTTCTATTCCAGTTTTATACATTTTTTAAACTTTTTCTTTGAAATTTTTTATAATTTAATTTATCTTTGGCAAAAAGCAAGGCAAAAATCAAAGCAGGGCTTACAAAAAGTGCCGAAAATAAAGCATTAAATTCTATACCCAATCCTGCTAAAACAATCCCACCTAAAAAACTTGCTAAGGCTATGCCTACATTAAAAGCTGCTTCATTTACACTTACTGTGCTATCTATGACTTTATGAGTATGGCGTTTAGCTTTAGCAATGCTAAGCATTTTTAACGCAGGTATGGTTGAAAAGGCAAAAAATCCTATCAAGGCTACGCTAAAAATGATTAAAATTTTAGAATGCATGGTGAGAAATACGCTTAAAAATACTAGAACTTGTATGCTTAAAATAAGACGTAAAGAAAAAATAGCACCTTTTTTATCTACTATTTTTCCGCCCCATAAATTCCCACAAATTGCGCAAATTCCATATAAAAGCAAGATGTAAGCTGTATCTTGGACTCTAAAACCGCTTATTTCTACAAGTAATTTTTGCAAATAAGTATAAAGAACAAATTGAGCCCCACAACTACAAATGGTTATAGTATAAGTTTTTAACAAATTTTGATGTGAAAAAGCAGGGATTAAATTTTTAAGACTTGTTGGGCTAGGATGTAAATTTTTGGGCATCATATGCCATACTCCAAAAAATGCTAAGCTTGTAATGATAAAAATAAGTAAAAAGATAAATTTAAAGCCAAAATAATGCCCTATGAAAGTTCCAAGCGGCACTCCAGTAACCAAGGCTACAGTAAGTCCTGTGACCATTATAGCCAGAGCGCTTGATTTTTTATCATCTGGAGTTATAGCACTTACAGCTAAGGTAGCAATGACAAAAAATACTCCATGCTGTGTTCCTGCTATAAAACGTGCAAATGCTGTAAGATGGAAATTTTGGCTAAAAAAGATAATGAAATTTGCTAGAGCAAAAATTCCAAGATTGATTAAAAGTTGTGTATGTCTATGAAAACGACTTAAAGGTATGGTAATAAGAGGAGCGCCTATAACAACACCTATAGCATATAAGGTTGTAAGATATCCTGCGGTTTTTGCATCTACGCTAAAATACGTTTCAACATCAACCAAAACTCCTGCCATAACAAATTCGGTTACCCCCATACAAAAAGCACTAAGAGCTAGTGCAAAAAGAGCTTTTTTGTAATTTTGCATTTTAAGTTCCTTATAAAAAATAAAAACGCATTATAATAAAATAAAAATTTTTAAAGGTAAATAATGAAAAAAAATATTTTATTGCTTGGTTTAAGTTTGGTGAGTTTAGGGGCTTTGAGTTTTGATGAGCTTATTTATAAAGATGAAGTAAAACCTAGTTTTGATTGCTCTAAAATCAAAGATGATGGTAAAAGTGATGATGAGCTTATGATATGTAATGAAATTGGTGTGCGTAATGAATTTGAGAATAAAAAACTTGCTTTAGTAGATAACATCTATAGTAGTTTGTATCAAAATATTTCAAAAAAAGCAGATAAAAAGACGAAAAAAGATTTTAAAGCTATTTCAAAAAAGATGATTAAAGAAAGAAAAATTTGTATAAAAAATATGCAAAATACAAAAGCAGGGGAAAATCCTATTTTACTTTTACTTAATGCAAGTGATTGGATGCAAGAAGCTTATATTAAGGCTTTATTAGAGCTTATGCAAAGAGCAAATAAAGATAAAAAGATCAAAGAAGTTTTAAGCAAATTTTTAAAAATAAAGTTGATAAATATGAAAATTTACTCACTCAAAGTTTAAATACCAATAAAGATTTGCAAGATTTTATAGACAGCTTGGCTAAAGAAGATTTGATTGATTCTAGGGCTAAATTTAAGCTTTAGGGTTTAAATTAATTGCGAATTTAGCCGCTTCAAAATAACTTTTAGTGTTGATTTTAGCATTTTTATAGGCTTTATCAAAGGCCGTGCCATGATCAACGCTAACGCGTATGATGGGTAAATTTAAACTCACATTGATGCTTTTATCAAAATACAAGGCCTTTAAAGGAGCAAGGGCAAGATCGTGATACATAGCCACTAAACGATTGCAGTTTTTTAAACCAGCCTTGGTAAAAGCTGTGTCAGCTACTAAAGGATAGGGTAGATAAACACCCTTGTCTTTAAAACTTAAAAGCAATTCTTTTTGTAAATTTTCATCTTTTAAGGCTTTTTTGAAAAATTTTTCATCTTTTTTAGAGTGTAAAAAGGCATTAACAAAGGCTATAGCTTTTTCCATGATCTTTTCTTCTTCTCCGCCTATGACTCCATAATCTCCAGCGTGAGGATTAAAACCTAAAAGTCCTATTTTTTTAAAATGCGTTTCTTTGTAAAAATCTTTTAAAAAGATGCTTAAATTTTTAAAAGTGATTTTTTTACTCACCTTAGCTAAAGGTACATGTTCGCTAAAAAGTCCTACAAACAGCTCTTTACAACCTAGCATCATAATGGCATTTTTTTTAAAAAAATCCCTTAAAGCATCGGTATGTCCTTTGTATTTAAGTCCTGCGTCTTCCCAAGCTTTTTTGTGTATAGGTAGAGTAAGCAAGGCATGGGCGTGTTTTTCATAGACAAAATAACTTGCCGCCTTAAAGCTTAAAAAACTATAAAGTCCACTTTTTGCATCTATTTCTCCGGCTTGGATTTTAAAATTTTCATCTACTTTAAAGCCTAAAGGAAGGCAAAAAGAGTAAATTTCAAGAGAATTTTGCTTTTTAAGAAATTTAAACTCATAGTCTTTGTCATCTTTAAAAGCTACGATTTTTGCATTAAAAAGTTTTAAATTTAAAAGTTTTAAAGCTTTATTAAGCAAGCTTTCGTGGATAAAATAAAAAGGTGTGCAGATTTTACTTAGTTCTTCATGAGAACGCACTAAAATTTCAAGTCCTATGCCGTTTATATCGCCTATGCTAATGGCTAGTTTTTTCATCTTTTAAGGAGTTCTTTCATTTCTAAAATAGCGTTTTGAAGTCCTGTAAATACAGATCTTGCTACAATGCTTTGTCCTATATTTAGCTCGCAAATTTCTTTAATTTTTACTACGGGTTTTACATTTTTGTAATTTAAACCATGTCCTGCGGCTACTTTTAAGCCAAGTTCTACGCCCTTTTTAGCACAGAGTGTTAAATTTTGCAATTCTTTTTCAAATTGAGCTTGCAGGGTTTTTTTATCTTGACCAAGTTCTTTTAAGGCGAAAGCAGTATGAGAGATATTGCTAAAAAGTACGTTGTGTAAATTCGCATAATGTCCTGTATGAAGTTCTATGAATTGGGCTTTTAAAATTTTTGATTTTTCTATATCTTCTAAACTAGGATTAATAAAAAGTGAAACTTCAATGTTTGCATTTTGAAGTTTTTCTATGCTTTGTTTTAATTTAGCATGATTTAAACAAAGCCCCCCTTCTGTAGTAAGCTCTTCTCTTTTTTCAGGTACTAAAGTAACGCGGTGGGGTTTGAGTTTAAGAGCTAAATTTAAAATTTCATCATTTAAAGCACATTCTAAATTGATAGGGCTTTTGCAAAATTTTATGATATTTTCCAAGTCAAAATCCTGAGCATGACGGCGATCTTCTCTTACATGCAAAGTGATTTGATCTCCGTGTTTAGCTGCTATAAAAGCAGCCTCTAAAAGATCAGGATCATTTACCATTCTAGCTTGTCTTAACACTGCGATATGATCGATATTTACACCTAAAAGCATATTTTTCCTTTAGAACTTTTTTGCTATTATACTATAAAATCAAACAAGGAAAGTCATGTTAGGTATAGATCTTGGTTCAAATACTTTAAGAGCAGTGCAAATGGATGAAAAATTAAATAAATTAAAAGAATATGAATTTGTTATTGGAGCAGCGAAAAATTTAAATCAAAGTGGAGAAATTTCTAAAGAAGCCATACAAAGATTAAAAAATGCTTTGAGTATTTTAGCTAAAGAGCAAGATTTAAGCAAAGCAAGAGCTGTGGCGACTGCAGCTTTTAGAAAAGCAAGCAATACAAATGAAATTTTTGCCCATTTAAAAGAAGAATTTGGGATTGATTTTAAGCTTATAGATGCTAAAAGTGAAGCTAAGATCAGTGTTTTAGGCATGCAATCAGGTTTAAGAAGGCTTAAAATTTGGGGAGAGTTTGCGTATTGTGATTTAGGAGGGGCTTCTTGTGAGCTTTCTTTTAGAAAAAGTTTTAAAAGTTTTGATTTTGGTATTATTAGTTTTTATGAAAAAAATCGCTATTCTTATTGTAAATCTTGTATTTCTTATAAAAAATTGATAAAAAAATATCCTAAATTTATCATCAATATTAAAGATAAAAAACTTAAAATTCATTTTTTAATTGCAAATCCCTATTTAAAGCATCTAGCTTTTAGGGCATTTGATGAGGTGGTTATGATTAAAAAGGAACTTCGTTCTTTAGGGGTTAAAACGGTGGTTTTAAATTCCGGAGTTCCTACTACACTTGGTGCATTAAAACAAAATATAAGCTATGAAAAGTATGAAGCAAGTAGAGTAAATGGTAAAAAACTTTGCCATAAGGATTTTTTAAATTATGCTATTAAATTTTTTCATATGGAAGAAAAAAAGGCCATAAAAGAAGTAGGCATGATGAGAAAAAATTATTTGAGTGCAGGTTGTTTGCTGTTTTATGCTTTGTTTGATAAACATAAACTTCTAGTCATTGATGAGGGTTTAAGGGAGGGAGTTTGTTTGGCGAGTATGAAAAATATCAAATTTTAATTTTTTTGGAATTCGAAAAAATGAAATTTTTCATCAAAATTAAAAAATAAAATTTTAGCTTGAGATAAAAAACTTTCGTAAGTTTTAATGTTTTTATTTTTTGTGTACTCTAATAAATCTTCAAAACCAAAATCCATTAAAGCAAGACTTTGTTTTTTAAAATTTAAAGGTTTAAAATCATATGCTTTGATGAGTTTTTGAAGATGGGTAAAATTAACATTATAAGTTAGATCGCTTTTGCCGAAAAAATCTTTTAAAGATACTTCAAAAGGGCTAAAAACTTCGTGCTTTTGATAGATTCTTAAGCTAAAATTTTGTACATTAAAAGTTCCATAGTCAAATCCTGCAAATACAAATCTATCGCAAGCTTGATCTAAATCTTTAAAAAAATTTTCAAGTTCTAAGCTGAGTTCGCCTTTTGTAAAATTTAAAGCTTTGCATTTTGTGATTAAATTTTCATCCATATTTTTAAAAATAAGTTTAAAATTTTCTACAAATGCCATTTTATCATGATTTATAAGTTCGCAAGTAAAACTATCAAAAAGTTCATTGCAAAAGAAAAAAGCGTTCTTAAAATGGCATTCTTTAAGGTTATTTTTGTGAGTAAATTCCACTCCTTCTAAAGTATTTTTTTGTAAAGCTCTTAATTTTTCATGCGGTTCTATGACGAAAAAAGAAATTTGAGAAAAAATTTCAGGTCTTAATTCAAGCAAAGCGGATAAAAAATCACGACTTAAATAGCCTTCATTAGCGCCTATTTCTACAAGTTCTAAAGGGAGTTGTAAAATTTTTTTATCTATTAAATTTAAAAAATGCTTGGCTAAAAGTGTGCCAAAAAGATTTCCTACGCTCACAGCAGTAAAAAAATCTCCGTTTTTTCCTATACTTACAGCATTTTTATAATAGCTCTCATGGAGCCAAGCATGGAAAAAGTCACTAAATTTCATTGAAAAATAGCATTAAATTTGGAGACAAAATCCAAAGGATCGACTTGTTTGCCTCCAGCTAAAATTCCAAAATGCAAATGCGGCCCACTTACCCTACCTGTAGCCCCGCTAAGTCCTATAAGCTCACCTTTTTTTATCTTTTGTCCTACTTTAACATCGATTTTAGAAAGATGATAGTATTGTGAATAAATTCCAAAACCATGATCAATGACTACTGAATTTCCTGCAAAATAACGATCTTTTGCAATTTTTACTATGCCTGAATTGGCTGCATAAATAGGCGTTCCTGTGGCAGCTCTAAAGTCTGTTCCACTGTGATAACTTGCTACTTTTTCATTAAAAGTTCTTGCTTTACCAAAATCACTTGTGATAAAAGATTTTAAAGGTATATTAAAAGCACCGTTAAATAAAGCTTTTGGAGTATAAGAGCTATAAATCGCATTGGCTTCTTTTAATTCTTTAGCGATGCGTTCTTGTACGGTTTTTGGCGGAAAAATCTTTTTGTTTTCAACTTGCAATTTTTCACTTTTATAATTACCTTCTAAAGTTTTTATGAAAATTTCTTCTTTTTTATTTTTATAAAATGCGATAAGTTTTGTATTTTTCGGGGGATTTTTGTAAGGTAAGGAAAAAATAGCTAGAATTTTTTCTTGATTTTTAGGATGTGCAAAGGTGAGAATATTTTTATCATTATTTTTTAAAGATAAAAAATCTTTCTTATCTAGCTCCAAAAATAAAGCTTGACCTTTGATGAGTTCTAAATTTTGAGCTCCAAAAAGCCAAAGAGTAAGGCTTAAAAAAAGCCATAAGGCTTTCATAGGCTTAACTCTTTAAGATCGGCGATTTTTAAAAACTCCGCATAAATTTCATAAACCAAAGCTTGGCGATTATTTTTAAGTTTTTCATCTTCAGCATTAATCATTACTTGATTAAAAAACTCGTCGATAAAAGGCTTGAGTGCAAAAAGATTTTCAAGTTTTTCTTGTAAAGAGTTGGCTTTAGTTTTTTCTTGAAAAGCTTTGTAAAGTTTGCTTTCTGCTTCTTGAGTAAAAAGACTTTCATCAACTTTATGAGGATTTTTAGTGGCGATATTGGCTAGTCTTTTAAAGGTTGCAAAATTTTCATTAAAATTATCTTTTTTGCTAAGTTTTATAAGAGCATTTACGCTTTGATTGATATGAATAAGATCTGTATTTTGTGAGCTTAAAACCGCTTTTACAAAAGAAGCATTGACCGTATAAAAAGTATAAAGTCTTTCAAAAATAAAATCTTTTAAAATTTGCATATCAAAGCTTTTATAATGACTTGAAAGTTTTTCTAATAAAATTTGGATATCAAATTCTTTATTTAAATTTAGAGCGATTTTAATGATCCCATTGGCTGCTCTTCTTAAGGCATAAGGATCCTTTGTTCCGCTTGGAATTTTTCCTATACTAAAAAGTCCTATAAGGGTATCAAGCTTGTTTGCAAGGGCTACTATGCTTGAAAATTCTGTGCTTGGAAGTGGAGCTTGTTCAGAATTAGGAAGATATTGTTCTTTGATGGCTAAGCAAATTTCATAATCTAAGCCCATTTTTTGCGTATAATAACTTCCCATAATGCCTTGCAAATCAGTAAATTCATAAACCATTTGTGTGGCTAAGTCAGCTTTAGCATATTTTAGTGCTGTGCTGATATTTTCGATTTTATCATTATGAAGCATTTGACATAAAATTTCAGCAATTTTAATCTCTCTTAAACTTTTATCTTGCATTGTGCCTAAACCTTCAAGATAAGTCATTTTGGCAAGTTTTTCAGGTTGCAAACCATTTTGTAAATCATTTTGATAAAAAAACATTGCATCGCTAAGTCTTGCACGTAAAACTCTTTCATTTCCATGTATGATTTTTGAATAATCCTTACATACTGCATTGCTTACTACTATAAAATGATTACTTAAGCCTTTGTCGTTAAAAACCGCAAAATAGCGTTGATTTTCTCTCATTGAAGTGATGATGACTTCGCTAGGAATTTCTAAAAATTCTTCTTCAAAGCTTCCTAAAAGTGCATTAGGATATTCTGTGATAGCAACTACTTCAGCTAAAAGCTCCTCATCTTCTCCAATTTGTATATTTTTTTGACTTTCTATGAGTTTAAATTGTTCAAGTATTTTTTCTTTTCTTTTGATTGGATCAAGGATGATATAGTTTTTTTCTAGTAGTTCAAAATATTCTTTTGCATTGTTAAAATCTTTCAAATCATAACTTACACTTCTGTGAATGAAAGTTTTTTTAGCACTTTTTACCCCATAACTTTGAAAATCAACAAGTTCATCATTTAAAATGCAAGCTATAGAACGGATCGCACGAATGAATTCAAAAGAATTTGCACCCCAACGCATACTTTTGCCAAAACTAAGACTTTTTAGAAATTTTTCTACCATTTCTCCTAAAATTTCTTGACTTTGTAAACCTTTGATAGCTTTTTGATGATATAAAACTTCCTTACCTTTGATTTCTTTAAAAGCGAGTTCATTTTCACTGATCCCTGCTTTTTGTAGGAAGCTTTGCCCCGCAGGAGTTAAAACCCCATCTTTATAGGCGATATTTTTAGGTGCTCCTATAAATTCAGCAAAGCTATCTTCTTGTTTGTCTGCAAAATTTTCATGAAAAAAAACTAAACGACGCGGAGTATAATAAAATTTAAAATCACTTACCAAGCGGTATTCTTCTAAAATATTTTTCCATTTTTTTTCTATATTAGCTAATTCTTTTAGCAAAGGAATAGCAGGTAATTCTTCTGTGCCAATTTCTATTAATAATTCACTCATAATCTACTCTTTTAAAAATTTATTTGCAATTTTAACTAAAATTTCATTAAAAAACTTATAAATACTTTTGCAAAAAGCCTTTAAGTTCATTTGCGTTGCTAAATTCATTTTCTTTTAAATCTTTTTGATACCATTTGGCATGAAAATAAGGCAAATTAGCATTTTTGGCGCATTCTTTATCTTTTTGACTATCTCCTATAAAAACGCTTATTTCATATGGAGCCTCGTTTTTTAAAAGTTCTAGCATCATAGGATGAGGTTTGGGTTCTATGCCTAAACTTACGCCTAAAATTTTATCAAAATAAGGAATGATATCGTGTTTTTTAAGTATGCTTGAAAGTGAGCTTTGCGGGGCATTAGTAGCAATAGCTAAAAAACAATTTTTGCTTTTTAAAAATTCTAAAAGTTCTTTCACTCCTTCAAAAAGCACCACGCTTTGTTCATAGTGTTTGACAAAATATTTTTCATAGCCTTCTTTAAAGCTAGAATGATGGAAATTTTCTATATTATAAAGTTCTTTTGCCCAGTCAATATTGGGAGTATTGATGGTTTGCATAATGATTTCTCTTGAAAGTGGGGCTAGGTTTAAATCCTGTCTTATTTCATTGACTGCACAAGAAATGGCATTTGCGCTATCGATTAAAGTTCCATCCATATCAAAAAATACATTAATCATAATAATCCTTTAAATAATTTTTATGTTTTTCTTTTTTCTCACCTTGTTTTTTTTGCTTATCTAAAGCATTGGCAAGATTTAAAAGCTCGCTTTTTTCTTTGGAAAAATCTAAGCAAGCATTGACAAAAAATTCAAGATTTTTTGCGTAGGTTGAGTTAAGATTTACTGCGGGATTTTTTTCAAAAAATTTAGCATTTTTTAGCATTCTTTCTTCAAATTTAGTTTTATCAAAATCTTCTTTTTTAAGCGCAGATATGGCGCCATTGAAAAATTTTTCAAGATTTCTTAGGTATTTTACACGTAAGGCTTTTTCTTCATTTTTTGTCAAAATTCTTCCTTAGGTATTTTTATGAATGCGACATTCTAGCGCTTCTTGAACTAAATTTCTAGCGATTACTTTTTCAGAGCGAATGATGCGTATATTTTCATCTATGCTTGAAAAAAGCATCTTTTTCAAAGTTCCATTTACATGAATGATAGTATCTATAGGTTTTGGATAATTAGCTAGTACTTGACATAAAATTTCAAGTTTAGCTTCATTTGTAACTGTGATAATAGCTACGGCACATTCTTCTATATTGGCAATTTTTAAGGTTTCTTCTTGAGCAGCATTAGCAAAAACGACATTTTCGCCTCGACTAACTCCAAGTTCTACTAAATTTAAATCACTTTCTAAAACTAGGTAAGGCACCCCTGAGTTTTTGATTTTTTGAACGACTTCTTGACCTAAACGTCCGTAGCCAAAAACAACAAGATGATTTTTAAGCTTGATATTGCTGTCAATATTTTGCACAGCGTTGGTATTAAGCGCTATATCTTCTACAACATTGGTAATTTTTCTTATATTGTTTAAAATAAAAGGCGTGATAATCATGGTTAAAATAGAAACAACAATTAAAATTTGTGAAGTTTTGATATCAAGCATATTTTTTGCTTGCAAAAGAGAAAAAATTGCTAGGGCGAATTCGCCAATTTGCGCTATGGCAAAAGCTGTTTTAAGCGCTACTCTTTTTTTGGTGTAAAGAAATAAAAAGCCAAAAACTATGCCAAATTTTAAAGCCATTACAAGAAGGGTTAAAACTATGATTAAAAACCAATTTTGCGCTACTACATCAAGTTGAATTTGCATACCTACAGTTATGAAAAAAAGTCCTAAAAGCAAATCTCTAAATGGGATCAAGTCTGCTTCTATTTTGTGCTTATATTTTGTTTCTGCTATCAAAGCACCTGCTATAAAAGCACCCAAAGAATAAGAAAATCCGAAATAATTTGCTAAAAAACTTGCTCCAATAACCATAAATAAAACAGTACTAATAAAAATTTCTTGAGAAGAAGTGTGGATAATGAGTCTAAAAATTCTATCCACTAGATATTTACCTATGAAAAATAATAAAGTGATTAAAATAAGTGCTGAAATTAAAGTGGTAAAAAGGAGTTTTTCTATGTTTTGATTGTTGGATGAAAAAATATCTACGAGCAAAAGCAAAGGAATAACGGCTATATCTTGAAAAAGTAAAATTCCCAATGCTTTTCTGCCATATTGCTCATTTATATCACCATTATCATTTAAAATTTTAAGCACCACTGCGGTTGAAGAAAGTGCTAGTGCAAAGCCTGCTATGGTAGCGCTTTTATCTCCAAGTCCCAAAATTCCTATAGCAAGTAGCATAAAAACAAAGCCACAAGTAAGCATCTGCAAAGAGCCGTTTAAAAAAACTTCTTGTTTCATTGCCATTAAATGCTTAAAAGAAAATTCAAGCCCTATGGTAAACATTAAAAACACTATACCAAATTCGGCTATATGGGTGATTTCGCCTTTGCCGCTTAAATGATAAATTTCAGAAATGATTTCTCCGGCAGCTATATATCCAATGATAGTTGGAATTTCAAATTTTTTAAATATGACATTTAAAACTATAGCTATAGCAACGGTGATTAAAAAAATTTCTAAAAAATTATCCATTATTTTTTATTTTTTCTCATAAAAAATCAAGTCAAAGCTATTTTTATGCTTGACAACGGCTTTACTAGCCGCTTCTTTATCTTGTTGTTTGCTTAATTCTAAGCGTAGTTCATCAATTAAATTTTCAAATTCGTGAAGTTGGTTTTTTAATTTTAAGATAACATCTACTCCAGCAAGATTGATTCCCATGTCTCTTGTTAAACGCAATATAAGTTTAATACGGTCAATATCCCTTTGAGAATAAAGTCTTATTTTGCCATCGGTTCTACTTGGCTCTATCAATCCTTCTCTTTCGTATTGCCTTAAGGTTTGTGGATGTATGCTTAAAACTTTAGCCACAACACTGATTAAATATACAGGTTCATCATAATGGTGTTCCATATTTTATTCCTTTCTTTAAGGTAATTTTTCTTTTAAGAGTTCTATAAATTTTTCATCAAGAGCATCTAAATTTGGCAAAACAACATTTAAAATCAAATACATATCCCCATAAATATCACTTTTTCTATTTTGTACCCCATAACCTTTTAAACGAATTTTTTGGTTATTTTTTGAATTAGGTGTTATGTTAATTGTCGCTTCTTCCTTGCCTTCTTTGAGTGTTTTTATATTTATTTTTCCACCAAAAAGTGCAGTTTTTAAAGAAATATCAACCTTTTGATATAAATCATCATCTTCTCTTGTGTAAATAGGACTTTCTTCTATTTTTACAATAATGATTAAATCGCCTCTAGCTCCATTTCTGCTTTGTTTTCCTTTAGAGCGAATTCTTAGTTTCTCGCCTTCTTTTATACCGTGTGGAATTTTAAATTTAATGGTTTCGCCTTGAAAATTAAAACTATGTTCCCCGCCTTTAACAGCTTTTTCAAAAGGAATGTGAAGCTCTAGATTGCTGTCTAAATTTTCTTCTTCAAAACCTCCAAATCCTCCAAAACCACTGCTAAAGCCTTTTGAAGAAAAGCCGTTAAAACCCCCTCTTGAGCGTCCACCAAAGCCTCCTCCAAAGAGATCTTTTAAAATATCGTCTAAATTTACCCCACCAGTATTTCTTGAAAAATCATGAAAACTTTGTCCACCAAACATAGAATCGCCGTATTGGTCATACTGAGCTCGTTTTTTTTCGTCACTTAAAATTTCATAAGCAGCATTAATTTCTTTAAATTTTTCTTCCGCACCTTTTTCTTTGTTGATATCAGGATGGTATTTTCTAGCTAGGCGACGGTAAGCTTTTTTTATTTCATCTGCACTAGCGTTTTTGCTAACTCCAAGAGTTTCGTATAAACTATTCATGTTATATTTCCTTAAAAATTTTTACTTGATTATATAAAGGATTAAATTATAACATAAACTTTAGCCTAAGTCAATCAAGTTTTATAAATTTTTATCACTCAAGGTTTTATTTACAATTTTGTAAATTTTCGGTTTTATACTATGAAGACAGTAAAATATTTTACGAGATAATTTATCTTTAAGAACAAAAGGAAATGAAATGAAAAAGATTTTTTTATCATTAAGTTTAGCGAGTGCTTTATTTGCCGCAAGTATTAATTTTAACGAATCAACTACAACGGCTAATCGTGTAAATCCTGCTGCTGGAAATGTAGTGCTTTCTTATCATGATTCTATTAAAGATGCAAAAAAATCAGTGGTTAATATTTCTACCTCAAAAACTATTACAAGAGCGAATCGTCCAAGTCCTTTGGATGATTTTTTTAATGATCCTTATTTTAAACAATTTTTTGATTTTGATTTTCCTCAAAGAAAAGGAAAAAATGATAAAGAAGTAGTGAGTTCTTTGGGATCAGGGGTGATTATTTCAAAAGATGGTTATATAGTAACAAATAATCACGTTGTAGATGATGCTGATACGATTACAGTGAATTTACCAGGAAGTGATACAGAATATAAAGCAAAACTTATAGGTAAAGATCCAAAAACAGATTTGGCTGTTATAAAAATAGAGGCTAATAATCTTTCAGCTATTACTTTCACAAATTCTGATGATTTAATGGAAGGAGATGTTGTTTTTGCACTTGGAAATCCTTTTGGAGTCGGTTTTAGTGTTACAAGTGGGATAATATCTGCTTTAAATAAAGACAATATAGGTTTAAATCAATATGAAAATTTTATACAAACAGATGCTTCTATCAATCCAGGAAATTCAGGTGGAGCTTTGGTGGATAGTCGCGGATATTTAGTAGGTATTAATTCAGCTATTCTTTCTCGCGGAGGTGGAAACAACGGCATAGGTTTTGCTATACCTTCAAATATGGTTAAAGATATAGCTAAAAAACTTATTGAAAAAGGCAAGATTGATAGAGGATTTTTGGGTGTGACTATTTCAGCTTTGCAAGGTGATACTAAAAAAGCTTACAAAAATCAAGAAGGAGCTTTAATCACTGATGTTCAAAAAGGTTCAAGTGCTGATGAAGCAGGGCTTAAGCGTGGAGATTTAGTTACTAAAGTTAATGATAAGATTATAAAAAGTCCTATTGATCTTAAAAATTATATAGGAACTTTAGAGATTGGTCAAAAAATTTCATTAAGTTACGAAAGAGATGGAGAAAATAAGCAAGCAAATTTTACTCTTAAAGGTGAAAAAGAAAATCCTAAAGGCGTACAAAGCGATTTGATTGATGGTTTGAGTTTGAGAAATTTAGATCCAAGACTTAAGGATCGTTTGCAAATTCCAAAAGATGTTAATGGTGTTTTGGTGGATAGTGTTAAAGAAAAGAGCAAAGGAAAAAATTCTGGTTTCCAAGAGGGTGATATTATCATAGGTGTTGGACAAAGTGAAATTAGAAATTTAAAAGATTTAGAACAAGCTTTAAAACAAGTTAATAAAAAAGAATTTACTAAAGTTTGGGTATATCGCAATGGTTTTGCGACTTTGCTTGTGCTTAAATAAAAATAACGGAAGGATTTTCCTTTCGTTATAAATTTTAGTTTAAAATTAAAATTAAGTTTAAAATAAAGGAAAACTATGACAAATATTCTTATGATAGAAGACGATTTAGAATTAGCAGAAATTACAGCTGAATATTTGGAAAAATTTGATATGAAAGTTGATATAGCTCATGAGCCTTATATAGGTCTTTCTAAGCTTGCATTAAAAGAGTATCAGCTTATCATTTTAGACCTTTCTTTACCAGGTCTTGATGGGCTTGAAGTGTGTGAAGAAATTCGTAAAAAGTATGATACGCCTATTATTATTTCAAGTGCAAGACATGATATTACAGATAAGGTTAATGCTTTAGAGCTTGGAGCAGATGATTACCTACCAAAACCTTATAATCCAAAAGAATTACAAGCACGTATTAAAAGTCATTTAAGACGTATTTCAAATACAAAAAGCGCCATAGCAAAAAGTGTAAAAGATCTTGTTTATGATCAATATAAGCATATTATTACCATGAAAGGACAAGAGCTTACTTTAACTAATGCTGAATTTGATATTTTAAGCTATTTGATTAAAAAAGAGGGTGGAGTGGTAAGTCGCGAAGAGCTTGTTTATAATTGTTCTTCTATTAGTGAGGATTCTAGCAATAAAAGTATAGATGTTATTATCAGTAGAATTCGTCAAAAGATGGGAGATGATCCAAAAACTCCAAAATATATTCACTCTATACGTGGAATAGGTTATAAGCTTACTCAATGAATAAATCTTCGATTTTTTATACTATAACTTTTATTTTTATTTTTGCTGGGGTTAGTGTTATACTTGGCTTTTTGTGGCTTATAGAATACGATCAGCAAAATTATACTAGAGAATTAAATACAAAATATTCTTTAATAGCTAATGCAAGGCTCTTAAATTTTGCAGGAGTTATCAGTGAAAAAGAATTTGAAGAGCAGACAAAAAATTATAATAAAATGGATGAGATAACAGAAGCAAAGCAGATCCGTAAAATTCTTTTTAGAGGTGATGTTTTAGCTAGAGTTGAGGTTAATAATGGCTTAATCGAGATTATTTCTTATAATAGACAGGTATATTTAAATATTATTTATGATGGAAAGGTTTATCTTTATAAGGATCAAGATTATCAAACCTATAGGTATTTTATTATCAAAGCTATAGCTGTAGCTGTGATTTGTATTCTTGTATTACTTTATATTTATATATTTAAAAAATTAAAACCACTCAAAAGACTTAAAAAACAAATTGATAAATTTGCCCAAGGAAAGCTTAGTGATATAGAAGATGTAAGCACTGGAGTGGATGAAATTTCACAAGTAAGTGAAGCTTTTTATCAAGCCATTGTTCAAATTCGAAAGCTAAATCAATCTCGTCAGTTTTTTTTAAGAAATATTATGCATGAACTCAAAACTCCTATTACTAAAGGGCTCTTAACGTTAGAAATGATAGAAGATAATAAATATAAAGAGCGCTTAAATGGGGTTTTTACTAGACTTGAAATTTTAATTAATGAATTTGCTGCTATTGAGCAAATTACTTCAGGGGCTGCTTTTATAAATAGAAAAAAATACAATATTTTAGATGTTTTAGATGAAGCCAAAGAAATTGCAATGCGAGATGATAGCAATATACGTATTTTTATGGAAGAAAGTTTTTTTGTAAATGTGGATTTTAAACTTTTTACTACAGCGATTAAAAATATGATAGATAATGGTATTAAACATTCTGAAGATGGGTTTGTGCAAATTGATATTATAGACGATTATATTTGTTTTAAAAATCGTGGTCCTGAGCTTAACAATACTTTAGAATATTATACTCAAGCTTTTACTCAAGGATCAAAACAAAAATCAAGTTTTGGATTAGGGCTTTATATTGTAAATACTATTTTAGAAACACATGGAATGAAGCTTGATTATTTATATGAAGATGGGGTAAATTTGTTTTATTTTAGAAATTTAAAAAGTGTTATTGTTAAGGAGTAAATTAATTTTTTGCATAAAAAATGCATTTTTATGTAAAAACCCTTGACAAAGTTTTTTAATTTCACTATAATTACATTTTACTTTTAAATATTCCGGATTAGCTCAGCGGTAGAGTAGTCGGCTGTTAACCGATTGGTCGTAGGTTCGAATCCTACATCCGGAGCCACTTTTTAACTCCATTTTTAATATTCATAAATGTATTTTAACATAAAAAATTAATAAGTCTTTATCACAAAAAATTGTGATAAAGTTTTTATTTTGTTTGTTTAAGATTTTTGACAATTTTATCTATTTTTTTACTTGCCTTTTGATAATCCCCATCTTTAAGTTCTTCTAAAGCTTCAATAGCAAAATCAAAATCACCAAGTTCGTTATCATTAGAATCTTCTTGAAGATTTTTGACAATTTTATCTATTTTTTTACTTGCCTTTTGATAATCCCCATCTTTAAGTTCTTCTAGGGCATTAACAGCAAAAGAAAAATCTTCAACTTCATTAAGATAAGCTTCTATAGCTTCTTTTACTATAGCTGATTTTGGCTTAGAAAGATTTTTACTTAAATTATCCAAACGCTCCTTAAGCTCTAAAGGCATTCTAAAAGAATAAGTTTTTACATTGTGTTTCATTTTATCCTCCTTAAGAATGTTTTTTGTAAAATTTTATAATTTGCTTACAAGTTTTGCAGGTAAATTTGTGACCTTGTAGTTCTATTTTTTGATGAATATTATAAGGAACATCGTGAATTTTACCAGGACAATTACAGGTATAAAGATAAAATTGTGGATGCTCATTATCTTCATCTTCTGCTGCTTCAAAGCTAACATCACTGCCATCATCTGTAGATAAAGAAGAACTTCTCCATTTTTCAACTTTCATGTCTTCGTATAGTATGTGTTCTAAAAGCCACTTTTTAGCCACTATATAAAGTTTTTCTTTAAGATCATTGGTTGATTTGATATCTTTAATTAAATTAATCATGGTTTGGATGATTTCTTTATGTATTTTTCGATGTTCTTCTAAATTTGGATAGCCTATTAGCTGCATGTATTTTTCTTCATCATTAAAGTGATCTTTCATATAATTAAAAAATTCAGCCAAAAGTTCTTTGACTTCATTTTTACTTACAGATCTATCTGATACAACTTCAACTTTTGCAGCAAGTTCAAAAAGCTTTTTATGTTGCTCGTCAATTTTAGCATTGTGCACACTATAGCTATTATCCCATTTTGGAAGCATTTTAACTCCTTAAGGAAAAATTTATTTATATAAAAGGATTATAGATAAAAATAAATTAAATAAAAATGAAATTTTATTAAATAATTGATAAGAATTTTGATACAATGATATATATTTTAAGAGATTTGAAGTTAGAAAGATTTAAATTATGGCTGCTAAAATTTTACTTTTAGAAGATGATTTGAGTTTGAGTGAGATCATTGAAGAGTTTTTAAATGATGAAGGATATGAAGTATTTTTATGCGATAATGCGCAAGAAGCTTTAGATATAGCTTATGAAAGATATTTTGATCTTTGGATTTTAGATGTAAAAGTTCCTTTAGGAGATGGATTTTCATTGCTTAAAGAATTAAGAAAAAGCGGAAAGCAAACTCCAGCAATTTTCATGACTTCTTTAAATACAACAAACGATTTAAAACAAGGCTTTGATGCAGGTTGTGATGATTACATAAAAAAACCTTTTGAACTTGCTGAGTTATCTATTAGGGTTAAAGCTTTGCTTAAAAGAGCTTTTTCACATAAAAATGAAGATTTTGAAGATTTAGGGGATGGATTTAGATTTGAATTTACTACACAAATTCTTTACTATAATAATAAAGCCTTGACTTTACCGAGTAAAGAAATTAAGCTTTTGTCTTTATTGCTTAAAAATAAAAACAACTTTTTAAGCACAGAGAGAATTTTTGAAGAACTCTGGGATTATGATGAGGAGCCTAGTGAGCTAAGTTTAAGGGCTTATGTGAAAAATTTACGTAAAATTTTAGGAAAAGAAAAAATTATAAATCAAAGAGGCAGGGGATATTGCTATGGCTAAAAAAGTCATTAGGCAAATTTTATTAATCTACCTAACAACTACAGGTATTTTTTTAACTATTTTTTTTGCATTATGGTATCAAAAATTATATGAAGAATTGGTTGTTTTAAAGGGTGCTACTTTAAGAGAAAATCATAGAAATATTGTTATAAGCATCTTAAATTCTCGTTTTACTCCTATAGATATAAGTGCAAAAAATATTGCTCAAAGTGCAGCACTAAAATTTGCTATATTTGATGCTAAAAAGATTGTTTTTAGTAATATAGATTTTGATTTAAGAAAGGCAAAGATAGAGCTTAAAGGTAGAGGTATTTGTGATAATAAAGTTTTTTTCCTTGCTCCTATGAGTGCAGATCATTATTTTTTAAGACATGCTAGCAATGAAGAAGTAAATACTAACGATGGTTTGCAAATTTTAATACAGGGTGAAGATGTTGGTAAAGATCTTTTTTGGATTAGAACGAAAGTTTTTGGTTTTGCTATTATGGCTTTTTGCATATTGGGCTTAATATCTTATATTCTAGTAAAAATTGCTCTAAAGCCTTTAGAGGATAAAATCAGCACACTAAATCGTTTTATTAAAGATTCAACTCATGAACTCAATACTCCATTAAGTGTTATTTTGATGAGTATAGAACAACTTGAGCATCAAAATTTAGGAGATAATGCTAAATTTACAAGGATTAAGCTTGCTGCAAAAAGTTTGTCTCAAGTGTATTCTGATCTTGTTTTTTATAATTTCCCTAATACCTTAGAAACAGAAAAACAAAAATTTGATTTAAGAATGCTACTTGAAGAAAGATTGGAATATTTTAAAGTATTTTTTGAGCAAAAAAAAATTACACTAAAGCTTGATTTAAATCAAGCAAATATTTTTGCTCCTAAAAGTCAAATTTCTAAATTGATTGATAATCTTATAAGCAATGCTATTAAATACAATAAAAAAGGTGGAGTAATTTCTATAATTTTAAAAGCCAATTTTTTAAGTATTGCTGATACAGGTTGTGGAATTTCAAAGTCAAATTTAAATCATATTTTTGAACGCTATACTAGATTTAACAAGGATCAGGGTGGTTTTGGCATAGGTCTTTCTTTGGTTAAAAAAATATGCGATGATAATGGTATTAAAATCACTTGCAAATCAGTGGAAAATCAAGGGAGTATTTTTGAGTTGAGTTGGGATACTAAGAAGGTTTGAAAAAGGATAATAAAATTTTTGTATCCACTTGCTTGAAACTCTCTATAAACGCTTTCTTATTTTATAATAGTTATTATCAATATAAATTTATTTTTCTATAAAATAAATTTATTAAAAAAGCTTTATTATGTATATTTAATCTTATAAAATAAAATAAATTTTTGATAATTAATATTAAATTTATTAAATATAAAGTAGAATTTCACAATTTATTAAAGAAAGGAAATGAATTATGAAAAAAAAGTTTAATTTATCTTATAGTTTTATGTTTATCTTATACGGCTATGCAAGCTGTTTGTAAATATGCTGAAGAGCAAAGAGAAGATAGGGCTGTGCCTATTGCTACTTTAATAAGGCTTGGTATGGGTTATGGTATCTCATATGCAAATGCACCAGATGTTGGAGGACAAACATATACAAAAAGACCGCCTTTTGGGAGATGTCATTGACTCATGATGATTTAAGCAATCTTTGTATTTTAATTTCGCTTTTATTTTTAGATTATATTTTAATAAATGTGAAGACTTTCCGACAAATGACTCGCTTTGCCAATTTTTATGGCGTGATTATGGTGTTGTCTTTTATTGTATCTTGGCAGATTTTTAATGCGTATTTTAATTTTCTTGTTTTTTTGATTTTATTTTTTGTATCTTACAAAATTTGGCAGTTTAAAAAGAAATAATCAGCAAAAATTTGCTGATTATTGGTAGTAGGGCTTACATCATGCCACCCATGCCACCCATTCCTCCCATACCGCTCATATCTGGCATTGCAGGTTTATCTTCTTTAATTTCACTAATTGTTGCTTCAGTAGTTAAAAGCATACTAGCTACAGAAACTGCATTGAGTAAAGCTACTCTTTCTACTTTAACAGGGTCGATAATTCCACTTTCAAGCATATTAACATATTCACCTTTTGCAGCATCAAATCCTGTGTTTTCATCTTTAGCATTTTCTACGCTATTTACAACCACACCTGCATCAAAGCCTGCATTTTCAGCAATTTGTCTTAAAGGTGCTCTTAAAGCTCTTTCAACGATAGCTGCGCCGATTGCTTCATCACCTTGTAGATCAAGTTTGATTTTAGCTTTTGCTTTGATAAGCGCTGCGCCACCACCGATTACTATACCTTCTTCAACTGCTGCTTTAGTAGCACTTAAAGCATCATCAACGCGATCTTTTTTCTCTTTCATTTCAGTTTCAGTTGCTGCACCTACTTTAATAACTGCAACACCGCCACTTAATTTTGCAAGTCTTTCTTGTAATTTTTCTCTGTCATAATCTGAAGTTGTTTCAGCAATTTGTGCTTTGATTTGATTTACTCTTGCATCGATATTTGCTTTTTCACCTGCGCCATTTACTATGGTTGTATTGTCTTTATCGATAATTACGCTAGAAGCTTGTCCAAGATCTTGTATGGTCGCACTTTCAAGAGTTCTTCCAAGTTCTTCAGAAATCACTTCTCCGCCTGTTAAAATTGCTATATCTTCAAGCATAGCTTTCCTTCTATCGCCAAAACCTGGAGCTTTTACGGCTGAAATATTAAGAACACCGCGAAGTTTATTTACAACTAAAGTTGCAAGCGCTTCACCTTCAATATCTTCAGCGATAATTAAAAGTGGTTTGCCTGTTTTTTGAATTTGTTCTAAAACCGGTAATAAATCTTTTAAATTTGCAATTTTTTTATCAAAAAGCAGGATATAAGGGCTTGAAAGCTCTACGGTCATTTTTTCTGCATTAGTGATAAAATAAGGGCTTAAATAACCTCTGTCAAATTGCATACCTTCAACTACATTTAATTCATCATTGATTGATTTTGCCTCTTCAACAGTGATAACACCATCTTTGCCCACTTTTTCCATAGCATCGGCGATTAAATTTCCGATTTTTTCATCAGAGTTGGCTGAGATTGTAGCAACTTGTGCAATTTCTTTTTTATCTTTTACTTCGCGAGAAAGTTTTTTAAGTTCGCCTACTATAGCTTCGCAAGCCTTATCCATACCGCGTTTTACCTCGATAGGATTTGCACCTGCTGTGATATTTCTTAAACCTTCTTTGAAAATTGCATGAGCTAAAACCGTTGCAGTAGTTGTTCCATCCCCTGCTTGATCAGCTGTTTTGCTTGCTACTTCTCTTACAAGTGAAGCACCCATATTTTCAAGACTGTCTTTAAGTTCTACTTCTTTAGCAACACTTACGCCATCTTTAGTAATGCTTGGAGCACCAAAGCTTTTTTGGATTAAAACATTGCGTCCTCTTGGCCCCATAGTTACTTTTACCGCGTCATTAAGTTTTTTAACGCCCTCATAAAGTTTATTTCTTGCTTCATCTGAAAAAATAATTTCTTTTGCCATTTTTTATCCTTTTTTATAAATTATTTTAAAATTCCTAAGATATCATCTAAATTTAAAACTAAATATTCATTATTATCAAGTTTAATTTCTGTTCCACCGTATTTAGCAAACACGATTTTATCACCATTTGCAATATCAGTGATTTCTTTACTTACTGCTACTACTTCACCCATTAAAGGCTTTTCTTTAGCATTATCTGGTATAATTATGCCTGAGGCTGTTGTTTTAGTTTCTTCTACGCGTTTAACTAGAACACGCTTTCCTAAAGGTTGAAAATTCATTTTTGTCCATCCTTAAAAATATTGATTTTAGCACTCTTTTATTTAGAGTGATAATATCATACTATAAAAAATGAATTTTGTCAATACTTTAAATTAAAATATTTATAAAAGTTTAGTTTTATAGACTAAAGTTATTTTATAAAATAAACTAAAGGATAAAAATGAAAAAGATTTTTTATGGAGTTATAGCTTTTGTTGTTGTGCTTTTGATTGCTATTTATACCATACTTTTCACAAGTTTTGGTAATAATATAGTGGCAAATATAGCGCAAAAAAAGATCAAAGAAAGTGCGGGATTAGATGTAAATATTACGCATTTTAATTTACGTTTTTCAAGTCTTGAATTGCAAGCAAATATCGCAAATATGGCAGATTTTAATCTTAAGGGAGCTTTAAGTCCTTTTAAGCTTGGATTTGATCTTGACTATCTTATTTCTTTAAATCAAAATTATGCTAAAAATTTAGGTTTAAATTTAAATCAAAACCTTTCTTTTGGCGGTAAGATTCAAGGTAAAGCAAGTGATTTTACTTTAGATGGAAAGGGTTATTTACTAGGTTCAAATGTACTTTTAAATGCAAGAATGTATAATTACAGCCCTATTGCTTTAAATTTAGATGCACAAAATCTTAAGATAGAAGAAATACTCCATCTTTTATCTTACCCTAGTTACGCTAAAGGTTTTTTAAATGCTCAAGCAAAAATTTCAGCACAGGATTTAAAACCTGATGGAAATATCATCATAAAACTTGATACAAGTTATATAAACTATGAGGCGATAAAAAAAGATTTTTCTTTAGACTTGCCTTTAAATTCTAATCCTAAAGCAGAAATTTTGGCCAATGTTAAAGAAGATAAGATTTATGCTGTAAGTAAAATTTACAATGATTATCTTAACTTACAAACCCAAAAAACTCTTTATGATATTAGCAAGAATGCTTTAAGTACTGATTTTAGTTTAAGTATTCCTTCTCTTGCAAAGCTTGAAAAGCTTACAAAAACTAGACTAAATGGTAGTTTGGGTGTGATAGGTCAAACAAGTGTTGTAAATAATGCCTTATCAAGTTTAAATGCTCAAGTTATTGGACTTGGTGGAGAAGTAAAGGCAAGTTTGAAAAATAATAAAATTTTTGCAGATATTAATGAAGCAAGTTTGGAAAAATTATTAGCTCTTGCAGGATATGGAGCTTTGGTTTCTGGAAATTTAAATGCTAAACTTCTAAATGCGGATTTAGATTTTTCTAATTTCGATCTTGAAGCAAAAATAAACAATGCAAAGATTAACACCAATGAGCTTAAAAAAATAGCCAAAATAGAACTTCCAAATACAATTTTTAGTCTTGATACTAAAGCAAATGCAAAAAATAGCAATATTTCTTACAATGCTTTACTTGCTTCAAATTTGCTTAATATTAAAAAACTTCGAGGAACTTATAATTTAAAAAATAGTGAGTTAAATACAGATTTAAATGCTTTTATTGATGACTTGTCTCAGTTTAGTGCTATAGCAGGACAAAAATTACAAGGTAAGGCAGATCTTACTGCAAAAGCTCATATTATAGGCACTCAAATACAAAATTTAAATGCAAATGCAAATTTGGCAGATGGTGTAATCAAGGTTGATTCAAATGGTAAAAAACTTGATTTAAACATTGATAAACTTGATTTATCTAAACTTTTTGTTATAGCAGGTATGCCAAATTATGCCAGTGGGATTGTTAATGCAAAAGTTAATTTAGATAATATCGATTTTAACAACCTTAATGGTAAAGCAAATTTAGAAGCTAAAGGTATATTAAATGCTGCAACTTTAAGTAAAATTTTAAATAAAAATTTTCCAAACAATACAAGTTATGATTTAAATACCAAAATTAATTTTAAAAACAATATCGCTCAATTTGATTCCGTTTTAAATTCATCTTTAGCTGATCTTACAAAACTACAAGGAAGTTTTGATATAGGCAAAATGCTTTTAAATTCGGATTTTAGTCTAAAGATAAATGATTTTTCAAAACTAGGCTTTTTGTTGGATAGAAAACTTAAAGGTAAGGCAGAATTTAATGGAAAGGTAGGTTTTGATAAGAGTTTAAATTTTGTTGTAAATAGTCCAAATTTATTTGAAGGGAAGCTTCAAAGCACACTTAAAAATAACCTTTTGCTTGCTGATTTAAATGGAGTGGATTTAAGTAGTCTAGCTCAAAGTTTGGACTTTATGGATGTTTATCAAGGCAAGGCAGATGTGAAGGCAAATTACAATCTTTTAAGCGAAGAAGGCGAGGTTAATTTGGACATGAAAGAGGGTAAATTAAAACCAAATCTTATTACCAATGCTTTAAAAATTTTAACGCTAAAAGATATTACAAATGATGTTTATCGCACTGTTAATGCTAAAGCTTTGATTAAAAAAGAAAATATCAAACTTGATCTTAATATGCAAGCAGATCGTTCTTATATTTTAGTACAATCAGGAGCTTTAAATTCTAAAAGCGGAGCTTTAAATTTGCCTTTTGATATTAAACTCGATAGAGCCAATTTTAAAGGAAGTATTACAGGAACTACGGAAAATCCTAAAGTGAATTTAAATGCAGGAAGTGTGTTAAATTCTATTAAAAATGTAGTAGGTGGCGGTGTGAGTGATGGTGCTAAAAGTACGGGCGATAAAGTTGATAAAGCGGTGAATAAATTATTAAATAAGATTTTTTAAGGTAAAAAATGTTTAATGGACTCATAAGAGAAATTGCTAAAGTTCAATCTTATCAAAACAATACTTTAAGCTTAAAAGCAAAATATCGCCCAAATCTTGGCGATAGCATAGCTGTAAATGGGGCTTGTTTAAGTGTGACAAAACTTTATGAGGGAGGTTTTGAAGTGGAACTTTCTCGTGAAAGTCGCACTCATATAGCTATAGAAAATTTAAAAGATAAAGTTCATATAGAACCTGCTTTAAGGTATGGCGATAGAATTGATGGACATCTTATGCAAGGACATATTGATTTTATCGGCACACTTGAAAAGATTCAAAAAGATGAAAATGGAGTAGATTTTTATATATCTTTACCTAAAGAAGCTATGAAATTTATAGCAGAAAAAGGGAGTATAGGTGTTGATGGAGTAAGTCTTACTATCAATGAAATTTTAAAAAATGGCATTAGGCTTACTATTATTCCTATTACTTTTAAAGAAACGCTTTTTAAAGACTATCAAGTAGGTAGAAAAATCAATATAGAAAGTGATTTACTTGCTCGTTATATTTATGCACAATTACAAGGTAAAAACAAAGGATTATCATGGGAAGAAGTGGAAAGAATTTCTTATCTTTATTAGAAAATGATAAAGTCGGTATTTTTTGTGCTTTTGATAAGGATTATAATGTTTTTAGGGCTAAAATTCATAATGAGAATTTATTTTCTCATTTAGGTTTTAAAGATATTGAAAAATGTGTTTTTATGGATCAAATTCACTCTCATAAAGTTATCATTTATGAAAAAAATTTAAAAAATCTCAGTTGTGATGGGCTTATAAGCAAGGAAAAAAATACCGCTCTTTGTGTTTTAAGTGCGGATTGTCTACCTTTAATTTTATATCATGAAAATGGCATTATAGCAGCTTTGCATTCAGGTAGAAAAGGAAGCTTTGAAAACATTCTAAAAGAATGCGTTGATCAAATTACTATGCAAAATTCACATTTAGATAAGAATAAATTTCATCTTTTTATCCTGCCTGGAATTTGTGCTAAAAATTATGAAATAGATGGAGAAATTTTAGAATTTGCCAAAAAAGAATTTAAAGAATTTGTTCAAGATGATAAACTTGATTTAAAAGCTTTAGTAAAATTTCAAGCTCAAAATTTAGGCATTGAAAATATTAAAGATTGTGGAATTTGTAGTTTTGACGATGAGAGTTTTTTTTCTTATCGTCGTGATAAAACGCCTAAGCGTTTTGTGAGTGTGGTTTATTTAAAGGATTAAAATGTATGAAAGAAAAGATTTAAGAGTGTTAAAAATCATTCAAAAAGCTAGAGAATTTGGTGATGGAGATTTATTAAATGAAGCTTTGGTGAAACAATTGATTGATGCAGATTTTTGTGAAATTAATGAAAAAGAAAAAGAAGAGCTTGCAACTCTTCTAAATTCTTTAATCAATGCAAAAGATAAAGCGTTGTTGAGTAATTAAAATTCTATATAGTTTTCAAAATCTTCTTCTTTTGGAGGATTAGGTTGATTCGAGGCTAGGGCTTCTTTAACAACCTGCTCGTATCCAGCTATGATATGTTTAAAATTCTCTTTCGCTTTTCCACTAAGTTCTGATTTGGCGATTTTTACAACAGATGCAGGATTTATAGCTTTATTATTTAAATATACTCCAAAATGCAAATGAGGACCTGTGCTCATACCTGTTGAACCAACATATGCAATTACTTGTCCTTGATTTACCTTTTGTCCGTTTTTAATTTTTGCAAAACGACTAAGATGGGCATATAAAGTCATATAACCTGAGTCATGCTTGATTTGAATTACATTTCCATAACCACCCTTTGTGCCTATAAAGGTTACTACTCCTTTGCCAGCACTTTTCACAGGAGTTCCAGTAGGTGCAGCATAGTCTATACCAAGATGGGCGCGATAGCGTTTTAATATAGGATGATATCTTGCTGTTGTAAAAGGAGAAGAAATTCTAGTGTAATTCACAGGTTTTGTAAGTAAAAAAGATTCCAATTCTTTGCCATCGCGATCATAGAATATATCATTATAAGAAAAGACTTCTCTTGCGCTTTTATTGATTTCTACCATTGCCATTTTTATATTTATATCACCCCAAAGTTTACCCATGCGTCTTTTTTGTTCATAATATAGGGTTACTTCATCACCTTTTTGGATATTGCGAAAATTTATACTTCCTCGAAAAGCACGAACCATAGCACGAGCTAAAGTGCTGCTACCACTTTCTTCATAGACATCTTGATAGGCAGAGCTTTTAATGGTTAAATGTAAAATTCTATCTTCTTTTTGATAAGATACAGGAGTAAAAGCAAGAATGTATTGCCCATCTTTATTTTTATAGATATGAATTTGTAAATCATCGCTAATTGGAATTAAAACTTGTTCTATGTTGTTGTTTTCATCTTTTAAAACTTGATATTTTATTTTATAGGCTATATCAGAAGCAAGTTCTTGGTCTTCTCTATCAAGTCCATAATAAAGCGACATAGGTATGGAATTTCTTTGTAAGAATTTAAGCAAGGTATCTCCATTATCCCAAGTTAGCTCTTCAACACTTAAAGCTGCAAAACTTTGAACAACAAAAATAAATAAAAGCAATAATTTTTTCATGAGATAACCTTAATTTTTAAAAGAATTTTGAAATTTGAAAGCTATATTTTACTTTATTTTTCTTACAATTGCTTAACAAAAAAGGATTATAATTCTATAAATTTTTATTTAAGGAGCAAATTTGTTTAAAACTATAGTGTGTTTTTTAGCTTTAAACCTTAGCCTCTTTGCGGTTGGATTTGATTTAAAACCTATAAAAAGTGAACTTGTAAAAGTTGATGATATTTATGGTTATATTAAAGATAGTGATGATATAAAACTTTATTCAAGTGGCGTAGTAGTACAACATTTTAGCAATTCGCAAAGTATCATTGCTAGAGCAAGTGTTATAGATAAAAAAAATGGTTTGGCAAAATTAGAATTTAGCGTTTTTTCAGCTCTTAAGCAAGATGCTTTGCCTTTGCCAAATGTTTTACCTAAAGTAGGTGATGAGGTTGTTTTAAATTTTCTTTATGATAGAGGATTGGTAATTGCTCCTGATGAACAAACTTATAATGAACTTGTTAGAGAATTTCCGCAGATATATTTTACCCATATTGACATTTTTGGAGCACAATTAATTAGAACGGCCACTCTTTCTCCTAAGCGTTCAGATTTTAGGCAATTTTGTGATGATAATGCGGTTGGCATTTTGGTTGTGGCTTTGGAAAATCAAGCAGAAGTTGTAGATTGTCAAGATTTTAATAAGCTTTATGAAGTGCCTATAAGCAAGCCAACTAGCGTTCAGGTTCCTTTTTATTCTCGTATAGGTGGATATAAAAGTAATTTTTTTGATTTTAACTCTCAAGAAATAGGAAATTATTATAGGTATTATGATGCTTTGATTAATCTTCCTAAGGTGCAATAAACATGAAAAAAGAATTTGAACAATATTTTAAACGATTTTTAGGAGAAGAAAACGCTTATTTTGATGAAATTCACAAAAGAGCTTATAGCTATGATGCGACAAAAAAACATTATTTACCCGATGGGGTTCTTTTTCCAAGAAATGAAGAAGATATTGCTCAAATTTTAAAATTTTGCAATGAAAATAATATCATAGTCATACCACGAGGCTCAGGATCTGGTTTTACAGGAGGAGCTTTAGCTGTTAATGGCGGTGTGGTGCTTGCTTTTGAAAAGCATATGAATAAAATTTTGGAAATTGATCTTGAAAATTTAGTGGCTGTTGTGCAACCTGGGGTTATTAATATACATTTACAAAAAGAAGTGGCTAAATACGGACTTTTTTACCCGCCTGACCCTGCTAGCATGGAGTATTCTAGCTTAGGGGGTAATGTAAGCGAAAATGCTGGGGGAATGAGAGCTGCAAAATATGGCATTACAAAAGATTATGTGATGGCTTTAAGGGCTGTTTTGCCTAGCGGAGAAATCATTCGTGCAGGAAAACGCACTATTAAAGATGTGGCAGGTTATAATTTGGCAGGAATTTTAATCGCTAGTGAAGGTTCTTTGGCAGTTTTAAGTGAGCTTACTTTAAAATTAATGCCTTTACCTAAATTCAAAAAAACCGCTTTTGCTATTTTTCCAAGTGTAAAAAGTGCTATGAATGCGGTTTACAAAAGTCTTGCTAGCGGTGTAAGTCCTGTATCTATGGAATTTTTAGACAATCTTAGCATTAGAGCGGTTGAGAGTAAATTTAATAAAGGTTTGCCTATAGAAGCTGGCGCTATTTTGATTGCTGATGTGGATGGTAATGTTAAAGAAGCTATTGATGAGGATTTAAGAAATTTAGAACATTATTTTTTAGAAGCTGGAGCTAGTGAATTTAAAATAGCAAAAGACGAACAAGAAGCCGCAGATATTTGGTTTGCTAGAAGAAATTGTTCTCAAAGCATTGCCATGTATGGAACTTTAAAACTTAATGAAGATATTACAGTTCCGCGTTCTAAACTACCTGCCTTGCTTGAAGGTATAGATGAGATTTCTAAAAGATATGGTTTTAAAATTCCTTGTTTTGGGCATACAGGGGATGGAAATGTGCATACTAATGTGATGGTTCCTGATAAAAATGATCAAGAGCAAGTGAAAAAAGGCTATGAAGCTGTGGAAGAGATTTTTAAATTAACAGTGAAACTTGGAGGAACTTTAAGCGGAGAGCATGGTATCGGACTCTCTAAAGCACCTTTTATGAATTTAGCTTTTTCTGAAGCCGAAATGAATTTAATGAGAAATATTAAAAAAGCTTTTGATCCAAATAATATACTAAATCCTTTTAAAATGGGACTTTAGAAGTTGAAAAATTTTTTTACTATTTTGCTAAATTTGCGTGATAAGGAAATTTTAAATTATGCAGCAGCGCTTAGTTTTTATACTGTATTATCTTTAATACCTATTTTATTTGTATGTTTTTCTGTTTTTACGCAAATTTCTAGTTTTAAAGCTTATTATGAAAAAGCAAAGCAAGTAATTTTTGCTTTTTTAATACCAACGCAACAAGATGTTGTTGCTACTTACATCGATACTTTTTTAAAAAATAGTGTAAATTTGGGTATTGTAGGTCTTATTGCTATGGCATTTACTTCTTTAGCTTTTTTTTCAGGCTATGATTTTGTAATCAATCGTATTACTAAAAATGAACCTAAAGGACTTTGGCAAAGCATTAGTTCTTATTGGACTCTTTTAACTCTTGTTCCTTTGGGGCTTGGGCTTAGTTTTTATATTTCAGGTTTTATCCAACAAACTTTAGATGATTATAAAATAGGGTTTAATTTTTTTGAAATTTTACCCTTTGTAATTATTTGGGGTTTATTTTTTATATCTTATTCAAGTTCTGTTCATAAGGGAACTCTTAAAAGTTTAGCTTTAGTATCTTTTGGAGCGGGTGCTATTTGGTATATAGGAAAAAATTTATTTGTATATTATGTGGTATATAATAAAACATACGCTAGTGTTTATGGATCTTTTTCTACTATTTTATTCTTTTTTATTTGGATTTATATTTCTTGGATTATTTATCTTTTTGGGCTTAAACTCTATTATTTTCTAAATCACAATCATAATGAAGGGAATAAAATTCGCAAAAATACAAAGAAAAGCTAGATATTTAAATCGCACAGAGATTAAAGAAGTAATAAGATAACTTATAAAAATCCAAAATGGGATATGGATATTAGTTCCATAAATTTTAAATTTAAAAAATTCATCCAAGATAAAATTGAGCAAATCTCCATAGTTTATAAGATGCAAAAATAATACTAAAGGATAAAATATTACAAAAATTCCACTCAAAATAATACCTAAAATTTGTTGGTAGCTTATAAGTGGAAAAAAATAAAGCACAGGTAAAACCATAGCAAAAAAAGTCCAAATATTAAGCAAAATAATATTTATAAGATTATTAAATTTATTTGCAAAATGATGCATATATAAAAAAATATAAAAAACACCTAAAATAGAAAATAAAAATCCAATGCTAAATAAAAGTCTAGGGTAAAGAGAAATGCATAATAAAATACTACAAAAAAGCGTAAAGAAATTAATAATTTTTATATTTTTACACAATAGATAAAAAACCCAAAAAGCCATAATCAAGGAGCGCACAAAAGAAGGGACAAATCCTATTAAACAAGCATAAGCTAAAAGTAGTGTAAAAATTAAAATACTTAAATCTAAACGTAAATTTCTATAAGGAAAATATCTTTTTTGGAAAAAACTATAAATTGGAGCTAAAATAAAGAAAATTAAACTAAAAAGCAAGCCTATGTGATAACCGCTAATTGCTATAAGGTGTGCTATGCCGTAGTAATTTACATCGTTTCTAAGCTCTAAAGATATGGGCAGTGCAAAAAATAAAGCACCATAAAATTCTTTAATTTTTTCATTTGTATGTTGATTTAAGAAGTAAGATATAATGGGATTGTATTCTTTTTCTTTTAATTTTTCAAAATCATAAGAAGGTGCGTAAAAACTTTTGCTCAGATAGTCTTTAAAGTTAATATTATGGGTGATAATTCTAAGGCTTAAAAGTTGATTCTTGCTTAAATTTAAATCCTTAAAACTTGTAGTATAAAAAGTGAAGTTTTCAGTTTGTAGCTTTAAAACCCAGTATTTTTTATTTTTTTTATTATATTTTGTATATTGGTGCGTTAATAGAGCGTTATTTATAAAGTAATGTTTTTGGTTTTTAAATTTTAAAAAATTATTATATTCTAAAAGGATATTAAAAATAAAA
This sequence comes from Campylobacter sp. US50a, assembly GCF_004379015.1. Taxonomy (NCBI): domain Bacteria; kingdom Pseudomonadati; phylum Campylobacterota; class Epsilonproteobacteria; order Campylobacterales; family Campylobacteraceae; genus Campylobacter; species Campylobacter sp. US50a. The sequence continues at coordinate 61,066 of NZ_RYYJ01000001.1, read as the reverse complement.
ATAATAACAACAGATAAAAATAAATAATGAAATTCTTTAAAAGAGTAAGAAAAAGAATTCCATAGAGACATTATTTTTTGGAAAATTTACTTAAATAGAGCCAAATTATTCCAGCTAAAAATAATAAAAATAAAGGAGCAGTATAAGGATATAAACTCAGTTTATCAAAAATTGCTTCAATAACATACCCAAAAGTATAAGCAACAAAACCTAGAACAATAGCCCATGCCAAACTAGCTAGAGTATTGATAATAAAAAATTTAATAAAATTATATTTTGCCATACCTGCAGCTATGGGAATGAAAGTTTTTAAACCATAAATAAATTTTTGAGTTACAAGTAAAATAATTCCGTGTTGTTTTGTTTTCATCATAGCAAGGGCTAGTTTGCGTCGGTGTTTTTTAAAATAAGGCATAATATCTTTTTTATAATATTTTCCAAGTATAAAAAGCAAAGTTGAACCTATGGTATTAGCAATAAAAGCAAGAGCAATGCAAAAACTAAGATCCATTTTTCCTTGAGAACTTAAAACTCCTGCAGCTAAAATTCCAACCATTCCACCCCCTAAAGAGTAAAAGAATAAAACAATATAACCATATTTTATTAAAGTATCAATCATATCTTGCATAATAAACCTTATTTAGCGTATTCTACAGCTCTAAGTTCACGTATAACATTGACTTTAATTTCACCAGGATATTGCATTTTTTCTTGAATTTCAGCTGCTATTTCCTTAGCCAAAAGTACACTTTCATCATCATTAACAAGCTGAGCATTGGCTATGACGCGAATTTCTCTTCCGGCATTGATTGCATAGGCATTTTTAATTCCTTCTTTACTTTTAGCGATATCTTCTAACTCACTGACTCTTCTTAAGAAAGCTTCTAACACTTCTCTTCTAGCTCCAGGTCGTGCAGCACTTAAAGTGTCTGCTGCACAAACAGCTGCTGATTCTATGCTTGTAGCTTCTTCGTGTCCATGGTGTGCGTAAATAGCATTGATTACTACAGGATGCTCTTTATAGCGTTTGCAAAGTTCTGCACCTAAATCCACATGAGATCCTTCAAAATCATGGGTTAATGCTTTTCCTATATCATGTAAAATTCCCGCGCGACGCGCTAAATTCTCATCTCCACCACATTCAGCAGCAATGATTCCTGCAAGGTGAGCCACTTCCAAAGAATGTGCTAAAGCGTTTTGTCCATAGCTTGCGCGGTATTTGAGTTTTCCTATGAGTTTTACAATTTCAGGGTGTATTTTATTTAAACCTAGATCCATAACTATGGTTTCGCCTTCTTCTAGAATAGCACTATCAAATTCTTTGCATACTTTTTCGTGAATTTCTTCTATGCGCGCGGGTTGAATTCTGCCATCTTCAACTAAAAGCTCTATAACTTTTGTAGCAATAGCACGGCGATAAAGATTAAAACAACTTACTATAATAGCACCTGGTGTATCATCGATGATAATATCAACACCTAAAACCATTTCTAAGGTTTTAACATTGCGTCCTTCTTTACCAATGATACGTCCTTTAAGTTCATCGTTTTTAATGTTAATAACATTGATAAGTCTTTCAGCTGCAAATTCACCTGCAAAACGAGAGGTAGCTTGAGCAATGATGAAGTTAGCTTTTCTTTTGGCTTCATTTTTTGCTTCTTCTTCATATTTTCTTACTATATGTGCAATTTGCTCGCGAGAATTTTCTTCTACTTTTTTAAGAATGATTTCTTTGGCTTCATTTTGTGTAAGTCCTGTAGAATGTTCTAAAATTTTTAAAACATCGTCAAGTTTTTCTTGATATTTATTTTTTAATTTATCAACATCAGATTGTAAGTCTTGAATGTGTTTTTGTGACTTGCAAAGGTATTCTTTATCTTCTTTTAGTTTTTCTTCTTCTTGTTGAAGTTTTTGTTCTTTTTTAGAAAGATCATCAAATTTTTGATTAAAATCTTTTTGAATTTTGTGAGTTTTTTCTTCGTATTTTTTTTTAACTTCTAATTCTGCATTAAGAATTGAATTTTTTGCATCTTTTAAAATAAGCTCTGCTTCGTATTCTATAGCTTTAGCTTTAGCTTTAGCTTGCTCTACGAAAATTTCATATTTGGCATCATTGATTTTTTTTGCAACTAAATATCCTATACCGAGTCCGACTATAGCGGCTATAAATGCGATCAGTGATTCTATCATTTTTTCTTTCTTTCTTGTAATATTTTTTATAAGGGTTTATGTATAATTTTCCTGAAATATCATGCTTTTGTGTTAGATTATTTTGACTTAAAGCATCTATACTTTGGACAAATATTACATGAGGTTTGTAATTTAAATTTTCAAAAAATCTATCATAAAAACCTTGCCCATGTCCTATTCTTTTTAAATTTTTATCGACGCCAATTACAGGCACAATAGCTAAATCAATTTTTGCTTTAAAAAAAGAATCTATAGGCTCTAAAACCCCAAACCTTTTTTTAATAAAAGGCAATCTTAATTTTACAATTTTTAAACTTTTATCTTGCATAAATGGAACAAAAAGTTTGTAATTTTTATTAAGAATATGGCGAAATTTTATTAAGTTTGGTTCATAATGCAAAGGAATAAAAATTAAAATATTTTTAGCTTTAAATAGTTTTATTATTTTAAGACATTCTTTAAATATTTTATAATCTTGTTTGAAATTTAGTTTTGAATGTTTGAAAAGGCGTATTTTTTGCAATGCCCTGAAATCTGTTTTTTCCATGTAATATGCCTTTAAAAAAATATTATCTTATGTATGTTATAATTTTAGCATTTTTATAAAGAAGAATAAAGGATTGATAAATAATGAAGATTAAAAAAATACTTTTACTAGTGGCAATATCTTGTTTGTTTGTTGCTTGTAGCAATGATAAAGAAAAGCAGCAAAATGATGTAAATTTAAGCACCGAGACAAGTATAAATCAAAGTGATGATATGAATTTTAAACTTAATTTGATTGATGGAGGATCAATTTCAGTTAAAAAAGAAAATGCCGTTTTAAATTTCAACGATGAAGATAAGGCAACTTTGTTTGTATTTTTTACCACTTGGTGTACCCCTTGCATTGCTGAAATCCCTCATCTTAATAAATTACAAGAAAAGTATAACAATGATTTTAATATAGTTGGAGTTTTATTAGAGGATAAGTCTAATGAGGAGATTCAAAAATTTATAGAACAACATAAAATATCTTATAAAGTCTCTAATGGTGAAAATAACTATCTTTTAGCTAAAGCTTTAGGTGGGGTAAATGGAATTCCTACCATGTTTCTTTACAACAAGCATTCTAAATTGATTAATCAGTATTTAGGGCTTATTCCTGAAGAAATGCTAGAAATCGATATACAAAAGGCTATACTTTAATGTTTAATTTTTTTAAAAAAGGACTTGCAAAAACTCTTGAAAATATTATTGGAGTTAAAGGAGAGAATAAAAAGATAACCAAAGATTTGCTTGAAGAAATTTTGCTTGAAGCAGATGTAAGTTATGAAATAGTTGAAGAGATAATTTATTATTTACCACCTCAAAATGAAGTAAAAAAAGAAGATTTAAAGCGTGTTATGGGTTCTTATTTTCTTTATGAAAAAAAAGAAACCAATCAAGAAAAACCTTTTGTAGAGCTTATTTTAGGAGTAAATGGAGCAGGAAAAACAACAAGTATTGCCAAGCTTGCTTTTTTATACAAAAACCAAAATCAAAAAGTGGTTTTAGGAGCGTGTGATACTTTTAGAGCAGGTGCGATTGAGCAATTAAAACTTTGGGCGCAAAAAGTGGATGTAGATATAGTTTTAACTGCACAAGGGCATGATCCTTCAGCGGTTGCTTTTGATACCATTTCTAAAGCAAAAGCAAAGGATTTTGATAGAGTTATTATCGATACAGCAGGGCGTTTCCAAAATCAAAAAAATTTAGCTCATGAGCTTGAAAAAATTGTAAGAATTTCAAACAAAGCTTTAGAAGGCGCACCCCATAGAAAAATTTTAGTTTTAGATGGAACACAGGGAAATGCTGGAATTTTACAAGCTAAAGCTTTTAATGAGCTTGTAAAACTTGATGGTGTGATTATTACAAAGCTTGATGGGACAGCTAAAGGGGGTGCACTTTTTAGTATAGCAAGAGAGCTTGAGCTTCCTATTTTTTATGTAGGCGTGGGTGAGCAAATGACGGATTTACAAGAATTTAATGCAAATGCTTACTTAGATACTTTATTAGATCCTATTTTTGAATAATGGCAAAAAATAAAGCACTTTTTGAATGCCAAGCTTGTGGAAATCAACAAAGCAAATGGCTTGGAAAATGTCCTGATTGTGGAGCTTGGGATAGTTTTATAGAATTAAAAGCTGAGCAAATTAAAGTTTTAAAAGAGCTTGCACAAGTTAGTATGAAAACAAGTGAGGCTGTTTGTATTGAAGATGTGGAGTTAGAACATTTTACAAGATACAGCACAGATGATAATGAGCTTGATTTGGTTTTAGGTGGAGGGCTTGTTGAAGGTTCTTTAGTGCTTATAGGCGGAAGTCCAGGTGTGGGAAAATCTACGCTTTTGTTAAAAATTGCTTCAAATTTAGCTAAACAGGGTAAAAAAGTGCTTTATGTCAGTGGCGAAGAAAGTAAAGCCCAGATTAAATTAAGAGCTGATCGTCTTGAGGCTAATACTCCGAATTTATTTTTACTTACTGAACTTTGCCTTGAAAATATTTTAGAAGAATTGCACAAAAAAGATTATAGCATTCTTATCGTTGATTCTATACAAACTCTATATTCAAATAAAATCACTTCAGCAGCAGGAAGCATCACTCAGGTGCGTGAGATTACTTTTGAACTTATGCGTGTTAGCAAGGCTTATAATATCAGTACTTTTATCATAGGGCATATTACTAAAGAAGGTGCTATAGCAGGGCCTAGGGTTCTTGAGCATATGGTAGATGTGGTGCTTTATTTTGAAGGAGATGCCACTAAAGAAATCAGACTTTTAAGAGGCTTTAAAAATCGTTTTGGTGGAACGAATGAAGTAGGTATTTTTGAGATGACTGCTAAGGGTTTGATTAGCGCAAAAGATTTAGCAAATCGTTTTTTTACTCGTGGAAAGGCTATTTCAGGAAGTGCTTTAGGTGTTGTGATGGAAGGATCTCGTGCCTTGGTTTTAGAAGTTCAAGCTTTAGTGTGTGAAAGTTCTTACCCAAAACGCAGCGCTACAGGATATGAAAAAAATCGCTTAGATATGCTTTTGGCTTTGCTTGAAAGAAAACTTGAAATTCCTTTAGGGCATTATGATGTATTTGTAAATATTAGCGGCGGAGTAAAAGTAAGTGAAACTGCGGCGGATTTGGCTGTGGTTGCAGCTATTATTTCAAGTTTTAAAAATCGCCCTTTGAGCAAAGATAGTATTTTTATAGGGGAGCTTAGTTTAAATGGAGAAATTAGAGAGGTTTTTAGCCTTGATACGCGTTTAAAAGAAGCTAAAATGCAAAAATTTAAAAATGCCATTGTTCCTTCTAAGCCTTTGGAAGATATAGGGCTTAAGTGTTTTGTTGCTAAAGAACTTTCGCAAGTTTTAGAATGGATGTAAATTTTCATTAAAATATAAGTAAGATTTTGCTAAAATTTCGAGTTTAGAATAAAATTTTTGAGGAAACCATGAAAGATTTATTTTTATTTAGCTCTTTGCTTGATGCAAGTCATAGTTTTTCTTATTTTTTTCACATAGGTTTGGTAGCTTTAATTGCTGTTATAGTGGCTATGATGGCTACTCGTTCTATGCAACTTGTTCCACGCGGTATGCAAAATTTAGGTGAGGCTTTTTTAGAGGGAGTTTTATCTATGGGTAGAGATACCATGGGAAGTGAAAAAGGTGCAAGAAAATATCTTCCTTTGGTTGCAACTTTGGGGATTATAGTGTTTTTTAGTAATATTATAGGTATAATACCTGGTTTTCACGCTCCAACTGCAAGTTTAAATTTGACTTTGTCCTTAGCTATTATAGTTTTTGTATATTATCATTTTGAGGGTATTAGGGCACAAGGTTTTGTAAAGTATTTTGCTCATTTTATGGGACCTATTAAACTTTTAGCTCCTTTGATGTTTCCTATAGAGATAGTCTCTCATCTTTCTCGTGTGGTTTCTTTGTCCTTCCGTTTGTTTGGAAATATTAAAGGCGACGATTTATTTTTAATGGTAATTTTAGCTTTAGTTCCTTATATAGCTCCACTTCCTGCTTATGTGCTTTTAACTTTTATGGCATTTTTACAAGCTTTTATTTTTATGATTTTAACTTATGTATATTTAGCGGGTGCAACTGTTGTTGAGGAAGGTCATTGATCTATATTTTAGAATTTTTCAAAGGTGTATCTTTAGCTTTAATGCTTTTTGGTGCACTTTTCTTCTTTTTTAAATATAATTCTTTTTTCTATCTTTGCTTGGGTATTATACCAGGTTTGCTTTTATCTTTAATTTTTGTTTTACTTATAGAAAACCATAAGCTAAAAAATGAAAATAAGTTAAGATAAAAGCAAAAAATAGTTTATTTTCTAAGCACGAAGCTCTTCTTTAAGCAAATGCTTTACAGCTTCATAAATTTTAATAGCTGCTTTGGATTTATTCATAGTATAAAGATGAATTCCATCTACGCCACTTGTGATTAAATCGACAATTTGATCGCAAGCATACGCGATACCTGCATCTTCTAAAGCCAAAGTATTATTTTCATATTTTTCTAAAATTTTAACAAATTTAGGAGGGATTTTAGCTCCGCAAAGTTGAGAAATTTTTAAAACCTGTCTTTTGTTAGTAATAGGCATAATACCTGCGTAAATAGGTATGTCAATACCTGCTAAAGCACAATTTTGTTTAAAAGTATAAAAATCTTCATTATCGTAAAAAAGTTGAGTAATGAGCTTGTCTGTTCCTGCATTTACCTTAGTTTTAAGATGGTGTATATCCTCGATGAAATTTTTAGATTCATTATGTTTTTCAGGATAGCATGCGGCATAAATTTCAAAATATTCTTGTTTTTTTATAAAAGAAATTAAATCACTAGCATAAGAAAAATCTTTGCTTTTTTCTAAATTCTCACATATATCGCCTCTTAGGGCAAGAATTTGATTAAGATTTTTTTCTTTGCATTTTTGAAGTATCTGAGTGATTTTTTCTTTACTAGAATGGATACAAGGTAAATGTACTATGCTAGGAATTTGATATTCTTTCTGGATTAAGCTTGCAATTTCTAAAGTGTTTTGTGAGTTAACAGAGCCTCCAGCTCCAAAGGTTACGCTGATAAAATTAGGGCTTAATTGCCCTAAATCATCTAAGATAGCATGAAGATTTTTGATATTTTCATCCTTTCTTGGTGGAAAAACTTCAAAAGAAAAATTACACATAAAAACTCCTTATAATTGTTTTCGTATTTTTTGCGTAGCTGTAACTAAATTTTTAAGAGAGGCTATAACTTCTTCATAAGCCCTTGTTTTAAGTCCGCAGTCTGGATTGATCCAAATTTGCTCGTTAGGTAATTTGTTTAAAATTTTTTCTATAGTTAAACTTAATTCTTCTACGCTTGGAACTCTAGGGCTATGTATATCATAAACTCCTGGTCCCACCTCAGTTTTAAAACGAATAGCTTTTAGGGTATCTAAAAGACTTAAGTTTGATCTTGAAGCTTCAAAAGAAATCACATCAGCATCCATAGCGTCAATTTCTTTTAAGATATCGCTAAATTCACTATAGCACATATGAGTGTGAATTTGAGTTTTAGCTTTTACCCCACTATGCACAAGATTAAAAGCAGGGATAGCCCAATCTAAATACTCGCTATGCCAATCACTTTTCCTTAAAGGCAGTTTTTCACGTAAAGCCGCTTCATCAATTTGTATGATTTTTATACCTGCATTTTCAAGATCTAACACTTCATCTCTTATAGCTAAGGCAATTTGCTCAGTGCTTTCTTTTAGACTGATGTCTTCTCTTGGAAAGGACCAATTAAGTATGGTTACAGGCCCAGTTAGCATACCTTTTACGATTTTTTGACTTAAACTTTGTGCAAATTTAGACCAAGCTAGGGTAATAGGCTTTGTGCGTGATACATCACCCCAAATCACAGGAGGTTTAACGCACCTTGTGCCATAGCTTTGCACCCAACCATTTTGAGTAAATAAAAAGCCCTTTAAATTCTCTCCAAAATACTCCACCATATCATTTCTTTCAAATTCTCCATGCACTAAAACATCAAGTCCTATTTCTTCTTGAATTTGTATGCATTCTTTGATTTTTTGTTGGTTAAATTCAGTGTAGTTTTGAGCTGAAATTTTTTCTTGCTTAAAGGCAAGGCGATTAGATCTTACATCGGCACTTTGAGGAAAGGAACCTATGGTTGTGGTTGGTAAAAGAGGGAGTTTTAAAAATTCTTTTTGGATTAAGGCGCGTTCTTTAAAACTAGGCGTTCTGGTAAAATCTTCTTTTTTTAAAGCCTTAAGCCTTGCTTTGACTTTTTCATCTAAACGCTCTGGGATATTTTTAAAAAGCTCTTGATTGGCTCTAAAGAGCGGATTTTCTTCGCTAGAATTTAGAATTTCTTTTAAATCTTTAAGTTCTTGAAGTTTTTCTTTAGCAAAGGCAAAAAGTTTAAGATAGCTTGGATCCAATTTGCTTTCAAATTCAGTGCTATAAGGCACATGTAAAAGTGAGCAAGAAGTGTTTAAGATGATATTTTGTGTATATTTTTGAAGCTCTTTAATAAGCTTTAGGCTTTTAGCATAATCATTAGCATAGATATTTTTGGCGTTAATAAGACCTGCAAAAAGGATTTTATCTTTAGCAAAGCCGTATTTTTGAACTAAGGCTAAGCTTTGTTTACCTTCGATAAAATCAAGCCCCAAAGCATCAAATTTGCTTTCTAAAAGTTTAGGATAAATATCTCTTAAGTCCCCAAAATAGCTTTGAAGTAAAATTTTAAGATTTTTTTTGTGATTTAAAAGTTCTTGGTAAAATTCTTCGAACAAAGCGATATCTTCCTTGCTTAAATCATAAACCAAATAAGGCTCATCAAGTTCAAGCCATGTCACTTTAAGTTCATTTAGTTTATCAAAAAGCTCTATGTAAGCGTTTAAAAGCTTTTCTTTGGCGAGTTTTTGAGTTTTTTCATCTTTAAAGGCAATGAGTTTAAAAAGTGTGAAAATGCCTATTAAAACAGGCTTGCTTTCTATGCCAAGCTCTTTAGCTTCGAGATATTCTTTAAAAATTTTATCCCCTGTTAAAGCTATAATATCGGCATTATCACACTCAGGCACCAAATAATGATAATTTGTATTGAACCATTTTTTCATTGCTAAGGCTGTAACATCTCCATTTTCTCCTTGATAACCTCGACTTTGAGCAAAGTATTCATCTAAAGCATCTAAATTTAAATTTTTATACTTTGTATGAACAATGTTAAAAAGCACAGCCGCATCTAAGACATTATCATAAAGTGAAAAATCATTACTAGGGATAAAATCAATGCCAGCTTTTTGAATTTCTTGCCAGTGTCTAATCCTTAAATCCTTAGCACTCTTTAAAAGCTCCTCTTTAGAACTTTGGTTTTTAAAGTATTTTTCAATAGCAAATTTTAATTCTCTATTTGCACCTATTCTTGGGTAAGAAATGATTGAATTTTTCATATTTGTTCTCCTTAAAATGTAGGGATTAAAGCACCCTGATATTTTTCTTCTATAAATTTTTTAACTTCATCGCTTTGCAAGGCCTTTACTAGGGCTTTGATTTTAGGAAGGTTTTTATTACCTTCTTTAACGGCGATGATATTGCCATATTCACTATATTTACTTTCTGTATAAAGCCCATCTTTTACAGGGTTTAAACCTGCTAAAATAGCAAAATTGCTATTAATAAGAGAATAATCTACATCATCTAAACTCCTTGTAAGTTGAGCGTCTTTTAACTCTACAAATTTAAGCTTCTTAGGATTTTTAGTGATATCTAAAGGAGTGATGAGCTCATTATCCTTAACTTCTATAAGTCCTTTGCTTGCTACAATGCGTAAAGCACGGCTTTCATTTGTAGGATTATTGGGTATAGAAATGCTTTGTCCTTCCTCGGGGTTAAATTTTTTATGTTTTTTAGAATACACTGCCATAGGTTCTATATGGATACTAGCAACTTTTACAAGATGAGTGCCTTGTCTTTGATTGAATTCTTTTAAATAAGGCTCATGCTGAAAATAATTAGCATCTAACTCACCATTTTCAACCATTACATTAGGGATTACTCCATCATTGAATTCATAAATTTTTAAATCATAACCTTGTTTTTGAAGCGCTGATTTTATAAATCTTAAAATATCTGCATGAGGTGTTATAGAAGAGCCAACTTTAAGTTCTTCATTTGCCCATGCAAAACCGGTAAAAAGAGTAGCGACGCAAAAAGCTTTAGTAAATAAAGTCATTTTTTCTCCTTTACGCAAATTTAAATTTTTCTATCAAGTCACTATGATAAATACTTGCTACATCAGGATGAGAGCGTATCATTCTTTTAAAATAATTACTTGCAACATTTCTTAAAAGTGGATTTTTAGGATCAGTATCCACACCTTTGCTTTCTTTAGCAAGCTCTGGATTTAACTTAAAAATAGGTATATCCTTATCAAGTTGCACTCCAAGAAAATAAGCTATGCTAAAGCGTTCTTTTGGGCTTAAATTCACGCGGTGAATAGTAGCTTTTAAATAGCCATTGGTAGCTAGTTCTAAAAATTCTCCTATATTAACTACAACGCTATTTTCAAGTGGGGGTATACTAAGCCATTTACCATCTATAAAAGCTTCAAGTCCGCTTTGTTTTTCTTGAAAAACAAAAGTGATAAGCCCGCCATCTTTATGTGAACCCACGCCTTGAGTAGTGTTTTTTGAACTTTTAGGATAATGTATGATTTTACAATGTTCATAAGAATTTTTTCCATAAAGTTTATCAAAAGCATTGCTAGGCAGATCAAGGGCTTGAGCGAAGGCTTTTAAAAGCTTTAAACAAGCTTTTTTGGTTTGTTCGTGCCAAGTTAAGAAAGTTTTTTTAAGTTCTGGAATTTCACTAGGCCAAAGATTAGGACCTTCTAATCTTTGCCATAAGGGTGAGTTTAAATTCCAGTTTAAAGCATCTCTTTCTGTGCTTATATCCAGTTGTTCTCTATAATCCTTAGCTCCTGCTGTGTATTCAAAACCTTCGCTAGTATAACCTCTAAATTGAGGAGAATGCACCATAGAAATAAGATCTTTTGAACTTCTAGGAAGATTAAAAAATTCTTTGCCAAGTTTGAATAATTTCTTGTTTAAATTTTTATCTATACCGGTATTGATAAGATAAAAAAAGCCTATTTTAGAAGCGATTTCTCTTAAGTTTTTAAGAAAAGTGCTTTTATCTTTTTCATAAGCTTGTAAATCAAGTATAGGTAAATTCATTTTTACTCCTTAAATTAAAATTAAGGATAAGAAGATATTTTGAATTAAATTTTATTAGAGAAATTTTTGTAAGTTAAGATTTTAAATGAGTATTTTGAAAAAATAAACTTTTTTGACTTTCTTACACATTATATCTCCTTATCCACTTTTTGGACCTTTGGAAACATAATGTTAAGCCAAAGGACGCACTAGATACTACACATCTCGCACATCAGTTTCATTTTTTCTCCTTTTAAAATAATAAAATTTCAAAATCATATATCAAAATATATTAATTAAAGCTTAATCGTTTAAAAAATAAAGATTCTTTTTAAGCATTCTCGAGTTTTAATTCTTTGTTATTCATTATGCTAATACCTAGATTTAAAACCTTTTGGGCAATTTGTTTGGCTTCATCTAAAGAATGCATGGCACAAGTTCCGCATTGATAGATATTAAGTTCAGGAATTTTGCTTTGATCGCTTACGCTTAAAACATCTTTCATAGCTTCTTCCCAAGCTTTTGCAATACTTTTCTCATCAGGTGTTCCAATTAAACTCATATAAAAACCCGTGCGACAACCCATAGGTGAAATATCAATAATTTCAACTGAATTTGAATTTAAATGATCTCTCATAAATCCTGCAAATAAATGTTCTAAGGTATGAGTGCCTTTTTCGCTCATAATGTCTTTATTTGGTATGCAAAAACGCAAATCAAACACACTAATATCATCACCCTTAGGTGTTTTCATAACTTTAGCTAAACGCACAGCAGGAGCTGGCATTTTAGTATGGTCAACTTTAAAGCTGTCTAATAATGGCATTTTAACTCCTTAAATATAAATTGCCTAAGGATTATAGCATTTAAAGTTAATATTTAAAGCCTTTCTAAAAGAAAAAAAGATAAAATAAAACATTTAAAAATTCAAGGAAATTTTATGTTTGAAGTAGTTATAGGTCTTGAAGTTCATACTCAGTTAAATACAAAAACAAAAATCTTTTGCTCATGTGCAACTTCTTTTGGAGAAGCTCCAAATACTAATGTTTGTCCCACTTGTTTGGCCTTACCAGGAGCTTTGCCTGTTTTAAATGAAGAGGCTGTAAAAAAAGCTATAGCTTTTGGAAAAGCTGTTAATGCAACAATTAATAAAAAAAGTGTTTTTAATCGCAAGAATTATTTTTATCCAGATTTACCTAAGGCTTATCAAATTTCACAATTTGATATCCCTATAGTAGAAAAGGGTGAGCTTTTTATCAATGTAAATGGTGAAAATAAACGCATAGGTATTACAAGAGCGCACTTGGAAGAAGATGCAGGTAAAAATATCCATGAAAGTAATTTTTCTAAAGTGGATTTAAATCGTGCAGGAACTCCTTTGCTTGAGATTGTCAGTGAGCCTGAGCTTAGAAGTAGTGATGAGGCAGTAGCTTATCTTAAAAAACTTCATTCTATTATACGCTTTTTAGATATTTCAGATGCAAATATGCAAGAAGGAAGTTTTAGATGCGATGCAAATGTTAGCATAAGACCTAAGGGCGATACAAAACTTTATACTAGAGTAGAGATTAAAAATCTTAATTCTTTTCGTTTTATCCAAAAAGCCATAGAATATGAGGTAAAAAGACAAAGTGAGGCTTGGGAAGATGGAACTTACGAACAAGAAGTAGTTCAAGAAACCAGACTTTTTGATACGACAAATTTAGTTACGAGAAGTATGCGTGGCAAAGAAGAAGCAGCAGAATATCGATATTTTCCTGATCCTGATTTATTGCCTGTTTTATTAAAAGATGAGTTTTTAGATATTAAAATCCCTGAACTTCCTGATGAGAAGAAAGCACGCTTTATAGACGAGCTTGGTATAAAAGAAAGTGATGCTGAGGTTTTAATCAGTTCTTTAGAAATGAGTCGTTTTTTTGAAAGTCTTATTTCTCAAAATTTAAATCCTAAACTTTGTGTAAATTGGTTAAATACTGAACTCATGGGACTTTTAAAAGGAGAATTGACTATAGAAAATTCTCCTGTAGATGCTCAAAAGCTTGGAGTTTTAATTAAACGCATAGAAGATGGCACTATCAGTGCAAAGGCGGCTAAAGATGTTTTGGCTTTTGTATTTGAAAATATTAGTGTGGAAATTGATGAAGCTATAGAAAAGCTAGGACTTAAGCAAGTAAGTGATGACTCAGCCATAGAAGCGGTGATTGAACAAATTTTAAATGCAAATGCTGATAAGGTTGCAGAATATAAAAGTGGTAAAGAGAAGCTTTTTGGATTTTTTGTGGGTCAAGCAATGAAAGAAGGTAAAGGAGCTTTTAATCCTGCAAAAGTAAATGAAATTTTAAAAGCAAAGCTTGGTTGATGCGTATAGCGGTTATTGGTGCGGGAAAATGGGGCAGTGCTTTACATCTAGCCTTAAAAGAAAATCACAATTGTTTTATCAGTTCTTTGCATCAGCGTGATTTAGAAGATTTTGTTAACATAAAAGAAGCTTTAGAATGTGAATATCTTGTTTTTGCTTTAAGTTCTCAAGGAATGCGTGCTTGGCTTAAAGAAAATTTTATCAACAAGGGACAAAAAATTTTAATTGCTTCAAAAGGCATAGAAGATCAAAGTTGTCAATTTTTAGATGAAATTTTTTTGGATTTTGTGTCAAAAGAAAATTTTTGTGTTTTAAGTGGCCCTTCTTTTGCTGCTGAAGTAATGCAAAAACTTCCTACAGCCTTGATAATTAGCGGGCTAAATCAAGAGCTTTGTAAAAAATTTGCAAGTTTTTTCCCTGATTTTATTAAAACTTATACTGATAATGATGTGCGTGGTGCTGAAATTTGTGGTGCTTATAAGAATGTTTTAGCGATTGCAAGTGGGATTAGTGATGGGTTAAAACTTGGCAATAATGCAAGAGCAGCACTGATTTCAAGAGGACTTGTAGAAATGCACCGTTTTGGTAAATTTTTTGGTGCTAAAGAAGAAACTTTTTTAGGATTAAGTGGAGCAGGGGATTTGTTTTTAACTGCAACGAGTATTTTATCAAGAAATTATAGAGTGGGTTTAAAACTGGCGCAAAATCAAAAATTAGATAGTATTTTAGCTGAACTTAATGAAGTAGCAGAAGGTGTAAAAACTGCTTATGCTATAGAAAGATTAGCAAAAATGAAAGGAATTTATACTCCTATTGTAAATGAAGTAGTGGCAATTTTTAAGGGTAAAAGTGTGCAAGAAGCAACGCAGAATTTACTAAAGCAAAATGATTAAGGAAAAATCATGATAATTAAAAATGCAAAAATTTATGGAAATTCTTTACAAGATATAGAGGTTAAAGAAGAAAAAATTACTAATATTGGTTCTAATTTACAAGGTGAAGAAATTTTAGATGCTAAAGGTATGACTTTACTTCCATCTTTTGTGGATTTGTGTGTGAGTTTAAAAAACGATAAATTTTCTTTAGCTAATTTAGAGCTTTTAGAAAATGAGTGTCTAAAAGGAGGAATTTCTAGTATAGTTTTGCGTGATTGCATGGATTTTGATGAAGAAAGTTTTGCTTTATTTTTACAAAATTTAGCTCAAAGAAAGATGCAAATTTTTTCAAGTGTGCGGGTTAAGGATACAAACGGAAAGCTTAAAAATTTAGCCACTCTCTTAAATAAAGGTGCTTGTGCTTTAGAGCTTGATAGTTCTTTGGATGCAAATACTTTAAAAGTAAGCTCGCAATATGCTTTTATGAAAGACTCTCCAATTTTTGTGCGTTGTTATGATAAGAATTTTGATGATAATGGAGTGATGAATGATTGTGAAATGAGTTTTGAGCTAGGGCTTATAGGCATGAGTAAAATTGCTGAAACTAGCCAGATAGCTAAAATGAAAGAATTGGCTAAATTTTATAAAAATAAGGTTGTTTTTGATCTTTTAAGTTTGAGAGATTCTTTAGTATTATTAGATGAAAAGGATTTAAAACTTGTAAGCATTCATCATCTTATCAAAGATGATAGTGCTTGTGAAGATTTTAATACTGCTGCGAAACTTATGCCACCTTTAAGAAGTAAAGAAGATGTTTTGGCTTTAAGAGAGGCTTTAAAAGAAGGAAAAATTAGTTTTTTAACTTCTTTACATAGTGCAAAATCAATTTCTTTAAAAGATTTAGCTTTTGATGAAGCGGCCTTTGGAATCCATAGCGTATGCGAATTTATAAGTCTTTGCTATACTTTTTTAATCAAAGAAGGATTTTTAAATTGGCAAGAGCTTTGTCAATTTACAAGTAAAAATCCTAGTGAATTTTTAGGTTTAAATAGTGGAGTTATAGAAGTCGGAAAAGAAGCTAATCTAGTTCTTTTTGATGAGAATGAAGAAATTTTTGCTCCAAAAAGTTCTCTTTATTCTGAGGATAAACTTTTTGGAAAGATTAAAATGCATATAATTAAAGGAAAAAATATTTTAGAAAAATAAGCTTTACTTAAATTCCTAAAGATAGTTTAAATCCTAAAAATACAAGTGCTGCCATAATACCAGCGGCTGGTAAAGTGATAATCCAAGCCAATCCTATAGGCTTCATCATAATCCAATTTGCGTTTTTGTTATACACTCCTATACCCAATATAGCACCTATGAGTATATGGGTGGAGCTAACAGGAATCCCAAATTGTGTAGCTAAGAGTATAACTATGCTTGCACCAAGTTCTGCAGAAAATCCAGTAGTAGGGCGTATGGTTGCAAGTTTTGAACCCACTGTAGTAATCACTTCTTTACCTAAAAACCAAAGTCCTACAACTAGAGCAACTCCAAACATAGCTAAAGCAGCAAAAGGTACAGGAGAAGTTGAGTTAATTGTGCCGTTTTTTAAGACATCTAAAATCGCCGCAAAAGGACCTATAGCATTGGCTATATCATTGGCTCCGTGTGAAAATGCAAAACTAGAGGCTGTAAATATTTGAAACCATGAGAAAATTCTATCAGTAGTTTTATTAAGTTCTGTTTTTTTAACGATTTTGACTATAGCAAATGTTACAACATAACTTATAGTTCCTATAATTCCGATAATCCAAAAGTTTTGTAAAATATCTAAAGTGCTAACATTATTTAAACCTTTAAATAAAAACATTGCCGAAATGATAGCAGCAGCAATACAAGCAATGATTGGCATATGAGTTTTTAAAATAGAGTAAATATCTATATCTTTTTCTTGATCCTTAAATTCCTTCATTTTATTTCTATAGAAATTATTTTCTTGTTCTTCCTCATCTAAAGCTATAGCGGAAAGTTCTTTAATTTGTTCTTCTTGGGATTTTGTTTTTAAATCTAAAAAATATTCTTCTTTGAATTTCTTTCTTTCTTTTTTGATATTTTTCAAATCATCGTTTAGTTTTTCTGATGGTTTCAAAATTTTCTTATCAATGTATGAATAAATAGTATAAGCTACAATACCCCCTAAAAGAGGCGAAGCTACCCAAGAAATAGCTATTCTTAAAATTTCACTCCATTTAACCATGGAGAGTGTTTGAATCCCATCAAATTTTAAAAGCCCCATCATAATACTAGCACCTACAATCCCACCAACTATACTGTGTGTGGTTGATACAGGTAAGCCTTTCTTGGTTGCAATAAAAATCCAAACTCCAGAGCTTAAAAGTGCAGCAAGCATAATGATAACAAAAAGCATGGGATCTAAAGAATTTGGAAAAACAACAATACCGCTGCGTATGGTCTTAGTAACTTCTGCGCCTGCGAAGATTGCTCCACTTAGCTCAAAAACAGCTGCTATAATTAAAGCTTGTTTAATGGTTACTGTTTTTGCACCAACGCTTGTTCCAAAAGAATTGGCTACATCATTTCCACCTATATTAAATGCCATAAAAATACCAAATATAGAAGCAAGAATAAAAAGAATCAGTTGATGTTGCGAAATATAACCAAATCCCCAAATAACAAATGCGATAGTACTGATAATAAAAATAACAAAAGCTATGAGGTTGTCTTTTTGCATTAATAACCTTTTTTTATTTTAATTATACACTTATTTACTTGAAATTTGCTAATTTTATTTTTTAGTCTTTGTGGAATTTTTATTTATATTATTTTTTTATAATAAATATTCAAACAAGAAATAATAAGGAATATAAGAATAATGAGGGGTATTTTTTATATAATGGCATTGTTTTCTTTACTCAATGCCGATGAACTTACAGAGGCTTTGGCAAAAAATAATAATCAAAATTCTTGGGAGCACTTTGATTATAAAAATACTAAAGAAGCTCCAAAAATTCAAGAAGAGAATGTGGATTTTAAAAGCACTTTTGATAGCTTGCTTTCAAAAACTTTAGAAAATAATAATGGTATAGATAAAACAGATGGGAATTTAGATTTTCAAAACGAAAACGCGCAGGTTAAAAATTTAAGTTCTCTTTATGAGGGAGAGAATAATTCTTTGCTTTTTCAAAAAGAACTTTTTGTGGCTCAAGATAATTATAATTACTCAGGGGGCTTAATCAATCGTTATGAAAAAGATGATTTTTTATTTGGAGTTAATGGTTTTATTGACAAACAAAAAGAACAAAAAGATACTAAAAGCTTTGGTACAGAGTTTGGTTATAGTAAATTTATAAAGGCTTATAGTAATTATTACATACCCAATGAAGCAGAAAAAAATTTACAGCTTGGAATGAGTTTTGTAATTCCAACTTACACCGCTTTTGCTTTTGATATAAGTAAAGATAATGATAAAACTAATTATCAAGTATCTTACTCTCCTTATAGTGTATTTAGTTTAAATTTATTGCGTCGTGATTATAGCGCAAGAGAGAGTGTTGATGATACTGTTGTTCAAGTTGGATTTAGTTTTAATTTCAATGAAAGTTTTTTAAAGCAATTTAGAAAAAAAGATAATACTTTAGAGGAGGTTAATCGATATGATTTCCTCCAAAGAACCCATTAGTTCATTCCAGCATTATGAAATTTTTCTGGATTATCCATAGCATAGTTGAATTTTTCTCGATCAATTTGTTTATCCCAGATGGCAACGATTAAGGCTGCTACTGAATTTCCACAAAGATTTCCAACAGCCCTCATTTCAGACATAAATTTATCAACACCTAAAAGAACGCCTATAGCAGCTACTGGTAGAACTTGCGCTAAGGTTGCATTTGCTTCTGAAATTTCCATATTTCCTAGAGCTGCAAGCGTACTTCCAAGTACTATAAAACCTGATCCAGTTACACCCACTGCACCTTTTGAAGCTATCATTAATACTATTAAAATACTGATTTCGTGTGCTAAACTTAAATTTACATTGAAAGCTTGTGCTAGAAAGATTAAGCTCATAGCTAGATAAATATTTGTACAATCAAGATTAAAACTATATCCCGTTGGTAAAACAAGTCCGACTGTTGCTTTAGAAAGTCCTGCTTTTTCTAGTTTTCTCATTAAAGGAGCAAGTGCAGACTCGCTTGAACTGGTTGCAAAAACGATCAATACTTCTCTTGAGATAAATCTCATAAATTTGAAGATATTTACTTTTGCAAAATAACAAATCAGACCTAAGATTCCAAATATAAAAACAAGACATGAAATCAGCATTACTAAAAGTAAATATGCCAAGTTGATCAAAGAGCCAATTCCGTATTGAGCTATGAGTACAGCCATTGCTGAAAAGGCGGCAATAGGACTAAAATACATAATGATTTGTAGAATTTTAAAAACAAAATTTTGTACCACTTCAAAAACTCTTTGAATTGCCTGTTTGTCTTCTATTCTCATTAAAGAAATAATCAAAGCAGTAATTATAGCAATAACTAAAACTTGTATGGTTTTTCCTTCTGTAAAAGGCGTGATAATATCAGTAGGCATAGCATCTTTTAAAATATGCATAATCTCAGAGCTCGCGCTTACTTCTGTGGTTTGAGAAATATATTTTTGAACGCTTTTTGTATCAAGTTGACTTGGATCAAGATTCATTCCATGACCTGGTTGCATAACATTTGCCATAAAAATACCTATAGCAAGCGCTAAAGTACTTACAACTTCAAAGTAAATAACCGCTTTAGCACCAATACTACCTACTTTTTTTAAACTTTCAAGACTAATGATGCCCAAAACCAAAGTAACAAAAATAATAGGACCTATAAGAACCTTTAGAGCACCTATAAAATAATCAACTCCTGGTTTGCTAGCAATGGCTAATTCTTTATCTGTATAGCCAAGCACAATACCTGTAATAATGCCTATAATCACCCAAAATCCAAGACTTTTTATAATACGTTTATATAAAGGCGGTTTTCTTTCAGCTAAAGTTTGACTTAAAGTTTCCAAGTTTATTCACTCCTTTTGATCTTTGTAAAATATAATTTTAACAATGCGTATTATAAATTTTAACAAAAAAACAAATCTAGAAATACTTTCTTTTATATGATATGACAATTTTATTATATAAATGTTACAAAATTTCTCATTATTTGCATTATAAAATTTAAAATATTTTTTAAAATTTTATAATTTTGTAATTCAGTTTGCTTTTTGTTATTTATTATTGGTAATAATTCTATTTTTGATTTATTTGTTTTATTGGGATATTTTAAATTATGAAAGAAATAATTTTGTCTGAAAATGCTTTAATTACTTCTAAAACAGATCTTAAAGGGAATATCATTTATGCCAATAATGATTTTTTAAAATACGCAGGTTATAAAGTCGATGAGCTTTTGTATAAATCTCATAATATAGTAAGACATGAAGATATGCCACGTACTCTATTTAAATGTCTTTGGGATTATATTCAAAAAGGAGAAGAAATTTTTGCATTTGTAAAAAATAAAGCTAAGGATGGTAGTTTTTACTGGGTGTTTGCAAATGTAAGTGCTTCATTTGATGCCAATGGAAATATCATCAACTACTATTCTGTTCGTCGTGCGCCCAATAGAAAATCTCTTCCTATAATTAAAGAAGTTTATAAAATTTTACTTGAAAAAGAGCAAAAATCAGGCATTAATGCTGGAGTTTCGGCTTTAATGGATATTGTAAGTTCTTATAAAATGACTTATAATGAACTTGTTTTTAACTTACAAAAAGATAACTAAATAAGATATATTTAATATTTTTTATTGTATAATTTTTAGTGATTAAATTAAAGTAATATATATTACTAAAATATACTTTAATTTATGACTTCAAAAATTTTTAATAAAGGGGTAAATTTATGGTGAAAAATGGATTATTATCAACTATTTTTCTAAGTATTATCGGTGTTTTAGGCGCCATTTTTATTCATATTTATATTGGAGTGATAATTTTTATTTTAATCGCTGTTTTAACGATTTATTTGCTTAGACAACACAAAGATGAGCAAATAATGATAGATAAACTTTTGGTTCTTTGTAGAGAGTTAAAAGAAGGAAATTTTGACAATAGAATGATCTATGTAAAAACAAAAAGCAAAAAATTAGCCGAAATAGCAGATAATCTTAACAATACTATTGATGGGCTAGAAGCTTACTTAAGGGAAATTAATACTTCTATTTCTTGTTCCCAAAAAGGCGAATTTTATCGTAAGGCTTTGCCTGAAGGTTTAAAAGGAATTTTTGCTCATAATATCGAATTTATAAATAAAGCTTTAGCAAACATAGAAGTGACAGCAAGATCCACTTTTAAAAATGCTTTATCAAGAACTTTAATGGATTTAAGCCTTGGAAATCAAAATAAAGATATGTCTCAAATTTCTAGCTCATTAAATCAAGATATTAGCATGATGAAAAATGTATATGATACAGTTGATGCCATTACTCATACAGCTACAGAAAATGGCTCAGAGGTGGATTCTTTGCAAAGTGCTATGGGTTCTTTAATGGATGTTGTAAATTCGAGTAAGGAAACAGTGCAAACTTTTGTGGCTAATTCCCAAAATATTACTTCAGTGGTTGAAGTAATACGTGATATAGCCGATCAAACCAATCTTCTAGCTTTAAATGCCGCTATTGAAGCTGCGCGTGCAGGAGAGCATGGTAGGGGCTTTGCTGTTGTAGCTGATGAAGTTAGAAAGTTAGCAGAAAGAACTCAAAGATCTACAAGCGAAATTTCTATTGCAATTCAGACTATGCAACAAGATTTTGTAAATATCCAAAGTGGCAGTGAACAAGTTTTTAACATTGTTAGTGAATCTGAAGAAAGAATTAATAAATTTTCTCAAGCTTTTAAACGTCTAGAAGAAAATAGTAGTGCTCTTGGTGTTAATTTTGGATCCTTTGCAAAGAGATTGATTTTGTCTGTGGTTAAAATCGATCATATTCTTTATAAATCAAATATATATTTAAATTTAAATGGGGCTCAAAATTTTAATCTTGAAAGCGTAGATCCAATTTCTAATCTTTGCCAAGATGAGAGAGCTCAAGGTGTTATTAATGAACTTAGTTCTGAAACTGAGTTAAATTTAGCTAAAGAATTTATAAAAGATAACGCTAAAAAAGCAATAGAAGAATCAAGTCAAGATTATATCGATCAAAAAGCTTATGATGCGATTGTAAATGATATTAAATCACTAGAGCAAAGAAGTGCTGAAATCTTAGCAAAATTAAAAATATAAATTAAGAGGGTGGGGAAATGTCAAGAGAAATTTTTTTACAAGAAGATAGTTTAATTACTTCTAAAACAGATTTAAAAGGTAAAATAGTTTATGCAAATGATGATTTTTTAAAGTATGCAGGTTATACCATGGGTGAAGTTTTAAATAAACCTCATAACATAGTAAGACATGAAGAGATGCCAAAAACTGTTTTTAAATATTTATGGGATTATATGAGAGAGGGTAAGGAAATTTTTGCTTACGTAAAAAACAAAACTAAAGATAACAATTACTACTGGGTTTTTGCAAATGTAACTCCATCAATAGACATTAATAATAATATCATAGGCTATTATTCCGTTCGTCGTATGCCAAATAAAAGTGCTATTTCTACAATAGAAAGCCTTTATAGCGATCTTTTAAGAGTAGAACAGCAACAAGGTTTAAATAAAGGTGTTGAGATGCTTAAAAATTTCTGCAAAGATGCAGATAAAACTTATAATGAGTTAATTTTCTCTCTCCAAGAAGCTAAATAAATTTTTGTTAGACTTAAAACGAGTTTGTTTTAAGTCTAAATATTATATAATCTTTCTTTTAAAAATTCACATTTTTCAAGGCAAAATATGTTTGATGTCATTGTTATAGGTGGTGGACATGCGGGTGTTGAAGCAAGTGCTGCTGCTGCTAGAATGGGTAAAAAAACCTTACTTTTAACTACATTGATTGAGCAAATAGGAGCAGCAAGTTGTAATCCAGCTATAGGTGGACTTGCAAAAGGGCATTTGGTAAAAGAACTTGATGCCATGGGTGGTCTTATGGGTGAAATCACCGATGAAGCGGGAATACAATTTCGCATTTTAAATGAAAGTAAGGGTGTAGCCGTTCAAGGAAGTAGGGCGCAAATTGATATGGATAAGTACCGTATCATTGCACGTAATAAACTTTTAAAACTTCCAAATTTAGAAATTTCTCAAGAACAAGCGAATGCTTTAATCGTAGAAAATGATGAAGTTAAAGGCGTAAAAACAAATTTAGAAAATACATATTTTGCCAAAAAAGTGATACTTACAACAGGGACTTTTTTAAATGGACTTATTCATATAGGCGAAAATAAACTTCAAGCAGGAAGGGTAGGGGAGCTTGCTTCAGTAAATTTAGGCAATTATCTACAAACTTTGGGTTTAAAAATGGGGCGTTTAAAAACAGGAACTTGCCCAAGAGTAGATGCAAAAAGTATTGATTTTAGCGCACTTGAAATCCAAGATGGCGATGTAAATCCTAAAGCTTTTAGTTTTCGTTCAAGAAATTTTAATCCTACTCAACTTCCTTGTTATATCGCACGCACTAATACAACTACACATGAGATTATTAAGAATAATTTTTATCGTGCTCCACTTTTTACAGGCCAGATTGAAGGTGTGGGGCCAAGGTATTGTCCTTCTATAGAAGATAAGATTAATCGTTTTAGCGACAAAGAAAGTCATCATCTTTTTATAGAGCCTCAAACTATCGATGCGACAGAGTATTATATCAATGGTTTTTCTACTTCTTTACCTTATGAGGTGCAAATTCAAATGTTGCGTTCTATAAAGGGTTTTGAAGATGCTAAAATAACCCGTTTTGGTTATGCTATAGAATATGATTATATAGAGCCAACTGAACTTAAGCATACTTTAGAACTTAAAAAGATTAAAAATCTTTATTGTGCAGGACAGATTAATGGAACTACTGGTTATGAAGAGGCTGCAGCACAAGGCTTTATGGCAGGAATCAATGCAAGTTTAAGCATAGATATGAAAGAGCCTTTGATTTTAAGGCGCGATGAAGCTTATATAGGAGTTTTAATCGATGATTTGGTAGTAAAAGGCACAAAAGAACCTTATAGAATGTTTACTTCAAGAGCGGAATTTAGACTGCTTTTAAGGGAAGAAAATGCTATACTTAGACTTGGAAAATATGGCTATGATTTAGGGCTTTTAAGCGAGCAAGATTTTACTTATATACAAAATATCGCAAACAATCTTCAAAAAGGACTTGAATTTTTACTTTCTAAAGAATTCACACCTAATAACCAAAATAATGCTTTTTTAGAGAGTTTAGGAGAAGATAAAATTTCTTCTATAGTCAATCTTCAAAAAATTGTCGCAAGAGCAAGTTTTGATATAGAAAAATTAAAAAAACTTGATCCTATGTTTGAAACTATGGATCATTACTCCTTAAGAGAGATTTTAAATGAGGCAAAGTATTATCATTACATTAGTATGCAAAAAGCTCAAGTAGAAAAAATGAAAAATCTTAGCGAGCTTAAAATTCCTGAAAATTTTGATTTTAAAAGTGTAAGCGGTTTGAGTAATGAAGTTGTAGAAAAGCTTAATCATCATAAACCTCCAACTATTTTTGCTGCAAGTCAAATCAGTGGAATCACTCCTGCGGCGTTGGATATTTTGCAAATTTATATCAAAATGCAAAAGAAAAAAGCTTAAATGCTTGCTTTTTTTATTTTTTTATCTACTTTAATTTTACTTTTTTGGCGTCCATGGAATTTACCTATTTGGGTATTTTCTAGCTTGGGAGCTTTTTTTGTTTTTATTTTTCAATTGGTAGATTTTACAGACGCTTATTTTGTTTTTTCTTTGGTTTGGGATAGTTCTTTAACTTTGGTTGGGTTGATTATCCTTTCTTTTAGCTTGGAAGCTTTGGGATTTTTTGATTTTATTGCGAGTAAAATTTTGCATTTTTCTAGAGAGAAAAATCAAGAAAAAATTTATATTAGCACAAAAAAATTGATGTTATTTTTGTTGATTTTTGTCTTTTTTCTTTCTGCATTTTTTGCTAACGATGGAGCGATTTTAATCATTACACCTATTATTATAGCTTTATTTTCAACTCTTAAAGATTGTAAAAATCATGTTTTTATTTTAAGTTCTTTTTTGCTTAGTCTTTCTTTTTTATGTGATGCAAGTTCAAACGCTTTGGTTATTTCAAATTTAACCAATATTATTACAGCAAATTATTTTAAGATAGAATTTTTAGAATTTGCTAAAAATATGTTTTTGCCAAATTTTTTTGTTTTGCTTTCTACTATAGTTATGGTTTTTATGCTTTATGGGAGAGTTTTGCCTAAAAGGCTTGAATTTAAATTAGTCAAAAAAGAGCAAATTTCATTGAAATTGTTTTTTCTTTGCATAGTATTTTTACTTCTTTTTGTGATCAGTTTTTTTATAGGTGAAATTTTTGATATTAAAATAAGTTTTTTTGCTTTGCTTTGGGCGGGAATTTTTTGGCTTATTGTTTTAAAAATTCAAGGTAAAAAAAGTGTTAAAATTCTTTTTGAAGCACCTTATGGAGTTTTGCTTTTTAGTTTTGGGCTTTATATGGTGGTTTTTGCTTTACATAAAATAGGCGTGAGCGAAATTTTGGTTAAAAGCTATGCTTTTTTGATGCAAGATAAGAGTGGAATTTTTGGTGTGGCTTTGATTTCAGCTTTTGGATCTTCTGTGTTTAATAATTTGCCTATGGTTTTAATCGGAGATTTAGCATTAAAAGAATATTTTGAAAGTTTTTCTTTTGATTCCTTGATGATTTATGCGCATCTTTTGGGGGTAAACATAGGCCCAAAACTTACGCCAATAGGTTCTTTGGCAACTTTGCTTTGGCTTGGAGTTTTGGCTAGAAAAGGCATTAATATTTCTTTTTGGCAATATTCTAAATTTGGCTTTTTGATAACTTTACCTGTGCTTGTTTTTTCTCTTTTTGCTCTTATTGTCTAAATATCAAAATTTGTTAAACAAAGAAAAAATTTATTTTAATTTCGATAAACTTTTAACTTGGTTAAAAAATAAAATCGAAAGGACAAGTTATGGCTACATCTGAGAGTAGACGAAGCTTTATGGGCTTTGCATTTGGAAGCGTAGCTGCTGTAGGCGGTGTTTTCTCGCTTGTTGCGATGAAAAAAACTTGGGATCCACTTCCAAGTGTCAAAGCTGCAGGTTTTACTACAGTAGATTTATCAGGAATGCAAGATGGAGAGCTTAGAACTATAGAATGGCGTAAAAAGCCTATTTTTATATTAAAAAAAGATGCGAGTATGCCAAAAGATGAAAAACGTGATGTTGTGGTAGATAACGCAGCTTATACTGTGGTTATAGGACTTTGTACGCATTTGGGTTGTATACCTGCTTACCAACCAAGCGAGCAATTGTTTAAATGTGCCTGTCATGGTGGAGAATTTGACACAAGTGGAAAAAATGTCTTTGGACCTCCTCCAAAGCCTCTTGAAATTCCTCCTTTTAAGATCGATGGAACCAAACTTGTTTTAGGCGAAGAGGGTCCTGAATATAAAAAAATGATAGCGGAGGCTTAAGATGGCACAAATTAGAAAAGCTAATGGTCTTGTAGATTGGCTTGATCAAAGACTTGCAGTACATAAACTACTTGATGTTTTAATGGTAAAGTATTGGATACCAAAGCAAATTAACTTTCTTTGGGCAATGGGGGTTATTTTAACCACTCTTTTTGCAGTGCTTTTTGTTACAGGACTTTTACTTGTAATGTATTATAAACCAGATACTGCACTTGCTTTTGATAGTGTGAATAAGACTATTATGCAAGAGGTGGATTATGGATGGCTTTGGCGTCACATGCATGGTGTTGCCGCTTCTGTTGTATTTTTGATTATATACATACATATGTTAACAGGAATTTATTACGGTTCTTATAAGAAAGGTCGTGAAATGATTTGGGTTAGCGGTATGCTTTTGTTTGTTGTATTTTCTGCTGAAGCTTTTAGTGGGTATATGCTTCCTTGGGGACAAATGAGTTATTGGGCAGCTCAAGTAATCACTAATCTTTTTGGAGGGATACCATTTATTGGCCCTGAACTTGTGATTTGGATTCGTGGAGATTATGCGGTTTCTGATCCAACTTTAACAAGATTTTTTATGCTTCATGTGTGCTTGCTTCCTATAGTTATCATTGCTATTATAGCATTTCACTTCTATTCTTTAAGAATTCCTCATGTTAATAATGAAATTTCTGAAGAACTTGACTTTGACTTAGAGGCTGAAAAGTACATGGCAGGTGACACAAAGGGTTCTAAAGTGATTCCTTTTTGGCCAGGATTTTTATCAAAAGATTTTATGTATATAAGCTTTTTTATGATTTTCTTCTTTTATTTAGTCTGTTTTAAATTTGAATTTGCAATGGATCCAATTAATTTTGATCCGGCTAATGCGCTTAAAACACCAGCTCATATTTATCCTGAGTGGTATTTCTTATGGAGTTATGAAGTTTTAAGAGGATTTTTCTTTGATATTGCAGGTATTAAAGCTTTTGATATAGGTTTGGCTGCATTTGGTATTGCTCAAGTGATTTTCTTCTTGCTTCCTTGGCTTGATAGAAGTGATGTTGTAAAACCGGCTCATGAAAGACCTTTATTTTTCATTTGGTTTTGGATATTGCTTATCGATTTAATTGTTTTAACAGTTTATGGAAAATTACCTCCAACAGGTGTAAATGCTTGGGTAGGATTTTATGCTTCTATAGTATTTTTACTTTTACTTATTGTAGTTTTACCGGTTATTACTATTATGGAGAGAAAAGGAGCTAAACAATGAGAGAAATAAAAATATTTTTAGTTGTAGTAGTTTTTACTGCACTTGTATATTGGGGGGTAGAGCCTTATGCTCATTCAGTGATGAAACCTCATGTTGCTCCTGCAAATTTTGATTTTGCTGTTGAAGATACTACTTTTGCAAAAGGTATAGTTGAAGCTAAAGAATTAGCTCTAAAAGATGCACAAGCTTCAGGAGATGCTAAAAGAATAGAGAGTGCAAACAAAGAACTTGAAAAAGCAAAAGAAGAATTAAGCAAAGTTGAAACACTTTGGGCAGATGTTGCAAAGATCGATTTTGCTAAGGGTGATGCAAAAAAAGGTAAAGAATTTTTTGAAAATAACTGTTTTGCATGTCATGGTGTAAAAGAAGATGGAATAGCAGCTAATATTACCGATTCTTCTATGGGAGTAATACCACCTGATCTTAGTGCAGCTGGTGCTATTTTTGATGAAAAATTTTTAGCTGCTTTAATTATGCATCCTGCGCTTGCTTTAAAAGTAGATCATAAATTTGGTGATGCTTTTATTATGACAGCTTACAATAAAGATACTTCAGGAGAAAGTGAAGAAGCTACAAATGCAAATATAGCCAATGTAATTGCTTATCTTAAAGATGTGAGTGTTAAATTTGAAGCCAATGAAGATGCTACTATTAAGAAAGATGTTGAGGCAAAATATGCTAAAATGGAAAATAGTGCTCAAAAAGCGGCTTTAATGGAAAAAGATATAAAATTTGCTAAAGATAAAGCAACTTTTATTGAGGCTTGCGGACGTTGTCATGATATGAAATACGATAGCTTTTTTACTCCATCAAATCAAAATGATTTAAAAACTTATTTAGGTTCTGTTCCGCCTGATCTTTCTATGATGATAAGATCTCGTGGTGAGCAATATTTACATGATTTTATTAATAACACTCAAAAACTTCTTCCAGGAACCGCTATGCCAAGAGTAGGTTTAACAGAAGCTGCACAGGCTAAGGTTGTATCTTATATTGATCAAGTGGGTGATAGCAAGAAAGAAGAAAGAAAAACTACAGGAATTTATGTAATGATATTCTTTGTAATTTTAAGTATTTTTGCTATAGGTTGGAAGCGTTCTGTTTGGTCTAAATTACATTAATATTACATTTTTTGCCATTATTTAGTGATAATGGCAAAAATCTTATTTTTTCTTCATTTTTATTAATTTTTAAACCTAATTAAGAGATACTATCTAATAATAATTATTATTAATTGGAGTATGTCATGCTTGAAAAACAAATGATTAAATTTATTCTTTCAAAATGGAATTATGGAAATTTTAGAATTGTATTTTGGGATCAAGAAGAATTTCATGTGGGTAATCAGTCTGCTAAATTTTCTTTAATTTTCAAAGAAAAAATACCTTTTTTAAAATTATTTAGTGATACGAGTTTAGTTTTTGCAAAACATTATATGGAGTCTAAACTAGAAATAGAAGGTGATTATGATGAAATAGCTAAAGTTTTGTATTATTTTTCAAATAAGCGTTTTTTAAAAAATACAGAGGATATCTTGAGTAAAATAGCCCAAAAACAGGAAAGTAAAAATATTAAAAGTCATTATGATATAGGTAATGATTTTTATAAGCTTTGGCTTGATGATACTATGAGCTATTCTTGCGCTTATTTTAAAGAGCCTAATAATACTCTTTATGAAGCTCAAATTAACAAAATAGAACATACCCTTAAAAAACTTGATTTAAAAGAAGGAGAAAAGCTTTTAGATATAGGTTGTGGTTGGGGTTGGCTTTCTATTATGGCGGCTCAAAAGTATGGGGTTAAGGTTGTTGGAATTACTATTTCAGAGGAGCAGTGTAAAAAAGCCAAGGAAAGAGTAAAAGAACTTGATCTTGAAGATAAAATAGAAATAAGACTTCAAAATTATCAAGATTTAGAATTTGAAAATTATTTTGATAAAGTTGTTTCTGTGGGTATGTTTGAACATGTAGGCAAAGAGAATTTAGGACTTTATTTTATGAAAGTAAAACAAGTTTTAAAACCTGGAGGTTCTATGCTTTTACATTCTATTTTAGCCATGTTTGAAGGAAAAACAAATGCTTGGATAGATAAATATATTTTTCCAGGAGGATATTTACCTTCTTTAAGAGAGGTTGTAAGTGCTATGAGTGAGTGGGATTTTCATCTTCTTTTAGCAGAAAGTTTAAGAATGCACTATGCAAAAACTTTAGATTTATGGGATGAAAATTTTAACAAAGTATTGGACAAGGTAAGGGAAAAATATGATGAAGAATTTATAAGAATGTGGGATTTATACCTTCGTTCTTGTGCCTCTGCTTTTCGTGTTGGAAGCGTGGATTTGTTCCAATTTTTAATCACAAAAGAAATCAATAATAATCTAAGCCTTACTAAGGACTACATATATAAGTAAAAACTAAACTTAAATTTGATAGAATCTTAGCTTCATTTCACACACATCAATCCTTTTTAGCTTGTGTAAATTAAGGGATGTGGAGGAATAAAGCTAAATTTATAAGGAGAAACTCATGGTTAGTATGAGAGATTTATTAGAATGCGGTGTGCATTTTGGACACCAAACAAGACGCTGGAATCCAAAGATGAAAAAATTCATTTTTGGCGAGAGAAAAGGTATTTATGTAATTGATTTACAAAAAACTTTAAGATATTTTAGATATACCTATAATATCGTTCGTGACGCTGCTGCCGAAGGAAAAACTATACTTTTTGTTGGAACAAAAAAACAAGCAGGTGGAGCGATTAAAGAATACGCTGAAAAATGCGGTATGCCTTATGTAAATCATAGATGGCTTGGCGGTATGATGACAAATTTTGGTACTATTCGCCAATCAATTAGAAAATTAGAAGTAATTGAAAAAATGGAAGAAGATGGAAGTATTAAGCTTTTAACTAAAAAAGAAGCTTTAATGCTTACAAGAAAAAAAGAAAAATTATTAGCTTATTTAGGTGGAATTCGTTATATGAAAACTCAACCTGATATGATTTTTGTTGTTGACACAGTAAAAGAAAAAATTGCTGTTCAAGAAGCAAATAGATTAAGAATTCCTGTTGTAGCTCCACTAGATACAAACTGCGATCCTGATTTGGTAACTTATCCTATTCCAGGAAATGATGATGCAATTCGTTCAGTGCAACTTTTCTGTCAAGAAATGGCTGAAGCGATTAATGAAGGAAAAGCTTTAAGAGAACAAGATGGTGAAGCTTTAGCAAATGAAGAAAAAGAAATCACCGATGAAGAGAAAAAAGAAGTTTTAGATGAAGCGATGAGCGAAGAAGACTTCGGTGAGGAGCAAGAATAATGGCTGAAATCACTGCTGCAATGGTAAAAGAACTCCGCGAAAGTACAGGTGCGGGGATGATGGATTGTAAAAATGCTTTGAGTGAAACTAATGGAGATTTTGATAAAGCAGTACAACTTTTAAGAGAAAAAGGTTTAGGTAAGGCTGCTAAAAAAGCAGACAGACTTGCTGCAGAAGGTTTAGTAAGTGTAAAAGTAAGCGATGATTTTACAAGCGCAACTGTAAGCGAGATTAATTCCGAAACAGATTTTGTGGCAAAAAATGATCAGTTTATCGCTTTAACAAAAGATACTACAGCTCATATTCAAAGTAATAGCTTACAAAGTGTGGAAGAACTTCATTCAAGCACAATCAATGGCGTAAAATTTGAAGAATATTTAAAAAGTCAAATTGCAACTATAGGAGAAAACTTAGTTGTAAGAAGATTTGCAACTTTAAAAGCAGGTGCTAACGGCGTTGTAAATGGTTATATCCATACAAATGGCCGTGTTGGTGTTGTGATCGCTGCAGCTTGCGATAGCGCTGAAGTGGCTTCAAAATCAAGAGATTTGTTAAGACAAATTTGTATGCATATTGCAGCAATGAGACCAAGTTATTTAAGTTATGAAGATTTGGATATGACTTTTGTTGAAAATGAATACAAAGCTTTGGTTGCTGAACTTGAAAAAGAAAATGAAGAAAGACGCAGACTTAAAGATCCAAATAAACCTGAACATAAAATTCCTCAATTTGCAAGTCGCAAACAATTAAGCGATGCAATTTTAAAAGAAGCTGAAGAAAAAATCAAAGAAGAGCTTAAAGCTCAAGGTAAACCTGAAAAAATTTGGGACAATATTATCCCAGGTAAAATGAATAGCTTTATAGCAGATAATTCTCAACTTGATAGCAAACTTACTTTAATGGGTCAGTTTTATGTAATGGATGATAAAAAAACCGTAGAACAAGTAATTGCCGAAAAAGAAAAAGAATTTGGCGGAAAAATTAAAATTGTCGAATTTATTTGCTTTGAAGTTGGCGAAGGTTTAGAAAAGAAAACTGAAGATTTTGCGGCTGAAGTTGCTGCACAACTTTAAAAACGGTTAAAAATGGAACTCTTAAGAGCGGAAAATTTAAGCCATAGTTTTGATTATCCGCTTTTTGAGGGTTTAAATCTTGCTTTAAATACTAAAGATTGCATTGCTATTCAAGGGAGTAGCGGTTGTGGCAAATCTACTCTTTTGCATATACTTTCTTCTTTATTAATTCCAAAAAAAGGTGAAGTTTTTTTTAAAGGTTCTAGTCTTTATCAGATAGATGAAAACGAAAGATTAAAAATTCGCCGTTATGATTTTGGTATTATTTTTCAGACACATTATCTTTTTAAAGGTTTTTCAGCTTTAGAAAATATCGAACTTGCTAGTGTTTTATCGGGTCAAAATTTAGATGAGAAAATTTTAAAAAGATTAGGTATTGATACGCTTTTACATCAAAAAATAGGAAAGCTTAGCGGCGGACAACAACAGCGTGTGAGTATCGCGCGCGTGCTTTGTAAAAAACCAAAGATTATTTTTGCTGATGAAGCAACTGGAAATTTGGATTTTGATAATGCTAAAAATGTTATCGAACTTTTAATTTCCTATGTTAAAGAAAATGATGCAGCTTTATTTTTTGTAACTCACGATAGTAAGCTTGCAAGTTTTTGTGATAAAACTTATACTATAAACGCCAATGGAATTTGTTAATTATTTAGGCGATAAAAATGTTGTAACTTTTATGTTGCTTCTTGCTAGAATGAGTGGTCTTATAGTTTTTTTTCCTTTTTTTTCACATAATTCTATCCCTATGGTGATAAAAAGTACTATAGTTTTATTTTTGACTATGTATTTATATCCTTTGGCTAGATTAGAATCTTTGCATTTAGATAGTTTTTTTGTTTTACAGCTTATTAGTGAAGTGATTTTTGGAATGATAGCAGGATTAATGCTTCAAATTATTTTTGCTATTATTATGATGGCAGGTGAGCAGATTGCTTTTACTATGGGATTTACTATGGCAAGTATATTAGATCCAAGTTCTGGAACGAGTATGCCTATTACGGCACAAATTTTAAATTTGCTTGCTTTGATGTTTTTTCTTGCTTTTGATGGTCATCATTTAATGCTTTTGTTTTTAAGTCATTCTTTAGGTTATATTAGTTTAGGTGGATTTTATCCGCATGAGAATTTAATGCATTATTTAAATATGGGTATGTTTAATATTTTCATCATAGGTTTTACTATGAGCTTTCCCATACTTGGAATTTCACTTTTAGCCGATGTTATTTTTGGACTTTTGATGAAAACAATGCCACAATTTAATCTTTTAGTTATTGGCTATCCTATAAAGATAGCTTTAGGCTTTGTAGTTTTGATCGCTATTTTATTAGTTATGATGCAATATTTTAAAAATTTAATTTTAGAACTTTTTACTCATATGCAAACTCTTTTTTTCTCCTAAGGAAAGGATAAATGAAATTATCGTAAAATAGTGATTATTTTTCAAGGATTAAAGTGATGAAAATTTTACTTTTAAATGAAAACCCTGTAGTTTCAAGACTTGTAAGCCTTAGTGCTAAAAAAATGTCTTATGATTTTGAAGAACTTAATGCTTATAGTGAAAATTTGGGTAATTATGATGTGATTGTTGTAGATAGCGATACTCCAGCACCTTTAAAAATTCTTAAAGAAAAATGTGATAGATTGATTTTTTTAGCTCCGCGAAACCAAAATGTAGAAGATATAGATGCGCAAATTTTACAAAAACCTTTTTTACCTACAGATTTTTTAAATTTACTTAATAATAAAGATACAAACAAACATACATCTATTGATTTGCCAATGTTAAGCAATGATGAAAATCCTTATGCTGATATAAGCTTGGATTTAGATAATTTAAATTTAGATGATTTGCCTGATGAAAATTCTTTAGATATAAATTCAGATGGAATGGAAGATTTGAGTTTTGATGATGATGCGCAAGATGATAATGCAAACGAAACTTTAGAAACTCAAAATTTAGAAGATGAAAATTTAGAACAAGAAGCAACTAAAGAACAGACTCAAGAAGACATTCAAACTGATTTAGATTTAACTTTGGAAGATGGCGGAAGCGAAAAAGAAGACTTAAGCCAAGAACATACAGCTTTGGATACTGAGCCTAGTTTAGATGAACTAGATGATAAAAATGATGAAGATTTAGAAATCAAAGAAGATGACAAAAATGAAGAAATAAAAAAGCAAGAATTATTAAACGATTCTAAAGCAAATACATTAGAAATGCAAGAAGAGCTTAACGAATCTCAAGATGATAATGCAAACGAAACTTTAGAAACTCAAAATTTAGAAGATGAAAATTTAGAACAAGAAACAACTAAAGAACAGAATCAAGAAGACATTCAAACTGATTTAGATTTAACTTTGGAAGATGGCGGAAGCGAAAAAGAAGACTTAAGCCAAGAACATACAGCTTTGGATACTGAGCCTAGTTTAGATGAACTAGATGATAAAAATGATGAAGATTTAGAAGATAACAAAGAATTACAAGCTAATATAAGCGACTTTGATGATCTTCCTATGGTCGAAGAGCAAGAAAAAGAAATGGATTTTGATGATATTCCTGAGGATGCTGAATTTTTAGGTCAAGCAAAAGATAATGAAGAATCAGAGGAAAATTTAGAGGAGTTTGCTCCCGTTGTGGAAGAAGATGTTCAAGATGAAATGGATGATTTTATTTCAAATTTGAGCACTCAAGATCAAATCAAAGAAGAACTAGCTCAACTTGATGAGCTTGATTATGGTATTGATAGTGATAATAGTAGCAAGATTTTAGAAGATTTTAAAGATGAGCCAATTTTAGACGATAAAGAATTAGGAACAAATGAAGAGGAAGTGGTTGTGCCAAATTTAAATATAAGTGATTTTGATGCATTGAAAGAAAGTGATATACAAGAAGCTCTTGGAGAGGAAATTGTAGAAAAAAATGAAGAGCCTATAGTAAGTAATGTAACTAAAGATGATAATAGCGAAGAGATAGTTAATGAGCTTAGCCAAAGTATAGTAGGAGCGATCACTTCAAGTATTAAAGATGATACCTTAAAAGCTGCTCTTAAGGGTATGAATATGAATATAAATATAAACATTAGTTTTAAAGAGGATTAAAATTGCAAGGTTTTATTTTGTTGATTTCAGGTCCTAGTGGAGCTGGAAAATCAACTCTTTTAAAAAAACTTTTTGATGAATTTGAAGATGAGCTTTATTTTTCTATTTCTTCAACAACTCGCAAACCAAGAGAGGGTGAAAAAAATGGAATACATTATCATTTTATATCCCATGAAGAATTTCAAAAAGGTATAGATGGTGATCATTTTTTAGAATGGGCTAAGGTGCATGAAAATTTTTATGGCACTTCTTTAAAGCACACTCAAGATGCTTTAGATAATGGAAAAATAGTTGTTTTTGATATTGATGTGCAAGGATTTAAAATAGCCAGAAAAAAAATGGCTGATAAGATTGTTTCTGTTTTTATTACTACAAAAAATAAAGATGAGCTAAAAAAAAGACTTATTAAGCGAAATACTGATACAATAATACAACTAGAAAAAAGATTACAAAACGCTAGTAATGAAATGAAAGAGCTTAGCGAGTATGATTATCTTATCATTAATGATGAGCTAAAGCAAAGTTATGAAGCATTGCGAGCGATTTTAATCGCCCATAAATTTAGAACCAAAGGGCAGAATCTAGGACAAATTCAAAATATTTGGAATGAAGGAGAATAAAATGGGTGGTTGGTCAAGTCCAAGTCATTGGTTGATTATTTTATTGATTGTTGTATTGCTTTTTGGAGCAAAAAAAATTCCAGAACTTGCAAAGGGTTTAGGCAAAGGTATTAAAACTTTTAAAGATGAAATGAATAATGATGATGAAGTAGCAAAAAATACTCAAAAAATAGAAGAAAACAAAAACACAACTAATAATACAAATGCTGATGCAAGTATAGACGAAACAAAAAAAGCTTAAGGTTTAGTCTTTTGAAAAGTATTATTTTTAATGAAATTAAAAAGATTTTAGAGTGTGATTTTACACTTGAAAATCCAAAGGATAAAAATTTGGCACATTTTGCTACCCCTTTGGCTTTTTCACTGGCTAAGGAATTAAAAAAATCTCCTATGTTGATCGCTAGCGACTTAGCGAGCAAATTTCAAAATCATGATTGCTTTGAATCGGTTGAAGCTGTAAATGGGTATTTAAATTTTAGAATTTCCAAAACTTTTTTAAATGAACTTGCAAATCAAGCTTTAGCAAATCCAAATGATTTTACTAAAGGAGAAAAAAAACAAGAAAGTTTTTTGCTTGAATATGTGAGTGCAAATCCTACCGGACCTTTACACATAGGACATGCAAGAGGCGCTGTTTTTGGAGACACCTTAACAAGACTTGCAAGACATTTGGGCTATAAATTTGATACAGAATACTATGTCAATGATGCGGGTAATCAAATTTATTTACTAGGGCTTTCTATTTTACTAAGTGTGAAAGAAAATATACTTCATGAAAATGTTGAATATCCAGAGCAATATTACAAAGGCGAGTATATAGCAGATTTGGCAAAAGAAGCTTTTGAAAAATTTGGTAAAGAATTTTTTAGTGAAGAAAATATCCCTAGTTTAGCTGATTGGGCAAAAGATAAAATGCTTGTTTTGATTAAACAAAATTTAGAACAAGCAAAGATTAAAATTGACAGCTATGTAAGCGAGAGATCGTATTATGACGCTTTAAATGCAACTTTAGAATCTTTAAAAAAACATAAAGGAATTTACGAGCAAGAAGGTAAAATTTGGCTTGCTTCTTCGCAAAAAGGCGATGAAAAAGATAGGGTAATTATCCGTGAAGATGGACGCGGGACTTATTTGGCAGCAGATATTGTTTATCATAAGGATAAAATGAGTCGTGGTTATGGCAAGTGTATTAATATCTGGGGAGCAGATCATCATGGTTATATCCCTAGAATGAAAGCTGCGATGGAGTTTTTGGGATTTGACTCTAATAATCTTGAGATTATTTTAGCACAAATGGTTTCCTTGCTTAAAGATGGAGAGCCTTATAAAATGAGTAAAAGAGCAGGAAATTTTATCTTGATGAGCGATGTGATTGATGAAATAGGAAGTGATGCTTTGCGTTATATCTTTTTGAGTAAAAAGTGCGATACTCATTTGGAATTTGATATTAGTGATTTGCAAAAAGAAGATAGCTCTAATCCTGTGTATTATATCAACTACGCACACGCTAGAATTCATCAAGTGTTTGCTAAAGCTGGTAAAACAATCGATGATGTAATGGGAGCTGATTTGCAAAGTTTAAATCAAGATGGTGTAAATTTACTTTTTGAAGCTTTGAATTTAAAAGCTATTTTAAATGATGCTTTTGAGGCTAGAGCTTTGCAAAAAATTCCTGATTATCTTAAAAATTTAGCTGCAAATTTTCATAAATTCTACAATGAAAATAAAGTTATAGGCTCTGCAAATGAAAATGATTTACTTAAATTATTTTCTTTGGTTGCTCTTAGTATTAAAACCGCATTTTCTTTAATGGGTATTGAAGCGAAAAACAAAATGGAACATTAAAACAGCATTTTGCTGTTTTAATAATTTAGTAAAAATACTGCTATTATTACGATAATGATGCCTAAAATTCCTATTTTGTTTAATTTTTCTTTATATAAAATCCATCCACCAAGACAAGTTCCTATGATGCCTATAGCACCCCAAGTTGAGTAAGCTATGCTTAAAGGAACGTATTTTAAAGAAAAAGAAAGTAGAAAAAAAGCAAGTATAGCATTGACAATCGCAGCCAAGCCCCAAATTTTATGCTTAAAACCATCTGATTTTTTTAGCAATAAATTTGCTATGATATCTAACAATGCTGATAAAACAATGATAAAAATATACATTATTCTTTAACCTCGCCTATATTAATCATGATAATTCCAACGATAGAAAGAACAATGCCTAGAATTTGAGTTAAGGTTAAACTCTCTTTAAAAACTATAAAAGAAACTAAAAGTATAAGAATAATCCCTAAAAGTTCCCATACAGCATAGGCTATGCCTACTTGAATTTTTTTAATCGCTTTGCCCATAAAAAAATAAGAAAAAGCTATAAATAAAGCCATAAATATATAGCCTAAAATTTGATTTTCCATTTTTAAAAAACTAGTACCTAAAACTTCAAATACAATAGCAACAATCAAGAAAAACCAAGCAACAAAAAGTTCTTTTTTTGCGATATTCAAAAACTTCTCCTAAAATAAGTGGTAAAATCATACCATTT
This sequence comes from Campylobacter sp. US50a, assembly GCF_004379015.1. Lineage (NCBI taxonomy): Bacteria > Pseudomonadati > Campylobacterota > Epsilonproteobacteria > Campylobacterales > Campylobacteraceae > Campylobacter > Campylobacter sp. US50a. The sequence continues at coordinate 22,823 of NZ_RYYJ01000001.1, read as the reverse complement.
AAAGCTTTAATTAGCCTTTTTAGTTTATACTTTTAAGTTTGAAAATCTTTAAAGAAAGTGAGAATTTATGGGACGAGCATTTGAATACCGAAGAGCTTCTAAAGAGGCTAGATGGGATAAAATGAGCAAGCTTTTTCCTAAGCTTGCTAAAGCCATACAAGTAGCTGCTAAAGAAGGTGGCACTGATCCTGATATGAATCCAAAATTAAGAAGTGCTATAGCTACAGCAAAAGCAAATAATATGCCAAAAGATAATATAGATGCGGCTATTAAGCGTGCGAGCGGAAAAGATAGCGCAGATATTAAAAACATTCATTATGAAGGAAAAGCTGCACATGGAGCTTTGGTTATAGTTGAATGTATGAGTGATAACCCTACACGCACCGTGGCCAATGTAAAAGCTATTTTTAGCAAGAATGGTGGAGAAGTTTTACAAAATGGATCTTTAGGCTTTATGTTTACAAGAAAAGCGGTTTTTCATCTTGAAAAATTTGCAGGGGATTTAGAAGAATTAGAACTTGATTTGATCGATGCAGGGCTTGAAGAATTAGAACAAAATGAAGAAGAGTTAGTAATTAGCGGTGATTATACTGCTTTTGGTGAGCTAAGCTCTGCTATAGAAACTAAGGGTTTAGTTCTTAAAAAAGCAGGACTTGAGTATATACCAAACAATCCTGTAAGCTTTAGCGAAGAACAGCTTAGTGATATAGAAAAACTTTTAGATAAGTTAGAAGATGATGATGATGTTCAAGCTGTTTATACAAATATAGATTAAGGAGAAAAATATGATAAAAACAATCGACACAAGCAAAGTAAATGAATACAAATTTGCTCTTATAGAAACTGAAAAAGGTACAATGAAGCTAAAACTTTTTGGTGATGAGGCTCCACAAACGGTTTGTAATTTTGCTACTTTGGCTATTGAAGGATTTTATAAAGATTTAAATTTTCATCGTGTGATTCCAAATTTTGTCATACAAGGGGGTTGTCCACACGGCAATGGTATAGGTGGGCCTGGATATGAAATCATTTGTGAATGTGATGATCAAGAACATAAGCATGAGCGTGGAACCTTATCTATGGCGCATGCAGGACGCGATACGGGTGGATCCCAATTTTTCATTTGTCATAGCCCTCAAGCTCATTTAGATGGGGTTCATACTGTTTTTGGGCAAATTGATCCAAAAGATGAAGAAAGTTTGGAAGTTTTAGACTCTATACGCCAAGGAGATAAAATTTTAGATATAAAAATTTTGTAATTAAATTTAAATCTTATAATGTAAAGCTAGTCATAAAATTTGACTAGCTAAAAATAATTAACACATAATTTTTTTTAAAGCTTTTTTTTCTATAATTATAATTTTATTTCAGTGAAATGTAACAAAATTACAAGGAGTTATGATTATGAAAACTAAGTTTTCACTTATTTTAAGTGCTTGTCTTCTTTCATCTTCACTTTTTGCTAAAAATACAGATGATGAAATAACCAAGCTTCAAAAACAGCTTGCACAAATTCAAGCTGAACTTGCACAAATCAGAAAAGAAAGGGAAGCTCAAGCTAAGCAAAATGAAGCTGTAAAAGCTGAACTTGCTGATCTTAATGATAGAGCTGATGAAACAGAATTTCAAGCTGCTTTAAGCAAGGTTAAATTTGGACTTGAGTTTTCAACAGCGGTTTCAAATACAAACTATAAAGTTAGCGGACAAGATTATAGTGCTAATAACAAATGGATGAATGAGCTTCATTTAAATATGAATGCTGATATTAATGATAAAACCAAATTCTATGGTCGTTTATCTATGGCTAAAAACTGGTCTCAAATGGGTTGGAGTGGTACTCCTTATGACTTAGATGCAGGAAGAAACACAAGAACAAGTGGGCCTGTACTTTATGTAGATAGAGCTTATCTTGACTACTATATCACGCCTGAGTGGATTGCAACTATAGGAAGACAGCCAGGAACCGATGGCCCAGGAAGTAATCTTAGAAACAATGCTTTAAGACAATCCACTTATCCAGCCTTAGCGATTAATGCTCTAGGTGATGCAGCAGTGATCACTTATAAGCCTGAAAATTTGCAAGATCATAAGATAGCTATCCGTGCAGCTTATGGTAAAACTTATCAATGGGATGAAGAAGGCAAAGTAAGAGACTGGATGAGCGATCAAAAAGATGCTGATGCAAATCTTTATTATGCTGCAGTAGAAGGAGAGCTTCCTATAGAAGGTATGGGAGATAATCTTATTATCTTCAATGTGGCTCATATGACTGATTTTGCATTACCATTGCCTAGCATTAATTTAGGGCAAATGGTTTTATTAAATCAAGGTGTTTATAATCTTGGGGATTTAACTTTAGCAAATATTCATTTTGAAAATTACAAAGCTTTTGGAACAAATTTTAATTATTTTGTATCTTTAGGGTATTCTAACGGAGCAAACGCACATACTCTAAGTGCAATTCCTGGTGTACAGTCTCAATTAAATTTCAATGAAGAAGATGGCTATGCTGTGCATGTAGGTGGACGCTATGATTTTACCAAGGCTTTAAAAGTAGGATATGAGTTCTTCTGGGGAAGTAGATACTGGTATACTATGAGCCGTCCAAGTATCAATGATCCACTTAATATAAGAATGACAAGAGGAACGGCTCACGATGTTTATGTGATTTATCAACTTGATAGATATCAATTCTTACGCTTAAGCTATACCAATATCCAAAATAAATGGGGTAATCGTGGCTTACCATTTGGTGGAGCGAAAAAAGATAAAGCAAGAGCTGATAATATCATGTTAATGTATAATGTAAAATTCTAAGGAGCAAAAGATGAGAAAAATACTTTTTGCAAGTTTATTACCTATCATTGCTTTGGCTGATTGTGCAAGTTTGATGGCAAAATACGAAGCTCCAGAGCCAGAGTCAAAAACAATGAAACAAGTTGAACGCTGGATTAATAAAAAAGTTAGCGATCCAGCTGATGCTGCTGTTTTAAAAGAGTGTATGATCGCTCGTGCAGCGGACAATCCAAATCAAGTTTCGGTTGCAGGTAAATAAAAAAAGCGGTATAAAACCGCTTTTTACTGTTTAATCTTTTAAGCTACAATTTTTTAAAATTTCTTCAAATAAGGCTAATATGCAAGAAATCATTTCTTTTATTGTTGAGACGGCTAGTGCTTGGGGGTATTTGGGTATTATTATCTTAATGACCTTAGAGAGTTGTTTTATACCTTTTCCAAGTGAAGTTGTTATGATACCTGCTGGATATTTGGCACATAAAGGCGAACTTGATATCACTCTTTGTATACTTAGCGGGACTTTAGGTTCTGTTTTAGGGGCTTTGATTAATTACTATATTTGCTTTTTTTGGGGTAAAAATTTTGTATTAAAATGGGGCAGGTATTTTGGTATAAATGAAGCCAAATTTGCTAAATTTGAAGAATTTTTTAACAAACACGGGGAATTTTCAACCTTTACTTGTCGTCTTTTACCAGGAATTCGTCAGTACATCTCTATGCCTGCAGGTTTGGTAAAAATGAAACTTGTAAATTTTATACTTTTTACTGCACTTGGTAGTGCTATTTGGGTGGCTATACTTGTATTTTTGGGTTATTATATAGGACAAAATGAAGAGTTGATTAAAACTTATTTAACTCAAATTTTAATCATTATAATTGTTTTTGTGATTTTAGCAAGTTTAATTTATATCAAAATCAAAAAGCCTTTTAATAAATGATTTAAATTATAAATATTTTTTTCTTTATTATTTTCAAATTTGCTATAATTGTAATAAATTCAAGTTAAAGATGATCAAAATATGGAAAAACCTGATATACAAAGATTAACTAATTTTTTAATCATATATACTAAAACTTTGCTAGGTGCTGGAACTTATACAGCTAGGGTGGCAAAATGCGTAGGAAGAATAGCCGAGGTTTATGGCTATGAGATAAATATCAATTTCTTTTTTCATCATATTACTTTAAATGTTGTAGATATGGATGATAACTCCATTCAAAGAACTTATGTCATACCCAATCATCATGCCCATGTTAATTTTAAACTTATTTTTGATTTAAGTGCTTTAAGCTGGGCTATATATGATCACAAATACGATCTTGAAAAAGCAAAAGTCGTTTTTGGGCAAATTTCTCAACAAAAAAAGCATTCTTATTTGCTTAATCTTTTATTTGTTTCTATGGCAAATTCGGCTTTTTGTAGGCTTTTTGGCGGTGATTTTGGCGCTGGAAATTTGGTGTTTTTTGCAACTTTCGTGGGATTGTTGTTAAGATATATTTTAACTAAAGCAAAGATTGATTTAAGAATTCAATACATCCTTTGTTCTTTTATCTCATCGTGGTTTGTATTTTTTGGACTGGATATGGGATATACCAATACTTCTGATGTGGCTTTGGGTTCTAGTATTTTATATCTTATACCAGGGGTATTTTTTATAAATTCTGTGATTGATATATTAAAAGATCATATTTTAATGGGGCTTAGTCGTATTATCAGCGTGGCTATTTTGATTTGTTGTATAGCACTTGGAATTTACATGACGCTTAGTATTTCGGATTTTGGGATTTTAAGATGATTGAATTTATTTTAAGAGATATGTTTTTTGCTGCTGTGGCGGGATTTGGCTTTGCTTATGCTTGCAATCCACCTTTAAAAACCCTTATTTTATCTGCTCTTTTAGCAGCAATTGCACATGGGCTTCGTTTTACCTTGGTGGAATATTTTCATTTTCAAACTTTAGCAATCGCAACTTTTGTTGCTTCATTTTGCATAGGATGTTTAGGAATTGTTCTAGCAAAAATCATTAAAACCCCTGCTGAAATTATCGCTTTTCCTGCTCTTATTCCTATGATACCTGGAATTTATGCTTATAAAGCGATTTTGTATCTTATTTCTTTTATACGCAGTGATGATTTGAAGGCTAAGTCTGAATTTTTGGTTCAATTTTTTGATTATTTTTTTACAACTGTTTCTGTGACTTTGGCTCTAGCTATAGGAGTGAGTGTTACTTTGCTTATATTTTTTGAACAAAGTTTTATGATGACTAGACATGCAAAAAAACATTAAAACTTGTTGTAAAATTGTTTAGTATTTCTTTTTATAATTTTAAATCAAAAATTTAAAAAAAGGCGGTATTGTATGTTATGTCCAGTTTGCAATGTGGATTTGGTTATGAGCGATAGGAGTGGAGTTGAGATTGATTATTGTCCAAAATGTCGTGGCGTTTGGCTTGATCGTGGAGAACTTGACAAAATCATAGAACGCAGTGTCCCTAATACAGCAAATTTTAACCAAGCTTCAAGACAAGAGTCAAGATATAATAACTCAGCTTATCATCAGCACAATGATTACTATAAAAAGAAAAAGAAAGAAAGTTGGTTAGGCGAACTTTTTGACTTTTAATTTTTATAAGAATAACAAATATTTATATTCTTTTTAGCTTAATATCTTAAAATGTCAAGCAAAAAGGATATAAAATGTATAAATTTTTATCACACGAGCCTTTAGCTAACAAATCTTGTCATCATAATCACGAAGAACATTCTCATGAACATCATCATTCCCATGCTGATGCAAGGAGTATGGATAAAAAGATTTTAAAAATTTCTCTTTTAATGACTTTTTCTATGATGCTTGTGCAATTTATTTATTCAATCCTTTCAAATTCTTTGGCACTTTTAAGCGATACTTTGCATATGTTTTCTGATGTTTTTGCCTTAGCTCTTAGTTTTTTAGCCATCATAGCTGTAGAAAAATGGCAAGATCATCAAAAGACCTTTGGGTACTTTCGTCTTGAAGTTTTAGTGGCTTTTGTCAATGCTTTAACCATTATTTTATCGGCTTTATTTATCATTTATGAGGCTATAGAAAAATTTATTAATCCAAAAGAAATTGACGCTAAAACCATGATAATTGTAGCTATTTTGGGCTTTTTGGTAAATGGGATTAATGCTTTGATGATGTTTAAGGGTGCAAATTTAGAAAATGTCAATATGAAGTCCGCTTTTTTACATATGATGAGTGATTTATTGGGTTCTTTAGTGGTTATTATAGGTGGGATAGCGGTGTATTTCAGTGGTATTGTTTATATAGATACGATTTTAGCTATTGTATTATCAATCTTACTTTTAAGATGGGCAATTATCTTGCTTAAACAAAGCGCTAATGTCTTACTTGAAAGTTCTCCTGTGGATATAGAAAAAGTAAGACAAGTTTTACTTTTAAATCCTAGTGTGGATGAGGTGGTGGATTTGCATATTACTCAAATCACCAATAAAATGCTAGTAGCTTCTATGCATTTAAAAGTGAAAGTTTGCGATCTAAAGGAATTTGAAAAACTATCTCAGGATTTATCCCATAAATTACTACATGAATTTGAAATCGGGCACATTACCATACATCCTATAAGGAGTGAAAATGAAATTTAAAGTAAAAAATGTTAATTGTATGAATTGTGTAAATTTGATCAAAAATTCTCTTGAAGATGAATTTGGTAATATAGAAGTAGATTTGGAGCAAAAAATTTTAAGTTTAAATTTAGAAGAAAATCAAGTATCAAATTTTACAAAAGAATTTCAAGATTTAGGTTTTGAAATCATAGAGCGTTTATAATGGAAGAATTGCGTATAAAAATAGGTAAAATGACTTGCGTTAATTGTTCTAACGCTATAGAAAGAGCTTGTAAAAAAATTGATGGTGTTAAAGATGCTAGTGTTTCTTATGTGAATTCTAGCGGAGTTTTTTTACTTGAAGATCAAGAAAAACGCAAAGATATCATCGCAAAAATTAAAAATTTAGGCTTTGAAATTTTAGAAGATGAACAAAGCTTGAACGCATACAAGGCAAAAAAACACTTAGAATTAAGAAAAAATTTGCTTTTAAGTATAGTTTTGAGTGTGATTATTATGTATTTTGAAATGTTTGTTAAAACTTCTTTTTCGCAAAATATCCAAATGGCTTTGAGTTTTTTTGGGATATTTTATTGCGGGAGAGATTTTTTTTCTCATGCTTTTTTAGGACTTAAAAGTAAAAATTTAGATATGAATACCCTTGTAGCTTTAGGGACTTTGAGTGCTTTTGTGTATTCTTTTTTAGTGTATTTGCAAATTTTTAAAGAAGAAGATTTGTATTTTAGTGGTGCAATGATGATTATTTCCTTTGTGCTTTTAGGAAAATATCTTGAAAGTAAAGCTAAATTTAAAGCACAAGATTATCAAAGAATTTTGGAAAATATAGATACAAAAAAGACAAAAATTTTGCTTGAAGATGAAAGTATTAAAGAAATTCCAAGTTCTTTTGTCAAAAGTGGCGATGTGCTTTTGGTAAAAGAAGGAGAAAGCATTGTTGCAGATGGAGTAGTGCTTTTAGGGAGCGCAGAGCTTGATATGAGTTTTTTAAATGGAGAGTTTTTGCCTGTTTTAAAAAAAGAAGGCGATGAAGTTCAAGCAGGAGCAGTAGTTTTAAATGGCGCTTTAAGGATCAAAGCAAACAAAAAGGCTATGGATAGTACTTTAGAACAAATCAAAAATCTAGTTTTTGAAGCAGGAAATATCAAAAGTCCTTTGGCAAATTTAGCAGATCAAATTTCTAAATACTTTGTAGGGGGTATAATATTTTTTGCTTTTTTAGTTTTTGTTTTTTGGGCGGTAAAAGCGGATTTAAATACAGCTTTTTTACACGCTTGTGCTGTGCTTTTGATTTCTTGTCCTTGTGCTTTAGGGCTTGCAACGCCTATAGCTTTGGTTGTGGCAAGTGCAAATGCGGCAAAAAATTTCATTCTTATTAAAAATCCTGCTGCTTTAGAAAAATTAGCCTTAGTTAAGTACGCTTTTTTTGATAAAACAGGTACATTAACAAAGGAAAATTTGAGTATTTTTAAGCACAATCTTTCTAAAGATGATTTTGATAAATTATGTCAAATTGAAAGTTTAAGCTCTCATCCTATAGCCAAGGCTTTGCATAAAGATCAAATTTTTGATTTAAAGGGCGAGGGAAGAGTGATTGTGGGTTCTGGTATAAAATATAAAGAAGATAATAATATTTATCTTGTAGGTAGCGCGGAGTTTTTGCACAAAAATGAAGTTGACACAAAAGAAAGCGATATCTTTTTTGATTCTTTTAAAGAATATGTTAGGGTGTATTTTGCTAAGAATAAAAAGTGTTTAGGTGGTGTTTTGTTAAGCAATGCTTTAAAAGATGGGGCTAAAGAGCTTGTGTTAAATTTAAAAAAGCAAAATCTTAAAACTTTTATTTTAAGTGGTGATCATATAAAAAATGTAGAAAAAATAGCTAAAGAATTACAAATAGACGAATTTCATGCCCAACTTAAGAGTGAAGAAAAACTACAAATCATTCAAAAATTTAAAAAAACTCTTTTTGTAGGAGATGGGATCAATGATGCGGCGGCTTTATCTGCTGCAAGCGTGAGTATGAGTTTTTCAAAGGCAAATGAACTTGCAAAAAAAACAGGAGATTTTATCTTGATAAAAGATGATTTATCAGCGATTTTTAAATGTTTTAAACTTGCTAAAAAAACACGCAGTATTATTAAGCTAAATCTTTTTTGGGCTTTTATTTATAATGTACTTTGCATTCCTATCGCAGCAGGATTTATACCTTTTATCACTTTAAGTCCTCATATAGCAGCACTTGCAATGTGTTTTAGTTCTGTTGCTGTGGTACTTAATTCTTTAAGGCTTAGAAAATCTAAGCCTTGATCTCATTAATAGCGCGATAAGCTTGGTCGATAGCTGAATGCATATAAGCTGACCAATCTGAATCTGAATTAGCTATAACAATATTGCCAAAAGGTTTTCTAGCTATAAGCCTGGTTTGCTCTGCAATTTTAGGATCATCATAAAGACTATTTTCTGTATAGGAGTAACAATGCCCCCAGCGATTTACAACAATTGCTAATATATCTTTTTCGTGGTTAAAACCTGCAGATCCCAACATTCCTTGAAGTTGTTCCCTAATGATTTTTTCATGTTCTTCAAAACTCATCGTAAATAATAGATTTCTACCTACTCTGGCTCTATCTCTTGCATCAAGCCCTTCAAGATCAATACCTTGAATATTGGCTAGAGCTAAAGGAGAGCAAACCATATGAATACATATAGGTTTTTTTGGATCTCTTGGATGATGATAGCCACCCATATCAACCGGATAATCAAGTTTTGTTCTAGCGTAAGGCATTTTCGGTGAATAAATTTCATGAACCCCTAGTTTAATAAATGGTTCCCAATTGCTTATAATTACTTTGGTGTGAAGTAGAGATGTTTTTACATTTTTACTTAAGGCTTCTTTTTGTTCTTTAGGTAAACTAGGGATAATATAAGGAATCATACTGTTATAATTAGCCATTACAACACTTTTTGCTTTAATTCTATATTTTTTTCCTTGATTGATATAGCTTATTAAGGTTCCATTTTTTGTATTTTCTACATGAATAACAGTGCTATTTAATCGTAAACGAACTTTATTATTAGGGTCATCAAGTTTTGAGTAATCAAAATGGGCTAAGGTGATATCGTCCATATCTTTACCTTTTTGTGACACTGTAGGAATCAGCTTTCTTACCATTAATCTTGCTACTGTAGCATTTCCATCGGCACAATGATAAATGTAAGGTTCTTCCATTTCGGCCAAAGCTTCTCCTTCGATAGGATCAAGTCCTAATTTATCAAACCCAGGTAAAAAAGAAATTCTTGCATCCTCACAAGAGATTGCATCTATACCTAAAGCTAAAAAATCATCCGTCATTCCCTCAAAAAATGTTATGGCTTTTTGGGATAATTTTACTTTTTCTTCTAAGAATTTTTTATAACTTGTTTTAGCCATATATTCTTCTTTTTCCTCTTTGCTTAAACCTTTGAGATAATCTTTATTGCTTTTAAAAAGAGATATTAACTCTCTTTTATCTTTAGAAGTCATAGGAAAATCTTTAATAAAATTTTCAATACTTTTTCCATTATTTTTAGAATCTGGGATATCATCGCAAATAACTTTTCTAGGATTTCCATTGACAACTTTATCAACACCAAAATTTTCTTTTGAAAAATATACCCCTCTGCTTAATTTTAAATCTGGGTAAAAATTTACATCAAATCGTTTTGCTAATTCATCTATACTGACTCCAAGTGATTTTAAGAGTTCGATTACTTCTTTAGAATAAAGTGCTTTTGGGGATTGAAAACTTTCACTTCCTCCGTAACTTAAAATGGTTCCTTCATCAAGTTGTATTTCATTGCGTCTAGCATGTCCTCCAAAATCATCATGATTGTCAAGAATTAAAATTTTTTTATTCCCCCCAAATTTTTGTTGATAAAAACAAGCTGCAGCTAGCCCACTGATTCCAGCTCCAACGATTACTAAATCATAATTTTCTTTAGGTTTTATACTGCTAAAACCAAATTTATTTCCATCTCTTAGCATGTGAGCGTATTTATAGCTTTTATTATTACTACCTCTTAATCCAAGTAGATTGGGAGGATAATATTCTTTTGTAAAGTCTTCAATTTTGCTATCTTTTCCATAGAGTAATTGTAAGGGTGTCATGCCGGCAACGACAGCTAAGGCCATGCCATTAAGAAAGTCTCTTCTTTGCATTTTTATTCCTCTTTTTAAATAATTTATAAAAAATATTGTAGCTAAAGATCAATTATATTATTATTAAGCAATACCTTAATCTATATTTTGGATTTGAGGCTCCCCAAAACAATCTTTAAGAGCCTCTTTAAGATCTTCTTGTGGGTCAAATTTTTTAGCTCCTTCTTTAAGCATATTAATAGAACTTTGAATATTGTTTTTATTTTCACTGTTTGGTAATTCTTGAGTTAAGGATTGAAGCTTATTTTCATCAATTGTTAGTGCTTTTTGCACATTAATTTTTGCATTTTCTCCAAATTTAGCTTTAAAAAGTTCTTGTATGAGTTTAAAACCTTTATTGAGCGTATCGCGATTTTGTCCTTGTGCGTTTGAGCTTATATTTAAAGTATTGCTTTCAAAACTAATAAATTTTGTGCTTTGTTTAAAGCATTCTGCAAGACCAAAATCCCTATCATAAATACTATCAAGCAAGATTTCATAAGCATTTTTTTCTATTTTTTTCTCAAGATGAGGTATGATGGGAGAAGGTGTGATCTTAGGTGTAGTATTTGTTATATTTTCTTGTTTAATTTCTTGGATTTGTGCGTCAATTTCTTTTAAATGACTTGCTTCCATCATCATAAAAGCCATAACACAAAGCGTAAAGCCATCATCATCGCAAAGCATATTTTTAGCTTTTGATAAAATACGGAAAAATCTTTCATAAATTAAAGTAGAAAATTCTGTACTTTTTGCAAAAAAACTTTCTTTTAAATAAAAAAGCATTTCATCAATCACGCTTGAAGCTTCATAGTCTTGCAATTCTTCTAAATATGCAAAAACTTTTTCTTTGTCTTTTGTTAAAATAGCCTGATAAAAGGCTTTGATTTTTTGAGGATCTAAAAAGCCTAGCATATCTGTAATTTTACTAATGCTGATTTCATTTTGACAAAAAATAATAGCTTGATCAAGTAAGGTTAAAGTATCTCTTAAAGATCCATTGCCACTTCTTGCTATGAATTTTAAAGCTTCTTCTTCAAATTTAACATTTTCTTTAAGTAAAATTTTTTTAAGATGATTTAAAATTTCACTTTGTGGAATTTGTTTAAAGCGAAAATGTTGCGTTCTTGAAAGCACAGTGGCTGGAAGTTTTAAAGGATCTGTGGTTGCAAGTATAAATTTAACATAACTTGGTGGTTCTTCTAAGGTTTTTAAAAGTGCATTTGCAGCTTGCGGGGTAAGCATATGTACTTCATCGATGATGAAAATTTTAAATCTTGCCATAGAAGGGGTGTATTTGGTTTGCTCGATTAAGGTTTGTATGTCTTCAAGTCCACGGTTGCTTGCAGCATCCATTTCTATAATGTCTATATGTTTGCCTTCAAGTGCTGCAAGACAGTGCTTGCAAGTGCCACATGGAGTATCACTTGGTCCTTGTTCGCAAACTAAAGCACGAGAAAAAATTCTAGCACTTGAGGTTTTTCCGCTTCCTCTAAGTCCTGAAAAAAGATAAGCATGAGCTAAGCGATTATGATTTAGAGCGTATTTTAAACTTACGCTAACTGTCTTTTGTCCTATGAGTTCATCAAAGGTTTTTGGTCTGTATTTAATCGCTAAAGCTTGAAGCATTTTCTACTCGTTCATTATAGATAAAAGTTCTACATTGTCTTTGGTTTTAAGCATTTTAGAATATAAAAATTTCAATGCCTCAACATCATCCATTTGAGAAATCGCCGAACGGATCGCCCAAATTTTTTGAAGATTTGCTACGCCTTGGAGTAATTCTTCTTTTCTTGTTCCTGATTTGATAATATTAATCGCAGGATAAATTCTTCTATCAGCAATATTTCTATCAAGAACTATTTCGCTATTTCCTGTGCCTTTAAATTCTTCAAAAATCACATCATCCATCCTTGAACCTGTGTCAATTAAAGCCGTAGCAACTATGGTTAAAGAGCCTCCATTTTCTATATTTCTAGCTGCACCAAAGAAGCGTTTTGGTTTGTGCAAAGCATTAGCATCCACCCCACCGCTTAGGACTTTTCCACTGCTTGGAGTTGCGGTGTTATAAGCACGCGCCAGTCTTGTGATGCTATCAAGCAGGATAATAACATCTTTTCCTGTTTCTACCATTCTTTTGGCTTTTTCTATCACGAGTTCAGCTACACGCACATGATTATAAGCAGGTAAATCAAAAGTAGAACTAAAAACTTCGCCTTTTACGCATCTTTGCATATCGGTAACTTCTTCAGGTCTTTCATCGACTAAAAGCACGATTAAATGCATTTCTGGGTGGTTTTTTGCAATAGCAGTAGCAAGTTCTTTCATAAGCTCTGTTTTACCTGTGCGTGGTGGAGCAACGATGAGTCCGCGTTGCCCTTTTCCTATAGGAGTAAAAAGATCCAAAACACGACCTGTAAGCTTCATTGCATCGTATTCGAGTTTGATTTTTTCTGTTGGAAAAATAGGGGTTAAGTTATCAAATAAAGGTCTTTCTTTAGCTTCTTGTAAAGGCAGATAATTGATTGCTTCGATTTTTAAAAGAGCGTAGTATTTTTCTTGATCTTTTGGTTCTCTAACTTGTCCTGTAACGATATCGCCTACACGTAGAGCAAATTTTCTAATTTGCGAATTTGAAACATAAGCGTCATTAACACTATCGCTAAGATTAGAGTCCATGCCTCTTAAAAAGCCATAACCTTCAGAAGAAATTTCTAAAATCCCTGTAAAAAGTATGAAACCGCCTTTTTTTGTTTGTGCTTTTAAAATTTCAAAAATAAGTTCTTGACGGCGAAATTCTCTTGGGTTTTCGATTTCACATTCATTAGCGATTTTAACTAGATTTTCTAAATCTAATAATTTTAATTCTTCGATTTTATAACCTTCCACTGGAACGTGGGTTCTTTGATGTTGTTTTTTTTCTTTTTCCATGAGTCCTCGTAAGATTTAGCAGAATAATTTTTGTAAAATGTGATTTTAGTAAAAAAATGCACTTTTTGTCAAATTTGTCTATAATTATAAAAAATATTTTTTTAAAGAATGATTATGAAATGTGAACATTGTAGACTTGATTATAAACAAGCCCAAATGATAAAGTATAAGGGTAAATTTTTTTGCTGTAAGGGTTGTGAGAGCGTTTGGGAAATTTTACATGAAAGTGGATTAGATGAGTTTTATGAAAAGCTTGGAAATCAAACTTTAAGCCCTGTAAATTTTCAAAATGAAATGAAAAATTATGATGAGTTTATTACTAAAACTAAAGAAGGATTTAGTGAAATTTATCTCATGATACACGGTATAGAATGTGCAGCTTGTGTGTGGCTTAATGAGAAAATTTTAACGAAACAAGAAGGAATTTTAGAACTTGATATCAATCATTTAAGCCATAAAGCACGCATTGTTTTTGATGAACAAAGTATTTCCTTGGTGCAAATTTTAAGACTTATTGAAAGCATAGGTTATAAAGCGAGTGCTTATGATGCGAGCAAGGCTTCAAAAAAAGCGGATTTACTAAAAAGAGAATTTTATTCTAAGCTTGTTGTGGCTATAGCTTGTGTGATGAATATCATGTGGATAGCAGTGGCAAAATACGCAGGATTATTTAGCGGTATGGATAAGGATACTAAGGATATTTTAAATTTTGCTGAATTTATCCTTTGCTCTCCTGTGCTTTTTTATACGGGATCTCATTTTTATAAAAGCGCTTTTAAAACTTTAAAAATGCATAGTTTAAATATGGATGTATTGGTGATTAGCGGAGCGAGTTTGGCTTATGTTTATTCTTTATGGGCTATGTTTTTTAGGGTGGGGGAAGTGTATTTTGACTCTGTGGCGATGATAGTTTGCTTTGTTTTTATAGGAAAATATCTTGAGATGTTTAGCAAAAAGCGTGCTTTAGATACTATAGATGGGCTTAATGATTTTTTGCAAAATGAAGTTTTGGTTTTTGATGGTAAAGAATTTGTTCCTAAAGAAGTGCAAAAGGTTTGTTTAGGGGATAGAATTTTGCTTAAAACTGGAGATAAAATTTTAATCGATGGGATCTGTAAAAGTGGTGAAATGAGTGTGGATACTTCTTCTTTAAACGGAGAAAGTATTCCAAAACTCATACAAAAAGAAGATGAAATTTTTTCAGCTTGTATAGTGCTTGATGGAAGTGTGGAGTATGAAGCAACAAAGCTTTACAAGGATTCAAAACTCAGTCAAATTATCCAGCTTTTAGAACTTGCAAGTTCTAAAAAAGCAAAACTTGAAAGTTTGGTCAATAGTCTTTCGGTTTATTTTTCTAGAACGGTTTTATTGATCGCTTTTATTTGTTTTGCTTTTTGGTTTTTTTATAAAGAAGAGAGTTTCGAAATTTCTTTAGTCAATGCGATTGCAGTTTTGATTATCGCTTGTCCTTGTGCTTTGGCTTTAGCAACGCCCGTGAGCAATCTTGTGGCCTTAGGTAGGGCTTTAAAAAAGCATATTTTATTTAAAAGTTCTAGCGTGATAGAAGATTTAAGCAAATGTGATTGCGTGGTGTTTGATAAAACGGGTATTTTAACCAAAATAGAGCTTGAACTTAAAGAGGTTTTTTTAGATGAAGCGCTTGATTTAAATGAGCTTTATAATTTTGTAAAACTTTCTAAACATCCTATCTCTCAAAATATTGCGTCGTATTTAAAGCAAAAAGGAGCTAAGAATTTAAATTTGGATTTTAAAAAGCATTCGAGCATTCAAGCTAAAGGTTTAAGTGCTGAGTTAAATGAAGGGTTGCTTTTAGGCGGAAGTTCTAAATTTTTGCAAGAAAAGGGTATTGTGGCTAAAGAATTTGATAATACACATTTTATTTTTGCTAAGGAAGGTAAAATTTTAGCTTCTTTTGAGTTTGATAGTGTTTTAAGAGAAGGTGCAAAAGAGCTTATCGCTTATCTTAAAAAAGAAAAGAAAGAATTAATGATACTAAGTGGCGATCATCAAAAAGCAGTGGAAAAAATCGCTAAAAAGTTAGAAATTCAAAATTATCAAGCTTCTTGTTTGCCAGAAGATAAAATGAAAACTATAGAAAATTTAAGCAAAAATTACAAAGTTTTATTTGTAGGTGATGGGGTAAATGATGCACTAGCTTTAAAATATGCAAGTGTTTCGATGACTTTAAGAGAAGGAAGTGATCTAGCTATAGAAAGTAGTGATGTTTTACTTTTGAAAAATGACTTGCTTTCTTTAAAAAAAGCCATCAAATTATCTAAAAATACCTTTAAAATTATCAAGCAAAATCTTGCTTTTTCTTTGTTTTATAATGCTTGTACCATACCTTTGGCTTTTTTGGGTATGATTAATCCTTTATTCGCTGCTATTTCTATGTCTTTTAGTAGTATAATAGTTATTTTAAATGCTTTAAGGATTAAAGAATGAATAGTATAATCATGATGATGATAGGGGTTTCTATCTTAGCGTTTTTTATCATTTTGGCAACTTTGCTTTGGGGGATTAAAAATAAACAATTTGATGATGATTATAAATTTACTACTTTAAATGATGATGAGGATTCTTTGCGTGATGCTATAGAATTAGAAAGGCGTAAAAAAGAAGCTTTGGATAAAAAAAGGCTTTCTTAAAAAGAAAAGCCTTTTTTAGAAATTATTTTAAAGTTTCAATATGAGCTTCGATAGCTTTAAAATCTTCTTCAGTTAAACCTTTAAGGTTAAGTTTCATGATCGCACCTTGACCATAAGCATTTCTTTTGCCTTCTGAATATTCTTTCATGTATTGAAGTCTTTCAGCAGAAGAAAGAGTTTTTAAAGCTGGAACTTTGTTTAAATAAACTTTATCTGCTTTTGCACCATGGCATACTGCACATTTTTTAAAAAGTGTAGCACCATCTGCAGCAAAAGCAGAAACACCAAGACATGCCAAAGCAGAAACTACTAATAATTTTTTCATTTGTTTTCTCCTTAGTAAAAATTAGATTGCTAGGTATTATATATCTTTATTTTTATAAAAATCTTAAGAAATTAAAGATAATGTTTATTTTCTTTTTAAAAAAGCTATATTATAATGTTTTTTATGAAAACAAAAGCATTATTTTTAGATAGAGACGGTGTGATTAATATAGATAAAAAATATGTTTATAAAATAGAAGATTTTGAATTTTGTGATGGAATTTTTGAACTTTGTAGATATTTTTTAGCTAAAAAGTATTTGCTTTTTATAGCGACAAATCAATCAGGCATTGCAAGAGGATATTACAAGGAAAGTGATTTTTTTAAGCTTTGTGATTATATGCTTAAAGAATTTGCCAAACAAGATATAAAAATTGATAAAATTTATCATTGTCCGCATTTAGAAGGTTGTGAATGTCGCAAACCTAAAGCAGGAATGCTTTTAAAAGCAAAAGATGAGTTTGATTTAGATATGAAAAATTCTATTTTTATCGGAGATAATCTAAGCGATATGCAAGCAGGATTAAATGCTGATATTGGCACTTTGATTTTAGTGAATGAAGAAAAAAAAGAAGGCGATTTTTTTAGACAATTTAAAAATTTAAAAGAAATTTTGAGCTTTTTTAAAGAAAAGGACATTTAAATGAGAATAGCAATCACAGGTGGCGCAGGATTTATAGGTTCGCAACTGGCTTTAAATTTGCAAGAAAAACATGAAATTTTAATCATCGATAAAATGCGTAGTAGTGCGACTTTTGAAAATGGAAATTTGCAAAGTTTTGGGCATTTTAAAAATTTACTTGAATTTGATGGAGAGCTTTTTGCAGGTGATATTAATGATGAAAAAGTTTTAAAAAAGATTGAAGATTTTAAGCCAGAGATTATTTTTCATCAAGCAGCAATTTCAGACACTACAGTTTTTGATCAAACTAAGGTTTTACAAACCAATCTAAATACTTTTAAAGATTTTATAGAACTTAGCATAGATCTTAATGCAAAGCTTATTTATGCAAGTTCAGCTTCGGTTTATGGTGATGCAAAAAGTCCACAAACTGTAGGTAAAGATGAAGAACCAAAAAATCCTTATGCTTTTTCAAAATTGATGATGGACAAGCTAGCGAAAAAATACTACGATAAAGCCCATTTAGTAGGACTTAGATATTTTAATGTTTATGGAAAAGGCGAATTTTATAAAAACAAAACCGCTTCTATGGTTTTGCAATTTGGCCATCAAATTTTAGCAGGAAAAAATCCACGCTTGTTTGAAGGAAGTGATAAAATTTATAGAGATTTTACCTATATCAAAGATGTTATTAATGCCAATTTAATCGCCCTTGATTCAAAATGTGGAGTTTATAATGTAGGCAGTGGTAAAGCAAGAACTTTTCAAGATATAGTTGATATTTTGCAAAAAGAGTTAAAGACTGATTTGCCTTGCGAATATATCCCAAATCCTTATGTAAAATCTTATCAATTCCACACTGAAGCAAAACTAGATCAAACTTGGGATTATCAGCCAAAATTTAGTCTTGAAGAGGGTATAAAAGATTATTTAGGTGAGATAAAAAGACTTTTTGAAAAGGAAGTAAATGCTTGAGTTTTTAAGTCAGCAAAAACCTAAAATTTTAATTATAGGGGATTTTATGGTGGATAATTATACTTGGTGTGATTGTTCGCGTATCAGCCCTGAAGCCCCTGTTTTGGTAGCTAAAACTCTTAAAGAAGATAAAAGATTAGGCGGGGCTGCGAATGTTTATGCAAATTTGAAAAGTTTAGGTGCTGATGTTTTTGCACTTGGTGTTGTGGGCGATGATGAGAGTGGGAAATTTTTACAAGAAAATTTAAAAGGAGAATTTTTGATCCAAAAAGGACGCAAAACCCCTTTTAAAAATCGCATTATGGCGCACAATCAGCAGGTTTTAAGACTAGATGAAGAAGATATAAGTGAAATTTTACTTGAAAATGAACTTATAGCTTTGTTTGATGAAAAGATCAAAGATTTTAAAGCTGTGCTTTTAAGCGATTATGCTAAGGGTATTTTAACGCCTAAGGTTTGCAAGGCTGTGATAGAAAAAGCAAATTTCTTAAACATCCCTGTTTTAGTCGATCCTAAAGGGAATGATTTTAGTAAATATAGCGGTGCAACCTTACTTACACCTAATAAAAAAGAAGCTTTAGAGGCTTTGAAATTTGAAAATTTAGAGGGTGAAAATTTAGAAAAAGGGATTAAAAAATTAAAAGAAGATTTTGCTTTGCGTTATTCTATTATCACTCTTTCAGAAGCAGGGATTGCACTTTTTGATGAGAAATTAAAAATCGCACCTGCCAAAGCCTTAGAAGTTTATGATGTAACGGGGGCTGGTGATAGTGTGATCGCCATTTTGGCTTTTTGTTTGGCAAATGGGATTGAAATTTTTAAAGCTTGCGAACTTGCCAATGAAGCTGCAGCTGTTGTGGTAAGTAAAATAGGTAGCGTGAGTGTGAGTTTTGATGAGATTAAAAGTTTTAAGCGCGTGGATTTTGAGAAAAAAATCAAAAGCAAAGAAGAACTTTTGGTACTTTTGAAACAAAATAATAAAAAGATTGTTTTTACAAATGGTTGTTTTGATATAGTGCATTTTGGACATATAAAATACCTTGAAAAAGCTAAAAGATTGGGTGATGTTTTGATTGTAGGTTTGAACTCAGATGCGAGTGTGAAAAGACTCAAAGGTGAGAGTCGTCCTGTAAATTCAGAGTTTCAAAGAGCTTGTATGTTGGCAGCTTTTTATTTTGTAGATTTTGTAGTGATTTTTGATGAAGATACGCCTTTGGAACTTATAAGCTTTTTAAAACCTGATATTTTGGTTAAAGGAGCTGATTACAAAGATAAGCTTGTTGTGGGTGCGGATATTGTTTCAAAGATTGAATTAATCAACTTTGAAGAAGGATTTAGTACAAGCAAGATCATAGAAAAGATTAAGGATAAAAAATGATAAATTTAGTAGAAAAAGAATGGCAAGAACATCAAAAAATCGTTCAAGAAAGTGAAATTTTAAAAGGACAAATCGCTAAAATAGGTGAGCTTTTATGTGAATGTCTTAAAAAAGGTGGCAAGATTTTGATTTGCGGAAATGGTGGAAGTGCAGCTGATGCCCAACATTTTGCAGCTGAACTTAGTGGGCGTTATAAAAAAGAACGCAAGGCTTTAGCAGGTATAGCACTTACAACCGATACTTCAGCACTTAGTGCTATAGGAAATGACTATGGTTTTGAGTTTGTTTTTTCAAGACAAGTGGAAGCTTTAGGAAATGAAAATGATGTTTTAATCGGCATTTCAACGAGCGGAAAAAGCCCTAATGTTTTAGAAGCTTTTAAAAAAGCAAAAGAACTTAATATGCTTTGTTTAGGGCTTAGCGGAAAGGGTGGTGGAATGATGAATAAGCTTTGCGATCATAATCTTGTCGTACCAAGCGATGATACGGCTAGAATTCAAGAAATGCATATTTTGATCATACACACACTTTGTCAGATCATAGATGAGAGTTTTTAATGAAAGTTTTTATCATCAATTTAGAGCGTTCTTTAGATAGAAAAGAGCATATGAAAAAACAAATTCAAAAGCTTTTTGAAAAAAATCCTAGTTTAAAAAATAAATTAGAATTTATTTTCTTTAAAGCTATTGATGCTAAAAATAAAGAACATTTGGAATTTAAAGATCATTTTCCTTGGTGGGGTTCTTGGATTTTGGGTAGAGAGCTTTCTGATGGAGAAAAAGCTTGTTTTGCTAGTCATTATAAACTTTGGCAAGAATGTGTGAAGCTTGATGAGCCTATAATCATCCTAGAAGATGACGTGGAATTTAGTGATGAATTTTTAAATAATGGGATAGAATATATAGATGAGCTATTAAAGAGCAAATATGAATATATAAGACTTTGTTACTTATTTGATAAAAGATTGTATTTTTTGAGTGAGGGTGGATATTATTTAAGTTTTGAAAAACTTGCTGGAACTCAAGGCTATGTACTGCAAGTAAGTGCTGCAAAGAAATTTCTTAAATGCGCTAAAAATTGGATCTATGCTGTAGATGATTATATGGATATGTTTTATAAACATAATGTGTTAAATATAGTGAAAAAGCCTTTATTTCTTAAGCAAGCAAATTTTTCAAGTGTTATTGTAGAATATGGAAGAAAATTTTCAATAAAATTAATATTATATAAAAAAATTGCTAGAGAAATTTTTAGATTTTACTCAAATATTTTAAGGTTGTTATCTATTGTATATATAAAAAATCGATTAAAGCTTAAGTAAATTTCTAGCCTCTTCTATAACCCTTTGAGGCTTTAAATCTTTCATGCATTTGTGGTGTTTTAAAGGGCAGGTTTTTTGCATACAAGGCATACAAGCTAGATCTAAATGCACTAATTTTGCGTTTTCATTTTGCCAAGGTGAAGTTTGAGTAAATTTCGTAGGGCCAAAAATAGCTACGGTTTTTACCTTATAAACCGCACTTATGTGCATAGGTCCACTGTCATTTGTGATGAAAAGATCGCAAAAAGCGATATTTTGACAAAGGGTTTTGATGGTGGTTTTATTGCAAAGATTTTTTACTTTTATGTTTTGTTCTTTTAAAATTTGATAAATTTCATTACAAAGTTCTTGTTCGGCTTTTCCTGCACCAAAGATTAAAATATCATGACTTTGGCTGAAATTTAAAGCCACTTTAGCAAAATAACTCGCATCCCATCTTTTTGCACTTCCAAAGCTTGCACCAGGGTTTAGTCCTAGAATTTTTTTGCCATTTTTTAAGACAAGAGGGTTTTGAAATTTTAGTTTAAAGGGAAGTTTTAAGTTTTTAAAATGAGCTTTTATGCCAAGTGAGTTTTCTATAAAATAAAGGTATTTTAAAACTTGATGTTCTTCTTTGTGCTTGTTTTTGTCAAAAAAATATCTTTGTCTTGTTTTAAGAATATGTAAGATAATCTTAGAAGAAAACGCAGATCTAAAAGCAAAGCTAAAATCGATATTACCAAGTTCTTTGCGTAAAGATAGGGCTTGTTTATAGCGGGATTGTTTATTTTCTATGATGATTTTAGAATTAGGAAATTCTTTAAAAAGTGCCGTAGAAACCAAAGAGCCATAAAGGATAAATTGGGCATTTTTAAAATGTTCTTTTATAGTGTATAAAGCAGGTGAAGCCATCGCTGCATCGCCTAGCCAAGTGGGAAGGTGTATAAAAATTTTCATAAATTTCCTAAATTTTGATAGAATTGTTTTTATTATTTTAACAAAATTTAGGAAAAATATGCCACAACTTTCTATCATAATCCCGCTTTTTAATTCTTGCGATTTTATCTCAAGAGCTTTGCAAAGTTGTATAAATCAGACTTTAAAAGATATTGAAATTTTGATTATCGATGATAAAAGTAAAGATAATAGTTTAAATATGGTTTTAGAATTTGCAAAAAAAGATCCAAGAATAAAAATCTTTCAAAATGAAGAAAATTTAGGCACTTTTGCAAGTAGAAATTTGGGGGTTTTGCATTCTAGTTCTGATTTTATAATGTTTTTAGATAGTGATGATTTTTTAATTCTTGATGCTTGTGAAATAGCACTTAAAGAGATGAAAAAAGGTTTTGATTTGCTTTGTTTTGATGCCTTTGTACATAGGGTAAAAACCAAGCAGTTTTATCGTTTTAAGCAAGATGAAGTTTTTAATCAAAAGGAATTTTTAGAATTTTTAAGCAAACAAAGGCATTTTTGCTGGTCGGTTTGGGCGAAGTGTTTTAGAAGAGATATCATCTTAAAAAGTTTTGAAAAAGTTAAAATAGATGAGCGTTTGAGTTACGGTGAAGATGTGCTTTTTTGTTATGTTTATTTTATGTTTTGTGAGAAAATAGCTGTTTTTAAAACTTGCATTTATCATTACGAATTTAATCCAAATGGAAGATATGAGAATAAAAATAAAGAAATTTTAAATCAAAATTATCAAGACAAAAAGAAAAGCAACGAAATCATAAAAAAATTATCCAAAGAGTTTTTACATGATGAATTTCATCGAAAATTATTTGAAGTTTTAAAGAGAGAGGAAACAAGTATGAAAAGTAGAATTAGAAGTTTTGTTTAATATAGAATTAAAATTAAAGTTTTTTATAGTAAAATATTATTTTAATTTAGAAAAAAGGATGCTTTAATTTATGAAATCCATTTTAATCACTGGGGGAACGGGATTTCTAGGTTCTAATTTATGTAAAAGACTGCTTAGTGAAGGCAATAAAATTATTTGTGTAGATAATAACTATACAGGTAGA
>NZ_RYYJ01000019.1:0-11655 GCF_004379015.1 Campylobacter sp. US50a | reverse complement strand
CCCTTTAACAAGTCCTGTAAAATTGTTTTTATTAAAACTTGCTTGTGACTCTTAACAATGATAATTAAAAAGAACATAATCAAAGAAATTAAAAATATTTCTTGCAATTAAAAATTGAAATTATATACATAGCAAGCTTAAAATAAGATGAAACAGATGAAACAAAAAGCGGATTTTTGCTTTTTGTTTTCGGTTATTTAACCCTATATCCTTTGATAGCAAAAAAGAGAATATAAAAATAGCATAACAAAGGAACCAAATAAGAAATAAGCAAATCAAAATAATCAGCAACTAAGCCTTGAACTGGAGGTATCAAAGCTCCACCAACAATAGCCATACTAATAAGTCCAGAAGCTCTGCTTGTAAATTTACCTAATTTCTTTGTTGCTAAAGAAAAAATAGTTGGAAACATAATTGAATTAAAAAGTCCTATAGCCAATAAAGCTACCATAGCAATCTTTCCACCGATTAAAATAGCCATTATGATTAAACAAATATTAACAATAGAATTAAATACTAAACATTTATTTGGAGCAAGTTTAGTCATGACGAAGCTTCCTATAAATCTTCCTATCATAGCTCCACCCCAATAATAAACTATATACTTTGCAGCTGTTATTTTTTGAATGTTTGCAAATTTTTCCATAGTTAAAATTAAAAAAGAACCTATAGATACTTCAGCCCCTACATAAAAAAATATAGCTGCTACCCCTAAGACAAAATGAGGATATTCAAAAACGCTTCCTTTATTGTTATGATTTTTTTTATCTATAATTTTTTCAACCATTTGTCTTGCGTCTGGAAGTCTTAAAAGATATGTCACAATAGCCAAAAGAATTAAAATTCCAGCAATTCCTAAATAAGGAATTTGAACAGATTGGGCTTCTTCTAACTTACTTGCATATTTTACAGTATCTGAAAGTATAAAAGCGGCACCAAAAATTGGCCCTAAAGTTGTCCCTAAAGAATTAAAAGCTTGAACCAATGTTAAAGCCGTAGCTTCCTTTCCTGGAGCAAGTAAAGTTACAAATGGATTCCCAGCGGTTTGCAATAAAACAACTCCACTTGCTAATATAAAAAAGGCTCCTAAAAATATAGGATATGAAGCCATAGAGGCTGCTGGATAAAATAAAACACAACCAATGGCTGTTAATACAAAACCTAAAACAACTCCTATCGGATAACCAACCTTCTCCAAAAGCTTGCCAAAAATTCCGCCCGTTACAAAATAAGCTCCAAAAAAACAAAATTGCACTAAAGCTGATTCAAAATGATTAAGATTAAATATCGCCTTAAGATGTGGTATTAAGATATCATTTAATACCGTGATAAACCCCATAGCAAAAAACAAAGCTGTTAAAGCTGCCAATGCAAAATTATTAGATTTAGTTTGCATATTTTTCCCTTTTTAAATTGAATTAAAATTTTTATAAATTTGTATTAAATGTTTTGTAGAGCTATCATGCTCTTGAATTTTTCCACCCTGAAGTTCTGATAAAATAGTTTTAACAAGTTCTTTACCAAGCTCAACTCCCCATTGATCAAAACTATTAATATCCCAAATTACACCTTGAACAAAAATTTTATGTTCATATAAGGCAACCAAAGAACCTATGCTTTTAGGATTGATTTCATTGAGTAAAATAATATTACTAGGCCTATTGCCTGAAAAAACCCTATGGGGTGCAAGTTTACAAATTTGCTCTTCATTAAAACCCTTATCAGACATTTCTTTTTGAACTTCTTCAAGAGTTTTTCCTTTCATAAAAGCTTCAGCTTGAGCAAAAACGTTGCTGAGTAAAATTTCATGGTGCCCTGGAAAGCTTCCTTTTTTACTTAAGGATGCAATCAAATCAATAGGACTTAAATGTGTTCCTTGATGCAAAAGTTGAAAAAAAGCATGTTGAGCGTTAATACCCGTATCACCCCAAATAATAGGACCAGTATCATAATCAACTTTTTTGCCATCCTTTCTAACCTGCTTACCATTGCTTTCCATATCTAATTGTTGTATAAATTTAGGAAGATATTTTAACATAGAATCGTAAGGAGCTATGATATGGCTACCCGCATCGAAGAAATTTATATACCAAATACCGATTAAACCTAAAATAACAGGCATATTTTTTTCAAATGGCTCATTATAAAAATGCTCATCCATCAAATATGCCCCTTCTAATAAAGATGAGAAATTTTCCTTACCTAAATAAATCATAATAGCTAAACCTATAGCAGACCAAAGACTATAGCGTCCGCCAACCCAATTCCAAAATTCAAACATATTATTTAAATCAATACCAAATTCTTTTACCGCTTCTTTATTAGTTGAAACCGCCACAAAATGTTTTGCTATATGCTTTTCATCTAAGGCATGATTTAAAAACCATTTTCTAGCTGTAAATGCATTAGTTAAAGTTTCTTGAGTTGAAAAAGTTTTAGAAGCTACTATAAACAACGTTGTTTCAGGATGAACTTGATCTAAAACACCTTGCAATTGCGTTCCGTCCACATTAGAAACAAAATGCATATGCAATCTTGGGTGTCCAAAATTTTTTAAAGCTTCACAAACCATCAAAGCCCCTAAATCAGATCCACCTATGCCTATATTTACAACATCTGTAATCACTTGATTTGTATAGCCAAGCCAAGCACCAGAGCGCAAAGAGTCTGAAAATTTTTGCATCTTTGCTAAAACTTCCCTAACATTTGGCATAATATCCATGTCATCAATCATAATTGAATGGTTATCTTTATTTCTCAAAGCAGTATGCAAAACAGCCCTATTCTCAGTTGTATTAATCTTTTCACCCTTAAACATAGCTACCATTTTTTCTTTTAAAGAACATTCGTTGACTAAATTAAATAATAATTTTAAAGTTTCATCATTAATACGATTTTTTGAATAATCAAGTTTTAAATCACCAATTTCAAGAAAGTATCGTATTCCTCTATTTTGGTCTTCTTTAAATAAATCTCTCATGTGTACATCTTTTATATTTAAAAAATGATTACGCAAATTCTTATAAGAATTTAAATGGGTTAAAGATTTCATTTTTCACCTTTTACTTCTTTAAAATCGCAACTTTTCAAATGATTTTCTAAAGCAACAGCTGCCCCGTTAATACCTGGATATTTTGCTAAAACTACATAAACAGGAATAGCAGCCAAATAAGCATCAAATCTCCCCTTATTTTCAAAACGTAATCTAAAAGGTGATGTTTTAAAATAATCAATAAATCTAGGGATAATCCCTCCGCAAAGATAAACTCCACCCCTAGCTCCCAAAGTTAAAGCTAAATCTGAAGAAACCGTACCCAACATAGCACAAAATATATCCAAAGTTAATCGACACAAGGGAGACTTGCCACTTAAAGCTTGCTCGCTAATAAGCTCTGGGGTCATTTTAGAATGTTTAATGCCTTCTCTACTGGCCAAAGCTTCATGTATAAGTGTCAAACCTGCTCCACTTAAAAAACGTTCGGCTGACACGTGTCCATATTTTTTCTTTGCGTATTGCCAAATCATTATTTCAGTATCATCAAAAGGTGCAAAACTAATATGTCCACCTTCTCCAGCTAAAGCAATATATCCGCATTCATTGCAAGGAATTAAGCCACTAACACCAAGTCCTGTTCCAGGACCCAAAACGGCTTTCGATGCATATACTTCACAAGAAGTTCCACCCACCTGCATCAATTCAGAGAATGGCATTTTAGTTATAGCATAGGCCTGAGCTGTGAAATCATTGATAAGTATTAAAGATTCTAAATTTAAAGCTTGTCTTGTGGTTTCAATTGAAAAAGCCCAATGGTGATTTGTCATTTGAACCCAATCACCTAAAACAGGATTGGCAATAGCAAAAGCACCAAATTGAACTATTGGATTGCCAACTTTACTTAAATAAGTTTTTGCTGCATCAACAACAGTATTATAATCTTGACAAGCTAAAACTTCAACATTATCGATTTTACCCGGCATGGTTTCTAATGCAAATCGAGCATTAGTACCCCCAATATCAGCTAAAAGCCTTGGATATGATTTTTTATTTTGAGAAGTAGACATCGCACATCACCTTTTCTGAATGAAGTATATAAGATATAGGAAATTTAGGATTTAAACCCTTGGTAGCTTCATTAAAAACAAGCTCTTTTTCTTTTGTAGCTATAGATAAAAACAATTTATTGCATTTCTCTAATGCTGACAAAGACATAGAAAGTCTTTTATGTGGAGCATTTTTTGGAGTTGTTAAAATAATGTTTTTTTGAGTTGTTAAAGCAAAATCAATTTCATCTGCTTCAGGAAATAAAGAAGCCGTATGACCATCTATACCCATACCTAAAATAGCAATATCAGGTTGGTTATAGAATTTATTTGCATTTTCAACTAAATCTTCCAAAGAAAGCTTATAATCTTCAAAAAAAGGTTTAAAATGTGCCTTTTGAGCCAAATTCTTTAAAAAATGTATTTTTATCAATTTTGCATTGCTATCTTCATGATCAAGTTCAACTACCCTTTCATCAACCAAAGAAACATTACATTTATCCCAAATACATTTTTTTTTGCTTAACATTTCTAAAAATAAAACTGGAGATTTCCCTCCAGAAAAAGCTAAATTTATATATTTTTTGACTGATAAAATTTGCTCGATAGATAAAGTAACAGCTTCAACCAAAGCCTTATTGCAAGACTCTAAATCTGAAAATTCATGCATTTTAAATGCCATTTTTCCTCCAATTTTACTGCTTGACAAATTTTATTAAATCAAAATGTAACAGAGTTTTGCTTATAATTATCAAAATAAACAAAAATTACTAAAAAATTTAAACTAATTTGTTTCCAAATTACCCAAATTTGTTTTTAAATTATACTAGGCGTTATGCCATTCATGCTGATCTTTTTGGATCAAATCAAATGACTCCTTAGGGCCCCAACTTCCCGCAAAATAAGAATATAAAGGTGTTTTATTGTTTTTCCAATTTTCCAAAATAGGATCTACCCAAGTCCAAGCGGCTTCTAATTCTTCTTTATGATTAAAAGAAGCTTGATTACCTTCTATGACATCTAAAATCAATCTTTCATATGGCTGCATGACCGAAGTACTGTTTAAATTTAAAATCAAATTATTTTCCTCGCAATCCATTGTTTTGCCAATTTTCTTTACTTTTAAATTTAAAGAAATTTGATTTTCTGGTTGCAAACGTATTATAAGTTTATTAGGATGAGTACTTTGATCTTGCTGATCTTTAAAGCAAATAATAATTTGAGCAAAAGAATTAGCCATTCTTTTACCTGTTCTAATATAAAATGGAACATTCTTCCAATTTTCATCCAAAAGCTCCGCTTTGATAGCAACAAAAGTTTCTGTTTGACTATTTTCCTTGACATGATCTTCGTCCAAATAGCCTTTAAATTCTCCTGATTGACTATATTGAGCTCTAATGACATTTGATTTTATATCTTCATCACTTAAGGGTTTTAAACTCTTTAAAAGTTGCAATTTTGAGCTTCTTATAGATTCAGCATTAAGAGTATTTGGAATTTTCATAGCCACTAAAGAAAGAATTTGTAAAATATGATTTTGGATCATATCTCTTAAAGCTCCTGTACTATCATAAAATTCTCCTCGACTTTCTACACCTAAGGTTTCAAAAACACTGACTTCAACATAATCGATATAATCTTTTTTCCATAAAGAGGTAAAAATAGGATTAAATCTTCTTAAAATCAAAAGATTTTGTATACTTTCTTTTCCTAAATAGTGATCAATTCTATAGATTTGTTTTTCATTGTAGTATTGTGCTATTTCATTATTTATAGCTTGACAAGATTTTAAATCCATCCCTAAAGGTTTTTCTAAAATAATTTTAACCCTATCATCATTTAAGTCAACTGATGCTAAATTTTTACACGCCTTAATAAAAAACTCTGGAGAAATTGAAAAATAAATAACTATATTTTTACTTTTGTTGCTTATTTTTTCCTTTAAGAGTTCAAAATCTTTTGTTTCATTCAAATTTATACTTAAATAATCAATATTGTGGGCAAATTCTTCCCATTTTTTATTATCACAATTTTTTATATGTATTTTTGACTTATGATTCATTTTATCCTTGAATTCATCAACATTTAGCATACTTCTACCCGTTGCAATCATTTTTCCAATATGAGACAAAAATCCATCCACATAAGCTTGATAAAGAGAAGGGAAAATCTTTCTCATTGCCAAATCTCCGGTCGCTCCAAATAAAATAAAATCGAAACTTTTCATATTTTCTCCTTTTATAAAATTAATATCAAAACTTTATTTTAATTGCTAAAAGTATATTTTAGAATTTTATCTAAAATTATGGCATAATTAAATATAAAAAATACCACAATAAAAAAATAAATTTTAAGTATAAAGGATAAATATGGCGTTAAATAAAATTAAACAAATCACTCAAAAAGTAAAAGAACGTAGCGAAAAAACACGCAAGGATTATTTAGAACGTATTCAAGCACACAAAGGCAAAATTCAAAGAAAAGATCTTGGATGTGCAAATTTAGCTCATGCTTATGCTAGCATACCAGAGCATATTAAAGAAAGAATCAAGGAAAATAAAGATTCAAATTTTGCCATAGTTTCAGCTTACAATGATATGCTCTCAGCACACCAGCCTTTTAAAAATTACCCTGATATTATAAAACAAGAACTTTTTAAAAATCATGCATTTGGACAGTTTGCCGGTGGAACTCCTGCTATGTGCGATGGAATCACTCAAGGTTATGATGGAATGGAGCTTAGTTTATTCTCAAGAGATGTTATAGCTATGAGTGTGGCTGTGGCACTTTCTCATAATGTTTTTGATGGAGCTTTTTACTTAGGAGTTTGTGATAAAATAGTTCCAGGTCTTTTGATTGGAGCTTTAAGTTTTGGTCATTTACCAAGTATTTTTATCCCTTCTGGTCCCATGACGAGCGGAATTTCTAATGATGAAAAATCAAAAACTAGACAACTTTTTGCTGAAGGTAAAATTTCACGCGATAAGCTCTTAGAAAGTGAAATGAAATCTTATCACGATATAGGGACTTGCACTTTTTATGGAACAGCTAATTCAAATCAAATGATGATGGAGTTTATGGGACTGCATTTGCCAAATTCTGCCTTTATAAATCCAAATACATCATTAAGAGAAGCTTTGGTTAAAGAAGCTGCAAGCCATATGACTCAAAATAAAATTTTACCTATCGGAGAATTACTCGATGAAAGAAATATTATCAATGCTATGATAGGACTTATGGCTACAGGTGGCTCTACTAATCACACTATTCATTTAGTTGCCATAGCTCGTGCAGCAGGTATAATCATCAACTGGGATGATTTTGATGCCATTTCAAGCGTTACTCCACTTTTAGCAAGGGTATATCCTAATGGAAAAGCTGATGTTAATCAATTTGAATCCGCTGGAGGTTTAGCTTTTGTTATCAATGAACTCTTAAAAGAAGGTTTATTGCATGATGATGCTAATACAGTAATGGGTCAAGGCATGCAAGCTTATACTAAAAATCCTTTCTTGATTGATGGAAAAATCGTCTATAAAGATGGGATGAAAACAAGCAAAGAAGAAAATATCCTAAGAAGTATAGAAAACCCATTCTCTCAAAATGGTGGCGTTAAAATTTTAAAAGGAAATATAGGAAGAGCTGTTATTAAAATTTCAGCCGTTAAAGAAGAACATCAAGTTATCAAAGCTCCTGCTATGGTATTTTACTCTCAACAAGAATTTTTAAATAAATTTCAAAATAAAGAATTGCAAAAAGATTTTATAGCAGTCTTTCCTTATCAAGGACCAAGATCTAATGGTATGCCAGAGCTTCATAAACTCACTCCGCCTTTAGGAATTTTACAAGATCAAGGTTTTAAAGTCGCACTTGTTACTGATGGAAGAATGTCAGGGGCTTCTGGTAAAGTTCCAGCAGTAATCCATATGAGTCCTGAAGCTTTACTTGATGGAGATATTGCTAAAATTAAAGATGGCGATATAATATTGCTTGATGCAAAAAATGGCATACTTGAAATTCTTATTGATGAAAAAGAATGGAAAGAAAGAAAAATACCTAAATTGGATAAGAAAGAAATTTTTGGTTGCGGAAGAGAACTTTTCGCTGGATTTAGAACTCAAACCTCAAGTGTTGAAACAGGAGCAATGAGTTTTGGTGGATATTTTAAATAAGGAGATACAATGCAAACAAAAGAAATTTTAGAAGTAAGCAAAATCATTCCCGTTATTACAATTTATGATTTAAAAACAAGCGTAGATTTAGCAAAAGCTTTGATTGACGGAGGGATTAAAATTTTAGAAATCACTTTACGCACTCAAGAAGCTATTGAAGCCATAAAACTAATATCAAAAGAAATTCCAGAAGCTGTTGTAGGTGCTGGAACAATATTAAACGCTAAAATGCTAGAAAAAGTAAAAAATGTAGGAGCTAAATTTGCTATAAGCCCAGGATTAAATACTATACTTGCTAAAGAAGCAAAAAATGTTGATTTGCCTTTGATTCCAGGTATCGCAACCGCTGGAGAATTAATGCTTGCTCTTGAATTTGAATTTAAAAATTTAAAATTTTTCCCTGCTCAAGCTGCTGGAGGTGTTAATATGTTAAAATCTTTTTCCGCTCCATTTCAAGAAGTTAAATTTTGCCCTACTGGCGGTATTAGTCTTGATAATATGAATGATTATTTAAAATTAGATAACGTTCTTTGCATTGGAGGATCTTGGCTAACTCCAAAAGAATTGATCTTGGATAAAAAATGGGATCAAATCACTCAGATGACTAAACAAAGTTTAGGACAAATTTTATAAATGGATTTTAAATGCAAAAATTAAATCAAAATCTTAAAAAAATATACAAAGAAGAGTCTTTAGTCTATCAAGAACAAAGATATTTAAAAGCTTTAGAAACTTTTAAAAAACTTTATCCTAAGCATAATGATTTTAGCTTTTACTCTTCTCCAGGTAGAACAGAAATAGGAGGAAACCGTACCGACCATCAACATGGTATGGTTTTAGCAGCTGCTGTAAATTTAGATATTATTGCAGTGGTTGCTCCTAACAATAGTGATAGTATTTGCATTAATTCCGAGGGGTTTAATTTAAAAGAAATTAAATTAAATGATCTCGCATTTAATCCAAATGAAATTGGAAGTTCAGAAGCTTTGATAAAAGGAATTTGTTCTAAATTTAAAGACTTAAACTATAATGTAAAAGGTTTTGATGCTTATGTCACTTCAGATGTTTTAAAAGGTTCTGGTCTTTCTTCTTTGGCCGCTTTTTAAAATCTGATTGGCACAATTTTAAATTATGAATTTAACAATGCTGATATTTCAGCAACTCAAATAGCACTAATAAGTCAATATACAGAAAATGTTTATTTTGGAAAAGCTTGCGGTTTAATGGATCCAATGGCTAGTGCTATAGGAGGATTTTCTTTTATGGATTTCAAAGATCCTCAAAAACCTATTGTAGAAAAAATAAATTTTGATTTTTCAGATTGCAATTATCTTTTATATATTGTCAATACCAAAAGAGATCATGTAAATTTAACTTTAGATTATACTGTAATCATCGAAGAAATGCAACTTGTCGCAAAGGCTTTTGGTAAAAAAGTTTTAATAGAAAGATTTTTTTGATAATATTGCTTCATTAAGAAAGCAAATTCATGATAGAGCTATTTTACGTACTATACATTTTTTTAAAGATAATCAAAACGCATTTAAAGAGGCTCAAGCTCTAAAAAACAATGATTTTGAAACTTTTAAAAATCTTATTAAAGATTCGGGAAATTCATCATTTAAGTTTTTACAAAACATTTTTTCTTTATCTAAACCTCTAGAGCAAAATTTAGCTTTAGCTTTAAGTGAAAAAATTTTAAAAGATGAGGGTGTAAGTAGAGTTCATGGCGGAGGTTTTGCGGGAACTATTCAAGCTTATGTTTCTCTAAAACTTGCCCAAGAATATGAAAAAAGCATGAAAAAGATTTTTGGTCAAGATTCTTGTTATATGTTAAATATAAGAAATATAGGTGCGACAAAATTATAATTTACACTCTTATTGATCAATTGATTTTATACGCTTTAGAAAAAAACTTATCAAGCAAGAGGATAAAATTTTTCACATAAATAGCTTAATTCATCTTTTTAGATTGCAAGAATATAGACAAAGGGAAAAAATCTAAAATGACACTTAATGAAATTTTAAATGCTTTACTAGATTATGCTTGCAAAAATCAACTTTGTGAAAATGATA
This sequence comes from Campylobacter sp. US50a, assembly GCF_004379015.1. Taxonomy (NCBI): domain Bacteria; kingdom Pseudomonadati; phylum Campylobacterota; class Epsilonproteobacteria; order Campylobacterales; family Campylobacteraceae; genus Campylobacter; species Campylobacter sp. US50a. The sequence continues at coordinate 1,366 of NZ_RYYJ01000019.1, read as the reverse complement.
ATGTAGCGAGATATTTATTTGGTGTTAAAATCATAGGACTTTTAACACCAAAACCTAGTGAATTGATTTCTCAATTTAAGCAATATTATCAAAAAAATCCAAAAGTAGCTAGCGATTTTTTTATCAATTTAATCAAGATTGTAATTATATTAATAACGATCAAATTAAAAAAGATATAAAATGGAAAACCCAAAGTAGCTACGGAAAATTAGAGATTACAATAAATCTTTCAAAACTAGAAAAAGATCCAAAAGTTATTGCTAAGGCTAAAGAAAATAAAAACACCCATTACCTTCAATGTTTTTTATGCAAGGAAAATGAATATTATGCAGAAAATTATCATCATCCTGCTAGGCAGAATTTAAGAATTTTACCCATAAAACTTGCCAATGAAAATTGGTTTTTTCAATACTCACCTTATATTTATTATAAAGAACATTGTATCATCCTTAATCAAAAACATACTCCGATGAAAATCTGCAAAAAAACTTTTGAAAGATTATTTGATTTTTTAAAAATATTTCCTCATTATTTTATAGGATCAAATGCTGATTTACCTATAGTTGGAGGCTCTATTTTAAGCCACGATCATTTTCAAGGAGGCAGTCATACCTTTGCTCTTAATAGTGCCAAAATAGAAAAAATATAAAATTAAAAATTTTGAAAATATAGATTTTGGTATTGTTAAATGGCCATTATCTGTTATAAGAATTTCAAATAAAAATGATAAAAATTGATAAAATTTGCAGATTTTATCCTAAAAAAATGGAAAAATTATAATGATAAAAACGTCAATATCTTAACAAAAACTCAAAATGCACACCACAATAGCATAACTCCAATAGCAAGAATGAAAAATTCTAATTTTGAATTAGATTTGGTTTTAAGAAGTAATAGAACAGATAAAAAGCATCCATTTGGCATTTTTCATCCACATGAACACCTACACAATATAAAAAAAGAAAACATAGGACTTATAGAAGTTATGGGGCTTGCTATTTTACCTCCTAGACTTAAAGAAGAATTAGAACTTTTAAACGATTATATTCTTAATAATAAAGATATAAACACTAATGAAAAAATCAAAAAACATACTCAATGGGTTAAAAATTTTTTACCTAAATACAAAGATATCAATGATAAAAATATAGAAAAAATTTTACAAAAAGAAATATCTAAAACATTTTTAGATGTATTAAAAAATTGTGCAGTATTCAAACGCAATAAAAAAGGAATGGAAGCTTTTGAAAGATTTATAAATACTTTAAATAAATAAAAATTTAATATTATTTTTTATGGTGGGCCTAACAAGACTTGAACTTGTGACCTCACCCTTATCAGGGGTGCACTCTAACCAGCTGAGCTA
>NZ_RYYJ01000018.1:5089-16402 GCF_004379015.1 Campylobacter sp. US50a | reverse complement strand
TGTTTTATAGTATTATCTTGATCTAATTCTCCAAAGTAAAAAGGATTATTAGGAAGTTCATTTGAGCCTGTAAGGAGTATACCTTGAAAATAAATTTTAGAATGAGTTAAATCAACATTTTTAGCCCTTAAGACTTCACAATCAATCACTTCTTTATCATAAGCAAAAATTGTTTCTTTTACTTTTTCAAGAGGCATGAATTTTCCTTAAATTTTTAGTCATTTTATGATAACTTAAACTCCAGTATTTATCGCTTTTTTCTCCTGCTAAAACATTAAAATAAAATTCATTTCTATCTTTTTGATATTCTTGTGAGATATTACCATAATCATATTTATGATAAAGCATTCTTGAAAGCATTTCATCTTTAGGTATAAAAATAAAAGGATAAAACTTACTCACACTAAAATTATTATATTTTTGACTCAAATCTAAATCTTGTATCGCAATAGCTTCATAATCATTATCTGCTTTTAAAAGTTTAATTTGTCTATCTTTTCTATCGAAATAAATCAATTCAAAATCGCCTTTTATGCTTGTATTAAATTTTTTAGTGATAGATTCCAAACAAAAATCTAATTTATTATATATACTTTTAAGTTGGGAGGCTTTATCATAAAATTTTTTAATACTTTCATAATATCTTTGATTTTCTATATCTTTTTTACAAAAAGTTTGTATTTTCTTTTCTAAATTTTCCTGATTTACATAACATATATAATTATTATCTAGCATAGATCTAGTCCAAGTAATAAAAGCTCTTGCACCTTTTACACTTTGTAAATTATCATCAATGTTTTGAAATTTCAAAAAGATAGAGTGAAGAGATTTGATCAAGCCAAAGATATCTATCAAATTTCCAGGCACTTGATATTCATCATCAATAAGCTCTATTCCTATATCAGAAAGTTTTTGAATAACCCAAGTAACGCAGTTGTTTTCAAGAAGCTTATAGGTAAATTCTTCATTGATTGGTTCTTTGCTATTAGGTGTAATTTCTTTTGTAGTATTAAAATCATTTTTAATATTTGCAAGTAGGATTTCATATTGTTCTTTAGAAAGTTCTAAAGTGCAACGATTAGAGGGTTTGAAAGCTTGGGGGCTTCTTAGTTTTTTAATAATATAACAATTTTTATCAATATTGCTATCTAATACATATTGGTTATTGTTAAATACTTTGCCAGGAGATCCTATAAGAGATTCTGCAACATTAGCAATTCCAGTTCCAAAACCCCAAAAACCATCATTGAATTCATTAGGCTCTTTAGCTTCATACCATTTTTGATCTATCTTGTCCCATTCTTTGTTTTTAAGATATTCTTGTCTTAATGTTTCATCTGCTTTATCAAGCTCATCAGGACTTTTGTCTTTGGTAAGTCCTAAGAAAGCGTGGGTGAAATCTAAGCCGTTTCCATTATAAAGACTAACTAATATTTCATATTCTAAAAACTCATCAATATAAATCGTTGCATAATATTTCATTTATAAAATCCTTTCTAATATGTTGCCAGTCCATAAAAAAAGAACAATGTGCAAGTATAACCCAAGGCGAATAGTAAAACACTAAACATAAACTTTCTTTTAAAAATGGATATTAAGAAAAATACTCCTATACCACAACAACCAACAATAAACAAGCTTAAACTAGAAAAATAAAATGCTAAAAATATAAATACCGCAGATAAAACCAAAGGAATGGCATTATAAATATATAATAAATTAAACATTATGCAAGAATATACAATAACAAATAACTCTATTGCATTTCTATCAAATATTAATAAAAATAAATTCTTATCATATTTACCATAACTAATGTAAATGTAGTGAAAAGTTAGAATAATATAAGTCACCAAAGCAAGAATCAAGCTACATACAAACCAAGCAATTTGCCCACTTGATATATTGTCTATTCCTTTGCTTTCTAGTTTTTCTTTGAGTTTAGAATAAATAGGAATTTGCAAATTTGCTCCTAATATAGATAAATTGTTTTATTATAACCAATCTACTTAATACTTTTAATTAATTTAAATTCTTTGTTTTTAAGATATTCTTGTCTTAATGTTTCATCTGCTTTATCTAACTCATCAGGACTTTTGCCTTTGGTAAGTCCTAAGAAAGCGTGGGTGGAAGTCGATTTGCTTTATGCTTTCACCCAGAGTTTGAAAAAGATCATTCATTTATATTTTTATATTTTCTCTAGCTTGTTCCATAAGTTCTTTTGTGCTTACTTGTGGTTTGTAATTAAATGATTTAAAATAACTTGCCTTATAAGCATTTGCACATTCTTTGATTTTAGATTCTAACTCTGTAGGATTTTTTGGATCTTCATAGTATTACATACTTTTTTGGCTCTAAAGAGCAAGCAGAAAAAACACAAGCAGTAACTACACTTAATAAAGCTAGTTTGATTGTATTTTTCATTTTTAATCCTTTTTTTGTATATTTATAATAATTATAATATACTATTATTAACTAATAATATATAAAAAATATTTTTTATATATTATTATTATATATTATGATTACAAAGAGTAACTATTATTGTCTAGTTATCTCTTTTTCAGGTTGTGTTTTTTCCATAGATTTAAAAGCTTTAAGTTTATTATGAAAATCAATGAAATTTAATTGTTTTTTGACTTCATCAAGCCCTTTATTTAAAAAAATGTCATTGAAATCACTTATTCCTTGTTCTGCTTCTTGATTGCTGATTTTTGGAATAATAACTTTAATATCTGAAAATTTTTGTTGAATTTCTTTTGCAGTTTCCACCCCGACATTAGAAAGTCCTTTTAATTCTCTTTTTTTATCATTATCGGCTATTAAGGTAATAGGAGTGTTTTGAAATTTGTTTTTTAGGGTTTCAACGATTTTTGATAAGTTTCCAGCATCTATACCCATTATTACAGGCTTATTGAGTGCTTTGTATATAGTTGCAGCAGTAGCAAAGCCTTCTGCTATGATAAATTCTTTGCAATATTCTAGGTTTTTTGCACCTATTAGGTGAAAACATCCAGATTTTTTTGCAGAATATTCAATGCCTTGCTCTTTTTCTTCTTTAGTTTTAATTACACCAATAATTTTATCACCATTTGGGAATATTCTTTGCACAGACCATAATTTGCCATTTTCATCTTTTAAGGGAATAAGTAAAGAACCTTTGTTATCCTGCTTAAGATAAAAGTTTTCACTAAAACCTTTTTTCTTTAAATAAGGATGATTTGAATGAGCCCAATTAGCTTGATTATATTCTTCTTCAATTTTTAATGCTGTTTTTTGCTGAAGCTCTAAAATGTCTTGTTTCGTATTATTGCTTGTAGAATTATGTAATCTTTTTTGACTAGGAGTTTGATAACTTACAATGTTTTGTTTTGCATTTTCTAAAGGCATTTTCCAATTTTCTTTAATACCTGTTTTAAAATTTTGAATAAAACCAGCGGGGTATTTATCTAAAAATCCACTATAAGCTCCACTCATTTCTCTACCTTTATCTGTTGTTGTTTTTACTCTGTGGATTTTGCCATCCATGATAGGTGAACCATCAATAATTAAACCTTGATTTTCTAAAGCAGATTTAAAAGTAGTTAAAACTTCATTTTCATCAAATGAAAATTCTTTATTTTGGTGCGGATAAAACCATTGTGAGAAAATATTTTTATCTAAGCTTTTTGGAGCAAACCATTTTTTTTCTTTATCATCCCACATTGCCCCTAATGATTTTACTTTTTCTTTGTCTTTAAATGGAACATAAAGATAAATTCTTTTTTGTGGCATCGTATATCCTTTTAGTTTCCTTTAATATTATTATTGCTATAATTGCAATTAAATTCAAAGGGCTTCCTAGTAGCCCACTTTTTTTATATTAACAATATTCCAAAATTTCTTCGTTAAATGTTTTAATTAAATCACTTAAGAATAAATCTATTTTTTGTGGATTTAATCCTATATGAGTGTTTTCTATTTTTGTCGTTAATCTTGGATAATGTTTGCCATTTTTTTCTGTAGTTTTTAAAATATTTTCCCAATGATAACTTCTATTTCTTAGATTTTGTAATAAGCTAAGAACAATATCAACCTTATGCGTATTTCTAAAGCGTAATTTTATACCATTTTCAAAAAAGAAATTTCTATTGTGTTGATTGTAGTTTCTAAAATTGATATTTTTTAAATCCATTATAGAGTTTTGTAATTTATTTTCTTTGATAAGATGAATAATAGCTCCTAAGCTCATACGAGAAAGATATTGATGATGAGATAAATTTCTATTTTTTTCTCTATATTCAATTTCATCTTTAGCTTTTTTAATATTTTCATCATTAGAATTTTTTATCCAATTACTATCTTTCTCTGATAATTTATTATCTAGTTTATTTCTAAGAATAATTTCTAATGTAGCAATTTTTGGAGTGATTTTTCCTACAAATTTAAGGTTATCATAATGCTTTACAATATCATCATTATAAGAAGATAATCTCATTTGAGAAAACAGATCATTAAAATTTGTTAGATTATTCATTCTTTACCTTGATCGAGAATATGTTTTTTCGTTGCTAATTTCTTTATCTGGTAAAACTTTATTTAGTTTTTTTGAAAAATTCATTCATTTTTTCTTTTAACAATATTCATTTTTTAGTTATCTATTTAGCAAAATAAAAAACAATAATTAATTACCATTTTTATTTTTATTAATAAAAACGGATGAGAGAATATCAATATGTTCTAATAAACCTTTTTTGATTCGAGTTTCTGGAAATCTCATAGTATCTAATTGCACAATAAGCCCTTCTTTTCTAGCGTGTTTTACAGCAGGAACAAAATCGCTATCCGAAGTAATTAAAATGATTTTTTCCACTTGGTGTTTATTTGCTAAAGTTGCAATATCAAGTCCTATTTTCATATCTACACCTTTTTGTTTAATATCTATAACAAAATCTTCATTGCTTAGTTCGCTAACATCAATTTCACCTAATCTTACAGCAAAATACGGTTGCTTTCTTAGATGTTTTAATAATTCACTTCTAAATTTATAAGTTGTAGTTTTGCTTAAATTTTTAGATTTATCAGTTTTTTCTATAGGAGGCATAGGAACATTTTTATCTAACGGTTCGCAATCATAAATATAAACTTTATATAAATAGTCTTCACTTCTTCTAAGAGTTTCCCACACATAGTCTTTTAATCTTTTGGCTAATTCTGCGGCTTCCATTGTTTTAATGCTTTTGCGTGTATTGTATCCTTCAATAAAAAAGAAAGATCTACAAGAACAGCAGTCTTTTTTGGTTGAATTATAGAAAATTCTGTATCTTTATTGGACAAATCCATAATATGTAGTCCTATTTGCTAAATCTTGAAGGCAAAATGAGTCGTCATTTTAAAAATATTATGTAAAAAGACCCCTCTATGTGCTAATGATGCTGTAATTCTAACATAAAAACATTAATAAGAACTTACTTAGAGATAAGCAACTCATTTTCTTATCCTTGTGAAAATTCTAATTCGATTAAGTCAAATAAACTTCGACAGTCATAATCTTTTTCATCTTCAATTTGTCTTTTCGTTTTTTGCAAGGATATTGTAACATTTTTAATTATTAATATTTAAAGTTCTTGCCTCTTTTAAAATCAATTTTCTTATATAAGTGCCATATTCACTTGCTAAATCTAAAACCATTAATTTTTTCAAAATTTCCATTTCTTGTTCATTAAGTCTGCAAACTACTAAATTATCTCTTCTTAGTTTTTGATCTACGGTTTTTCTTCCAGCTGATTTTTTATCAGCTTTACTATATGTTTTTTGAGAGCTTGTTTCAGAGTTTAAAGCTTCTGCTATTGTAAATGGTTTTTTTTCCATTATTATTTATCCTTTCTAATAAAATCTAAAAGTCTTTGATATTCATTGAAAAAGTTTGTATAACTTAATCTTGAAAGATTGTTTTCATTATAAAGTTCAGTAAAAGAAGCTCCACTACTCATAGAATTTTCAATTATCTTTGAAAATTTAAAGAAAAAAAGATTTAAATCTGTAAAATTGCTTTCAAGAGTTTCACAAATTTGCTTTTTTTCTTTCTCATCTCTATAGTCTGTAACTAAAATACAAACTTTACCATCATTACCTATTTCGTTTAAAGTTTCTAATGTTCTAAGTAAAGAATTATAATTACTCGTGCAAGGAACAATAATCTTATTGCTTTCTTTAATAATATCCAATACTCCTTTTTCTACAAATCCACCAAAATCATAAACGCAATTATCTATTTTTTTTGGAGTTGGTAAAATTTTTGCTTTTTCAGGATAAATTTTTTCTATAATAGAATTATCATTGCTTTGTAAAAAATATTCTAAATCTTTAGCAATTGAAAAAGCAAAAGGAGTCTTTCCAACACCACCTTTTTTATTTATAACAGATATTATCATTAAAAAACCTTTTTTATATTTTTGTATAATATTATATATTATTATTTATTAATAAATAATAAAAATAAATAATATTTATTTTTGTTTCTTTGATTTTTTAGTGATAGTTTTGTTTTATATTCTAAATAATCTTCTAAATGTGTAGGTAGCATGAAGTCAAAAAACAATTAAATTTCATTGATTTTCATAATAAACTTAATACCTTTGAAAATCCTACAAAAACAATATCTCAAAAAGATATAACAAGATAATTCATCATATTAAAATAAAAAATAATTATTTCTTATAATTATTTTGTGAAATATTATATAATAATATTATTATTTAAAATTAATTTTATTATATATTAATAAATATTAGTATATTATAGTTACTATAAATATATATAAAATTATAGAAAAAAGAACTTTTATGCAAAATTTAATTAAACTAGCTTTATTAAGTGTAGTTACTGCTTGTGTTTTTTCTGCTTGCTCTTCAGAGCCAAAAAAGTATGTAATACTATGAAGATCCAAAAAATGCTACAGAGTTAGAATCTAAAATCAAAGAATGTGCAAATGCTTCAAGTTATTCTAAATCATTTAATTACAAACCACAAGTAAGTACAAAAGAACTTATGGAACAAGCTAGAGAAAATATAAATGAATGATCTTTTTCAAACCCTGGGTGAAAGCATAACAATAAATCATTGATGCTATAAGACAAATAGTCACAAATAATAAGGTTGTTTGAAAGTAAATACTATTATATATTACTAATTTTTAATATATAATAGTTATTTTTAGTAATTAATATTATATGTTAAATTAGTTTTATGTTCCGCATTAAACCAAATCAAGGCATTAATATCTGAACAATTAGTTGAAAATATTTCTGTAAATTCTCCCTCAAACCCAATATCGAATAACAAAGGTATTTCATAAATTTTAAGCCTTTTAGCTTCATTTACACTATTTGGGCTAAAAATAGAATCTATTTCGTTAAATAAAAAAAATTCTCCTTGTTTTGCTTGACAATTTTGACATATATTCATAAGGTAGTAACTTTTTGTTGTATTGGAATATGAAATTTTCATATTATTTTTTTTTAAATACTTTCTAGCTCTTGAGAATAAGACAAAATATTCCAAATCATTTTAAATTTTGAATTAAATTTCCAATATTTTTTTCACAATCTAAAAAAGAAGATTTTAAAGCCCCAAAAGCATAAACTGAAATCATCTTAGAACATTTCCAACAAGTAATAAAACCTTCAACAATATACAACTTCTCAGTAACATAAATGGTAAAATTTCTATTTTCTAAATAATCGATAAGATAAGTTAAATTCCTATAATCTTCTAAATACCAAATTTTATAATCATTATTCCACTTAATCTTATATTTTTTTAATTTATCCTTATTAGAATAAGGAATATTAAGCTTAATATTCATAGTTTTTCTTTTTTAAAATCTCTTTATATTTTCTTACACTCTTAAGAGTATTAAATAAACCTATCAATACTATAATAAAAAATTATAAGCAATAAAAAATAGTCTCGAAAGAAAACTAAAATATCCTCATAAAAAAATTTAAAAGAAGAATTAAAAAGATTGCAAAACTTAAAACCATCATAAACATTGAACCAAAATACAATTTTTCTAAAGTATTAAGTTTATTAGGCTTTAAACACTTTAAAAGAATATTTTTAATTTTCACTTTCTTTTTCCATTTTTTAATTCTTATGATATTATAATAAAATAATAAAAAATTTTTTTTATTAAAACCCCTTTTTTGGAGTTACCAAAATCATTTTTTTATGATTTTATACAAAAGTTCAAAAATTTTAATTTTTGATTTACCTTTTTTAATATTATAGAATTTAACAAATTTAAGAATTTAGTAACTATTCTATTTATGTAAATGTGTCTTTTAAAGCTCCTATTTTCCATATGGGTGTTCCGAAAAAATATCAAAAACTATTCTATTTATGTTAAAAACTATTCTATTTATGTCAATTTTTTAATAACTTATGGGTGATTGTATGCTGATTTTGCTGACATAAATATAATAAACTATTCTATTTATGTCAATTTTATATTTTAGATGAAATTAGTATTTTTCAAAAAAATAATTTTTTACATAGATATAATAAGTATTGACATAAATATAATAATTTTACTATAATTACTTTATAAAAAGTTGTTAATTTGCACTAAACTATTCTATTTATATCAATTTTTAGGGTGTAAATTAATTGTTTGTTCTATTTATGTCAATAGTAAGGAATTAAATGTTACTAAATATTATTATTGAAAAAGATCAGGATGGATATTTTGCACGCATTCTAGAGCTTGAAGGTTGTGTTTCGCAAGGAAATACCTATGAAGAAACTTTAGCTAATATAAAAGAAGCTGGGGAGCTTTATTTAGAAAGCCTTGCAAATGAAGAAAAAAGGATTATTGAAAACAAAACAACTTCAATTATTCCAATGGTTTTAGCAAATGCCTGAATTGCCTAGAATGACTGCAAAAGAAGCAGAAAAGCTTTTATTGCAAAATGATTTTTCGATTGATAGGCAAAAAGGCAGCCATAGAATCTATAAAAAAGGACTTTATAGAATTGTTATTCCTCACCATAGTGGAGAAATATTGCACCCTAAAATCATAAAACAACTATTTGAGATCATAGAAGTAGCAAAGGATTAAAAAATGCCAAAAAGAAATACTATTGATACTATTACACTCGGACTTTTTAGTGATGAAGATGTTTCTATAATCTGCGAAGATACAATTAAACTGGAAAGGGGCTCTGTAGCTGTATTAAGTGGCAATAGTGAAGTAGGCAAGTCTTTTTTAGCTTTAAAGGTATGTGCTAATGCTGTTAATGATGGCTTAAAACCTTTTTTTTGGAGTGTAGAAGATAAAAATAAAGCAATTTTAGAACGCATAAAAAATATTGAAAGTTTTTATTCTTTTAATGCTGCGGAACTTGAATTTTCGAATGAACTTCCAAAAATCAATAAAGAACCTATAAATTGCTTAAAAGAAGAACTTAATGAGTTAGCAGATTGCGATTTAATTGTTCTTGATACCTTTAGTGCATTTTTCTCAACATTAGGCTTTAAAGATCAAAACAATCAAAACGATGTGCAAAATTTCTTTAATATTTTAACAGATGTAGCAAAATCAAATAATCAAGCCATTTTATTACTTCACCACTTAGATAAAAAAGGTGAAAGTCTTATGGGTAGCTCTGTAATTATAAATGCCCCTAGACTTGTTTATAAACTCTCATTTCAAAAAGGAGAAGATAAAAACTCTACAACTTATCGCTTACTTGAAGTGCTAAAAGATAATAATAATATCAATGCTGGCGAGTTTCAAAAAACAATCAAAGTATTACAGAACTCTAGCATTGATGAACCTTTAGTTAAAGATATAAAAGTGGAAAATATTGACAATCATACCTTAGAAATTATCAACAAAAAAGATATTTCTGCTGTAAGTGTTAATGATTTAGCGGAAGGCTATGTAACAATGAATGAAAATAGAGGAGTTTTTTATTTAAGCTCACGAAAGCTTACTGATTCTAATTTTTATAAAGCATTTAAAGAAAATGACAATAAAATAGAATTTGGAATGCTTGGTGCAAATGGTTCATCATATGCTATTACTCTTAAAAATTCTTTACTAACGCAAACACATAGAAGTATTTTAGATGCTTTATTTTTATATATCAAGAAAAATGTAGATACAAGTGTTATTAAAAAATATCAAGAAAATTTTTGGGATATGGAAGTAAGATTAGAGCCTTATAAATTTTTAAAACAATATCTTAATAAAGCTCCTAGTAATTATTCTTGGTTAAAACAAAAATTTACAGAAATTTCTCGTTTTGCATATGATTTAGCCTTTACGCAAAACATTGAAGATAAAGATAAAGATAAAAAAACAATTACACAAAGAGATAAAGGGATTTTAATGTTTGATTCTGTAGAGCGTATCACAAAAGAAAATGGCGTGATTGTATCTGTATTTGTATTGACAGTTCGTAGGGAATATATCAAAAGACTTGAAACAGAATCTACTCTTTCATATGATGATGACTTATCAAAAATACTCATTGATTTAAATTCTTTAGTTGCACAGGATTTAATTAGATTTTTGACAAGTTTTCCTGATAAGAAAATCCTTAGTTATAGTGAGTTTTGTGAAATTAAAGCTTATAGACTTTATAAAGAAAGTTCTATCATTTCAAAACAAAAAAAGGAGATTGCTAAATTAAAAGATAAGCTTATAGAATTTGGAATTAATGTTTATGGCAAAGGTATAGAATTTGCAAATTATGATGATGAATTTTTTTATAACAAGTATAAAAATGAAAATGATTTGTTTTTTATCTACCAAAGTAATAATAGAGTAAAAAGATATATTAAGCGTGGTGATCCAATGAATCGATTAAACACCAAAAGTAATAAATTTATCTTACAGAAGTCTTTATTTGAGTGAATCACCCATCTGCTAAAGTAAAGTGGGTTTCTTGCTTCAACGAATAGATAACTAGTATATAACCATTTTTAATACCCTACTAGAGCTATCTCTACCCCAACTAGCATTAGTAATAGATTTAGATAAGCGTTTGTTTTTAATTAGTCCTTTAATATTTAGATTTTCAACAGCTATAAAATCATATAAATTTGTGATTTCATCGCTTATCTTATGTAAATAATCATCTCTTGCTCTTGTAATTTTTTGATGAGCTTTAGCTACTTTAAGTTTAGCTTTTGCGCGATTATTTGAACCTTTTTGTTTTTTTTACTCATTTGTATCCTTGTCTTTTCGTTTTTTGCAAGGATATTGTAACATTTTTAATTATTAATATTTAAAGTTCTTGCCTCTTTTAAAATCAATTTTCTTAT
>NZ_RYYJ01000018.1:0-4991 GCF_004379015.1 Campylobacter sp. US50a | reverse complement strand
AGGTTGTTTGAAAGTAAATACTATTATATATTACTAATTTTTAATATATAATAGTTATTTTTAGTAATTAATATTATACAATTAATTACTATTTTATAATTCTCTTATTATATATGTAAAATCTTTTTTAATATTCATTAAATTATCAATGCTGCTAGTTAAGATAATTTGAATTTTCTTATCTACAATTATATATCTATCGTGCAAATAATCATATTTTTCGTTAATTTCAGCATCTTTATTCTCTACAACCAACCATTCTTTATATATATTTTTCAAGTTGGAACATAAATTTTTGGGATATTTCATTATATTTTCAATAGGATAAAAAATGTTTAATTTTTTTCTCGGAAAGCATTCTTCAGCAAATTTTATAAATTGCTTCTGATTTTTATTTATAAATTTATCATAAACAAACAAATGATTTGCATTTAAAAATATGGCTTTTAAATGTTCTTTAGCTTTTTTCTATCTTCATTTTTTATAAAACTAGCTGTAAAATTATTTTCTATTTTATCTTCAAAAATATTTACATAAGGAAAATTATATTGTTTCTCAGATAAAATAATTTTATATATAGTATTCTTAGAAAGACATTCTAAATCATCGCTATATTCTAAACTAGTCTTTTGTCCGAGAATAGATTTTAAAGTTTCACTATCATAATATCTTCTCATATATTCTTTTCGTTTTATCTTTAAAATTTTTTATAAATTAAAAAATAAAACAAAAACTATAAATTTTAAAACAATATTTAAAAAATTTACTTTGTTTCTTTTACCTGTATATCTTTTATTATTCTTAGTAGGAGGATGTTCTTATAAATATATGGATCCGCAGTATTATGAGTTTAAGAGCTTGTGTAAAGATAATAGTAATAAAATGATAGTGTTTAATAAAGATTATTTGGATTTAAAAAAACAATTTATTCAAGCTATGATGAATAATTCTAATATTAGAATTAAAAATAATGGTATAAAATATTTTTATAATGAAAAATTGAATTTGGAAATTCAACCTTCAAATTGGAAAGAAATAGAAACTAAATCACGCGAAATTAAACTTGGAATAGGAAAAGTAAAAGAAAAAGAAATAGAAGCTTGGTATATTGATGATAAAAATAACATTAAGTATCAAGAATTTAAACGATATTTGTATTATAATTATAATATATTTTTAAGAGGCGATGAGGGTGCTGGGTTTCATTTTGAATATGAGGAAATATTAGATTGTGAAGATGTTAGATAAAAAATTAGAAAGATAATTTGAGATTTAGATTTTTGGAATAACAAATGAGTAAAAACATTAAAACACAAGAAGCTAAATTAGACTTAATCACTAAATTTTTAGACTATGCTAATGTAGCTGATGCAAGTTATGCGATGCTACATTGGATTGATTATGTAAAAAAAGAAAATGACAAAAAACATGAAAATGGTGATACCCAAAAACTAGGTGATAAACATAATAATCAAAATTCTACCTATGCAAGAGCTATACAAGCTCGTTTTGAACAAAATAAAATAGTTAAAATAGAACCTAAATATTGTATTTCTCTTATAAATACTTGTTTTGATAGTAAAGAAATAACATTGGATAATGATATTAGTAGGGTAGGATTGAATGATGCACTGAGTAAAAGAACTATTGATTTTGTAAATAGATTTAAACTTTTAAAACATCAGCCCAACACTACAAATTGTCTTATGAAAAAACAGAGAAAATTAAGAGGAGTTAATAAATGCTAGAATTCTTTATTAATCTTTTAATATTTATTCTTATATTTTTCTTTTTTGTTTTTATATTTTCTATTATTTTATATTTTATCTTTAAAATTTTTTATAAATTAAAAAATAAAACAAAAACTATAAATTTTAAAACAATATTTAAAAAATTTACTTTGTTTCTTTTACCTGTATATCTTTTATTATTCTTAGTAGGAGGATGTTCTTATAAATATATGGATCCGCAGTATTATGAGTTTAAGAGCTTGTGTAAAGATAATAGTAATAAAATGATAGTGTTTAATAAAGATTATTTGGATTTAAAAAAACAATTTATTCAAGCTATGATGAATAATTCTAATATTAGAATTAAAAATAATGGTATAAAATATTTTTATAATGAAAAATTGAATTTGGAAATTCAACCTTCAAATTGGAAAGAAATAGAAACTAAATCACGCGAAATTAAACTTGGAATAGGAAAAGTAAAAGAAAAAGAAATAGAAGCTTGGTATATTGATGATAAAAATAACATTAAGTATCAAGAATTTAAACGATATTTGTATTATAATTATAATATATTTTTAAGAGGCGATGAGGGTGCTGGGTTTCATTTTGAATATGAGGAAATATTAGATTGTGAAGATGTTAGATAAAAAATTAGAAAGATAATTTGAGATTTAGATTTTTGGAATAACAAATGAGTAAAAACATTAAAACACAAGAAGCTAAATTAGACTTAATCACTAAATTTTTAGACTATGCTAATGTAGCTGATGCAAGTTATGCGATGCTACATTGGATTGATTATGTAAAAAAAGAAAATGACAAAAAACATGAAAATGGTGATACCCAAAAACTAGGTGATAAACATAATAATCAAAATTCTACCTATGCAAGAGCTATACAAGCTCGTTTTGAACAAAATAAAATAGTTAAAATAGAACCTAAATATTGTATTTCTCTTATAAATACTTGTTTTGATAGTAAAGAAATAACATTGGATAATGATATTAGTAGGGTAGGATTGAATGATGCACTGAGTAAAAGAACTATTGATTTTGTAAATAGATTTAAACTTTTAAAACATCAGCCCAACACTACAAGTGGCTTTAGTGCTACTTTGTTTGAAGATACTAAAGATAACAATCAAAAGATTATAGTCATACGAGGAACAGAGCCTACAAGTAATTTTAGTGTAGATATTTTGGATGCTGATGTTGATTTAGCTTTAGGCAAAGTTCCCTATAATCAATATCTTGATATGATTAAATTTTATTCTGAGTGTGTTAAAGAATTTCCAAATATTATAAAAGACAAAGGTTTGGTAATTGTAGGTCATTCTTTAGGCGGAGCTTTGGCACAACTACTTACTCTTTCATTAGCGAGTGTTAATTCTAGTGCTAATGTTAAAGAAATCTACACTTTCAATTCGCCTGGTGCAAAAGAACTAAAAGCTTTAAATTTAAATCAAATTTACAGAATAGATGGAAAAATTATCAATTCTGATAATAAAGAGCAAGCATTGTTTTATCAAATAAGATCTTATAAATATCAAAAAAGTATAGAAATAAACTTAATAGGATATGATTCTAATTTATTTCAAAATATAAAATCATACTTTCATAATAAAACAAACTTAAAAGAACATTATATCTTTATAAAAACAAATATAATTTATAGTAAATCAACGAATTATTTTTATGATATTTTTGAAGTTGATGAAGTATTTATAAATTGTGTTAATCAGCTCCTTACTAATCTTAATATCAAAAATATTTTAGCTACAAGTGATAATACTTATCATATTGAAACAGATACTGATTCCGATGCTTCCAATACAAAAGGGGTGATACAAGATTTAGGAGTAGATATAGACGGGAAGCATTATATTGTTAATTTAGGGGATCGATTTTGGGATTCTCATTTTTTAGAGCCTACTATCATAGAATTAAATTATATTTTAAATCTTATGAAAAATAAAGAAATTGATAACCTTTTAGAGTATAATATAAATAAGGATGAAGAGCTATGGACTTTTATCAAATACCATAATAATGTTTTGGCTACCGCAAGAACTCGTTATGATGATCGTATTTTGTCATATTTTAGCATTCCTAAACTATCTAATGATTTTTCAAATTCTTTGGAATATTTGCAAATTCATTATTTACCAAAAGAACCCAAAAAACCTTTATTTGCAGCAAATATTCAAGGTTTCTCATCTACGCAATTGCAAGCTTTGGAGGAATATAAAATAAAAAAAGCTAAATATGATGAGGAGTTAAAATGGTATGAACTTTATAAAGTAAAATATGAAAGAGAACAACAAATTTTTAATCAGAAATTTAAAGAGTATTTTTCAGAAATAATTTTTTATCAAAATAGACTCTATTCTCATAAAAAAACACAAGAGAAAATTATATTAAATGCAATAATACAACAAATTAATCAAAAAGATATAACATATTTTAATTTGTATTCTGTGATAGAATTTTTAAAAGAAAACAAGGCTTATTATAAATATATAGATTTAAATGAAATCCAAGATTTAATTTTAAATGATTTAGATAATAAATTGGGTTATTTTTATTGCCTTTATGTATGTATAAATTTAATAGTATTAAGAGAAGATAAAAATACTTATTTCACCCAAGCTACCGCTATAAACAATCTAAGCTATAATTCTACTTTCACAAAAATCTTCATCCTAGATAAAGAAAAGCTCAATGATACCTATCTTGATGCTAGAAAAAGGCTTTATAAATCTATCAATACTTTAAAAGAAAAAAGAAATGAAAAAATAAAAGATATCCAAGCCTATTTAGATAAAGAAATTTCCTTACAAGATAATCTAAATAATCAAAGCTTTAATACTAAGGAAAATGATGTTAATTTAATTTTAAACGAAGTATTTAACATAGAGCAATTTTATGATAAAAATACCAATACCATAGTATTAAAGACAAATAATATAAAAATCATATTCTTAGATAAAGTAAATTTACAAGATTTGCAAGATAATTCTAACAATACTTCTTTCATCTCTATGTCAAATTTGATCCATATTTATGATAATCATTGTGATATTTTTGCAAAAGATAGAAGTGTTTTGGATATAAAGGACATAGAAGAAAAATATCAAATAGATTTTAAAAGTTTAGATATAAAAATCTTCCTAAACTCCACTCTCCTTACAGGCTCAAATGAACTTCCTAATAATCCTTTTTACTTTGGAGAATTAGATCAAGATAATACTATAAAACA
>NZ_RYYJ01000017.1:0-20483 GCF_004379015.1 Campylobacter sp. US50a | reverse complement strand
GTTTCTGATATAAGAGAATATCTAGGTGTAGATAAATATTATTCTAATATAGATATGGCTGAAACCATAAAACAATACTACAATCTTTTTTCTAATGCTTTAAGCCAAAGCTTTCCAAGTGATAAAACAAGTTTTAGTGAAGCAGATATAAATTCTATGCCTAGTGGATATGCTGTAGGTGGAGATAAATGTATGAATTTTAATGATCCAAATAATAGAATGAATATTACTCATTTAACAGACTTTTCTGGAGCTTTAGTTTCAAATGTCTATCAAACATCAGAACAAGCAGAGAAAGCTGATGATCTTTGGGCTGATTCTGGAAATATGATTAATGGTTTAAAACCTGAAACCTTAGGTTTATCCTTAGAAGAAATAAAAAATGTTTCTCAAGCTAAATATGAATGTGATTTTAAACCTGATATGTCATTTTATCCAAAAAATGAAGATGGAACTTATACTAAAGAAGATTTATTTATGAGTTTTTTAAAAGCTCAAAATGGACAACCCGTTGAGAATCCAAAAACTACACTTAATCCAAAAGTAGAAGCTTACAATAGGGCTATGGCTAAGGAGAGTTTTTCAACCACTAGCGTTGATTTGACTGATATCATGACAGGTAAGGTTGATTTTGCAAGTTTATTAAAATATGAACTTGATAGAGGTCGTATAGCTGGAGAGCTTTATATGTATGAAAAGGGCATGTCTCCTAAGCAAGCTTTAGGCAATTGGGCTTTAGACGCTGAGATTAAACAAGCTCTTGCTAATGGCTGGAAAGCAAGTAGTGAAAGTATAAATTCTTATGTTGGATCTATAATGGATAGATTAAATAATCTTATAGGACAAACTAGGGTTTAAAGAAGTATTTGCACGAAGTCAAATTAAAAATGATGACATTTGCAAATACTTATGCAAATCACATAAAGCTAGGCGCATCGTTTGAAAAGAGTATTAAATCTCCGTTTTTTGTTTCTTTAGCCAGAGTTTGAACTAGCTGACTCTTTTCTTTAAGTATAATGGTTTTTATTTTTAACTCTTTTTTGAAAATTTCAGCATTGATTTGTGCACTAATGATAACAAGATCAAAACACTCATTGATGATTTTAGCAAGTTTTATATTTTCTTCTTCGCTTACTTCTACTATACCAGGACTTACTAAAACTTTTCGTCCTTTATAGCTTTTACAAAGTTTATAGCTTGTGCTCATACCTTTAAAATTTCCATTAAAACCATCATCTATGATAAATTTAGGCTCTCTTGAAAGCACTTGCAAGCGATGTTCTACGGAGTTTATATTTAAAACTTGCTTTTGAATTTTTTCTAGCTTTATGCCAAGATAATGAGCGCAAAGTATACAAACACAAAGATTTTGCGCGTTAAAATTCCCTAAAATTTGACTTTTAAAATCATAGGATTTATTTTCTATATTTACCCTAAATTCTAAACCTTCAAGACTTGAATGAATAAGACTTAATTTATCATCATAAAGGCTAATGAGTTTATCTTCTTCTTTTTGGGCGCTAGAGTGTAAAAAAGCCTTTTCTAGTCTTTTGGAATTTAAGGCTTCAAGTTTGGTTGAGCGGATATTTTCAACACTTTTAAAATACTCTAAATGTGCATTGCCTATCTCTCCTACTATGCTGATGTGAGGTTGTAAAAAACGCGTGATTTCATCGATATCGCCTTTAAGTCTAGCGCCTGCTTCAGCTATGTAAATTTGAGTATCTTGGCTTAAATTGGTATTGATATCAGCAACTATACCTAGCAAGGTATTGACAGAGCGTGGTGTTTTGTAGCTTTTAAAGTCATCTTTTAAAAGTTCGTATAGAAAATTTTTAATACTTGTTTTTCCAAAACTTGCGGTAATGAGTATGATTTTTAAATTTTCATTGGCTCTTAGTTTGGTTTTGGCTTGTTTTTTATAATATAAATTTGTAAAAAACTCATAAATTTTAAGACTCAATAAAGCAAAAGGAAGGCTAAAAAGATTAAAAAGAAAAGAAAAACGCAAAGCAAGTATAGCAAAAATAGCATTATAAACAAAAACAAAAACAAAAAACCATTTAACCTTGCTTGTAAAAACAAGCTTTTTATCTATACCTTTGTTCCAAAAATACAAAATTGGAGCATGGATCAATGCAAAATATGCCAAAGAGTATAAAGGAAAAGCTAAGAATAACAAATAAGGAATAAATAAAAAATACAAATGCCACAAAGGTTTATGATAATGAAAAAACACGCGTTTAAATTTATAAGAATACCATTGTAAAGCACTCATAAGATAAAAAGCTATACAAAAATTAAAAAATAAAGAATTGATAAAATAAAGAGTATTGATAAGCATTTAAATTTCCTTAATTTTTTGAGCTATGAAAGCAGAATGTTTTAAAAAGAAAAAATGATCTCCCTCTAAAGGATAAAAAGTGCTATTTTTTAAAAATTGATGCATTTTCTCGCCACAATATAAAGGCGTAGCTTCATCGCTTTTTCCCCAAAAAATCAAACTTTTAGCCTTTTGCTTGGCAAAAATTTCACTAAAATCCTCATCAACAACCTTTTTAAAGGTTTCATACATCGTAGGACTAAGATTTGCTCCATCTTTACTAGCAAAATAGCGATAAAATTTTCCCAAACCAAAGAGTTTTAAAATTTTAAAAATACGGATTTTAAAACGCACTTTTAGGGATTTTTTAGCCAAAATTCCCGCACTTGAAAGTAAGATTAGGGTATCTTTTTCTTTTGCGAGTAGGGTACTTACTTTTCCGCCAAAAGAATGCCCCATGAAAAAACAGATATTGAGTTTTTTTTGTTTTAAAAAAAGTTCTGTGATATTGGCATAATCTTGAGTGTTTAAAATTTCTTCCACACTTGAATTTCCAAAACCTGCTAAATCCATATAAATTTGACAAAAATCTTTTAAAAAAGGACAAAAACTTTGCTTCATAAGTTCTTTATTAGCTCCCCAGCCGTGTAAGATAAGTATTTGCGGTAAGGAAAGATTGCCTAAAATTTCATAAGAAATTTGATAAGTTTTGTTTTTATAAGAAAGTTGAGTTTGAGCCATTTTAAGCCTTTTGATTTTTGTAGATATTTTCTAAAAGTTGCATGGCGTTTTGTAAGCGTTCAAATTCCTTCATACTAAGCATTACAGCTTCAAATTTGTTATTTTTTAAAATAACTATTTTTCCACTTTCACTTTTTTTAAGTTTTTCCATAATGGGGCTAAAATTTCTTACCACCTCAGTGGCAGTGTAAATTTCATCTTGTTTAAAAGAGAGCATTTTTCTTCCTAAAATACGCTAAATTTTATGTATAATTTAGCGTATTTTGACTTAAAAGCTTATAATTTTCCTTTTTGTCCGTTGATGGAGTGAAGGAAGTTGTAGTTGATTTTTATCATTTTTTCAAGTGAAATTTGATCAGCTAAAGCGTTTAAAGTGGTATTAAAATCTTTAAAAAGATAATTAGCCAAAGAACCAGGATTTGGGTTGATTTCATTTAAATATACTTCATTATCCAGTATAAAAAAATCGCAGCGTATTAAAGCACCTTTAAACAAAGGATTGTAAATCTTTTTAAAGCTATCTTTGAGTTTTTCTTTTAATTCTTCGCTTAAATCTGCTTCTATAAGCTCATTGTGTCCTGAAAAACTAAGATATTTTTGTTCAAAGTCTAAAAATTCTTTTTTCTTTGGCTCTTCTATGATAGAAAAAACAAACTCATCATTGATCATGCATCCTGCAAGATTATATTCTTTGATATTGTTTTTAAATTCTTCTACTACAAGATCATTATCAAATTCAAAACCTACATCTTTGGCGTATTCTAAATCTTTTTCATCTTTTACTATGCTAATACCTATACTACTTCCAAGTCTTGCAGGTTTGATAATGCAAGGAAAACTAAGCTTTTCTTTAGAGTTTTGATTTTTTCTTAGCATGGTATAATCAAGTGTTTTTACTCCAACGCTTTTGGCATAAAGTTTGGTAAGTTCTTTGTTAAAAGATAATACACTAGCTTCAAGCCTAGGTCCTATAAATTTAATAGAATAAAACTCAAATAAAGCCGCAATTTTTCCATCTTCTCCATCTCTACCATGGATAAGATTGATCACGCATTCGCACTCTAGTTTATTTTCTTTTAAAAAACCTTTGCTAAAAAAACCTCCTTGTTTAACGAAGAGTTCTTTTTCTTTTTTATAAGCTTTAGTGCTAAAAGTTTTAGAATTCATTTTTTCACTTGGGATATGATAAAATCTTCTTTCTTCATCGCAAAAAATAAATTCTAAATTTTGATTGATAACTTTTTTAAGCACTACAGCACTTACTATACTGATCTCATGTTCATAAGAATTTCCGCCAAAAAGTATTGCAAATTTCATTTTATTCCTTTATCCTAGTTTTTTAAGAGCTTCTTTGATGAGTTCGCTTGTGCCTATTGCTTGAGCACTTGCTAAAACACTTATGATTTTTTCTTGTTTAAAGCCTAGAGTAAGAAGTGCGGCTAAGGCTTCGCTTTTATCATCGCTTACACTTTCAAGTTTGGTTTTTGTGTCAGAAAGTTCTACTATAATGCGTTTTGCACTTTTTGGACCTATGCCAGGTACTTTTTTAAGCACACTTTCATCGCCCAAACTTAACGCTTTGTAAAAAGAATTTACATCAAGACTAGAGCATACCGCCATAGCAGTATTTGCACCCACTCCATTGACTTTTAAAAGCATTTCAAACATTTTTTGTTCATCTTTATCCAAAAAGCCATAAAATTTATTAGAATCTTCTTTGATGATTTGAGTAATAAAAAACTCATGCTTTTCTTGAGTTTGAATTTTAGCAGAACAAAAAAGCGAAATAAATATCCCATAGCTTAAACCACTAGCGCATTTAACAATGATAAAAGTAGGTTCTTTTTTTGTGATTATTCCTTCGATGCCGACAACCATGCTATATCCTTTTCTTCATAATCTAATTTTTTATGTATTTCTATACTTTCTTGGTTGTTTTGTATGACTTTTTTAATACCTATAAATTTAGCACTTTCATTAACAAATGAAGAGTAAAAAATATCTTCTTTAGGCTCTAGAAGTGAAAATTTGATCTCATTCATATCAGTCCATTTGCCACTTTTATTTATAAAAGTTGCTTCAAAAAGCATTTTTTGTAAATTGATTAATTCTAATTGTAAAGATTTTTTGCGTTCAAGAAGTTCTTTTTCTTCATTTTGTAGTTTATTTAATTCAAGATTTTGTAAAGAGAAATCTTTTAGAGCTTTTTCGTATTGTACAGGAACATTTTGACCTTGATTTTTAAGTTCTGCTATCTTTTTTTCAACGCTTAAAATTCCATTTTTGCTTGATAAAATGTATTGTCTTATTTTATTTATTTTATGATTTAACTTAGAAATTTGCTCTCCTAAAATCGCAAATTCTTCATCATAATTTTTATCAAGAGTTTTAATTTTGGCATGAAATTTATTGTTATCCCCGTTGATGCGTTCTATTGTAGTGTTTTCAAAAAACACACAAGAATTATTACTTTCTAAATTTTCTATATAGATTTTATCAGCTTGTATATTTCCACCTAAACTTTTTTTAATTCTCACTTCTTTGGCTTTGATTGTTCCCCCTTCGAGCAAATCTATATTTAAAATTTCGGCTTCTGCAAATCCTCTATGAGTTTTTATATAGGCTTGTTTGGCTTGAATTTTGGCTTTAGAGTGTGTAGTGCCTTCAATTTTCATTTTAGTGGCATTAAGTTGAGTGTTGCTTCCTATGCTTCCGACTACATTTAATTCTTCACATTCTATCCCAACGCCAGAATTTACAGCATCTTTTACTTCTGAAAGAAATTTTATATTGATTTTGACATTTTTGTCTAGTCCAGCTCTTATAATCCCTATATTTTTAAAATCTACCCCATTAAAATCTAGTTCATTGGCGATATCAAAATTTTCACCATCTTGTACTACATAACCTTTTTTTAAGGCTATATATTCTGTGTATCCATCTTGCTCTACTTGTTTAAAAGCCGAAG
This sequence comes from Campylobacter sp. US50a, assembly GCF_004379015.1. Taxonomy (NCBI): domain Bacteria; kingdom Pseudomonadati; phylum Campylobacterota; class Epsilonproteobacteria; order Campylobacterales; family Campylobacteraceae; genus Campylobacter; species Campylobacter sp. US50a. The sequence continues at coordinate 14,451 of NZ_RYYJ01000017.1, read as the reverse complement.
AACAAGAAAATTTAACTTTATTTTCATTTGCGGCTAAAACTTTTAAGGTGTGTAAATTTAAGTCTTTTCCTTCTTTACCTTGTTTAAATTTGGTGTGTTTTAAAACAACTTCATTTTCATCAACAGCAATAATACCTGAGCGTTTTTCATCGATAGTATAGTTTTTGGTTTTTTCTTTATAAGTTAAGATCAGAGATTCGTCTTGACTTTCTATAGGATCAATACCTTGTGCAACGGTGATTTGTATAGTTTTATTTAAAGGGGTATTTTTATGTTGGTTGCAAAAAGACATTAAATTTTTCTTAAAATCAAAAATACGGATACCTATCAAAAATTTAAGTTTCAACATCTTTTTATAAATATTTTGCAAAAGTTCTAGTGCTAGTTTTTCATGAAAGTCTAAATTTGCAAAATCAATTTGAGCAACTATTTTGGTTAAATTTTTATTCGCAACTAGTTTGACTGCTTGAGATGCTTTGCTTTGGTTTATACCATGGAAAATTTCTATTTTGTATTCTTGCTTGATTTGAAGATCATTTTTTAAAAAAATTTCATCTTTATCAAAAAGAGTTAATTCTTTTTCAGAGATTTTTTCCCATTCTAAATCTCCAAAACGATATTGTGTAGAAAATGCCAATAAATTAAAATCAAGCTCATTTAAGTTAAGGTTTGTTCGTGAAGCTACACTTAAAAGCTCTCGAGCTGGATTTTCTGTATAGGCAATAATTTTTTCATCCAAAGCCAAAACTTTCCCCTTGTAAAAAATTAAGAATGTAATTATAGTCAATTTTTAATCAATTTTAGTTAAAATAGTTCTCTTTATATTTTGAAATCTATGAAAAATTTAATGAAGAGTTTAGTATTTAAAAATTTTATTATCAATGCTTTAGGAATTTTATTTTCAAGAATTTTAGGGCTTGCTAGAGATGTTTTAATAGCGCTTTTTTTAGGAGCAGGGCTTTATAGTGATATTTTTTTTGTGGCTTTAAAAATGCCTGCTTTTTTTAGAAGAATTTTTGCAGAAGGGGCTTTTGGACAAAGCTTTTTGCCTAATTTTGTAAAAGCGAAAAAAAAGGGAGCTTTTTGCGTTAGTGTAATGATGCAATTTAGCCTTATAGTTTTTTTATTTTGTCTTTTGGTAAGTTTTTTCTCTTCTTTTTTTACCAAGCTTTTTGCTTTTGGATTTAACGCAGATACTATAGCTTTAGCAGCTCCTTTAGTGGCGATTAATTTTTGGTATTTGTTTTTTATTTTTTTAGTTACTTTTTTAGGAGCTATTTTAAATTATAGACAAAAATTTTTCATTACCTCTTTTTCTGCGGCATTATTCAACTTAAGTATTGTTATAGCTGCTTTTTTTGTGGATAAAAATGCACCGCAAAATACACTTTATTATTTTTCTTATGCAACGGTTTTAAGTGGGGTGGCACAGCTTATTTTACATTTGCTTGTTTTAAAAAACAATCCTGTAATCCGTGCTATGGCTTTAAGTATAAAATTTAAAAAAGCCAAGGCGAAATTACAAGGTTTTTATGGCAATTTTTTTCATGGAGTTTTAGGTTCTTCTGCGACTCAATTTAGCTCATTGCTTGATACAACTATAGCTAGTTTTTTAATGAGCGGGAGTATTTCTTATCTTTATTATGCAAATCGTGTCTTCCAACTCCCCCTTGCACTTTTTGCTATCGCTCTAACTCAAGTTTCTTTTCCAAAAATTTTAAAACATTTAAAAAGTGGTCAAGAAAATTTAGCCTTAAAATTTATGCAAAGAGCATTAGCGCTTTTAAGCATTTTGCTTATTGCTTCTAGTATTGTAGGTTCTGTGTTTGCTTTGGAAATTTCAAAGCTTTTATTTGAAAGAGGAAATTTCACTCACGAAGATAGTGTGATTACGGCTTATGTTTTGATTGCTTATCTTATAGGGCTTTTACCTTTTGGTTTGCAAAAGCTTTTTTCTTTGTGGCTTTATGCAAAATTTAAACAAAAAATAGCAGCTTGTATCGCGTTAAAATCTTTAATTATCAGTGCTTTATGTTCTATGGCTTTTATATTTTTGATTAAAGATGAAAGTTTAAAGGTTATTGCAGTAGCACTTTCAAGCTCTATTAGTGCTTTTTATTTGCTTGGAGCTAATATCAAAGAATTTGGTTTTAAGAAATTTTTTGCTTTAATATCTATTAAAATTTGCTTATTGGTTATAGTTGCTTTGATTGTTTTTACAATCTTACTTATTTTGATTAAACCTTATATTTTAAGTTTTTTTATAGGAATTTTTACAAGTTTTAAAGGAGTTTTTTAATGAGATTATTAGACAGTGTAACAAAAGAGAAAATAAAACTTGATAAAAAAGATATTAGTATTTACTTATGCGGGCCTACGGTTTATGATTATGCACATTTAGGACATGCAAGAAGTGGTGTTTGTTTTGATCTTTTGCGTAGGGTTTTACTTGCTCAGGGCAATAGGGTAAAATTTGCTAGAAATTATACAGATATTGATGATAAGATTTTGAAAAAAATGGCTCAAAGTGGTCAAACTTTAGAGGAAATTACGGAATTTTATATCAAAAGTTATGAAGAGGATATGAGGATTTTAAATGTATTAGATCCTGATTTTAAACCTCGTGCAACGCATTATATAACAGCTATGCTTGATTTGATTAAAAAGCTTGCTAAGGATGGGTTTGTTTATACTCTAGAAGATGGAATTTATTTTGATACAAGTAAAGATGAAAAATATTTAAGCCTATCAAATCGCAATTTAGAAGAAAATATCTCTCGTCTAAGTAATGAAGTGCAAAAAAGAAATGAAAGCGATTTTGTGCTTTGGAAATTTGATGAAAATTTTTACGAAAGTGAATTTGGCAAAGGGCGTCCAGGTTGGCATACTGAATGTGTTGCTATGATTGATTCTATTTTTGAAAATACTCTTGATATACATGCTGGAGGGATAGATTTGCTTTTTCCTCATCATGAAAATGAAGCTGCGCAATGTCGTTGTGGATGTAAGAGAAAATTAGCAAATATTTGGCTTCACAATGGTTTTGTAAAAATCGATGGCGAAAAAATGAGTAAAAGTTTAAATAATAGTTTTTTTATAAAAGATGCTTTAAAAGAATTTATGGGCGAGGCTCTAAGATTTTATCTTTTGAGTTCTCATTATAGATCTCATTTTAATTATTCTTTATCGGATTTAGAAAATACTAAAAAACGTTTAGATAAATTTTATCGCCTTAAAAAAAGATTAGATTTAGGTGAAATTTCTGATTTTGATGTTTTAAATGATATTGAAATAAAAAGTGAAATTGCTAAGCAAATTTTAGAGATTTTAAATGATGATTTAAATATTTCTAAAGCCTTAGCTCTTTTGGATGAATTTATAAGTAATGCAAATTTAGAGTTGGATAAAGAAAGCAAAAATAAAATTTTAAAACAAAATATCAAAGAAGCTTTAAGTGAGCTAGCTAAAATTTTTGGCTTTGGTTTTATGGATACAACTTTATATTTTCAATGGGGTGTAAGCAAAGAAGAACGAGAAGAAATTGAAAAGTTAATTTTAGAAAGAATTGAGGCTAAGAAAAACAAAGATTTTAACACAGCTGATGCAATAAGGGAACAATTAAGTAGTAAAAAAATCACTCTTTTAGATACTCCAAATGGAACAATTTGGGAGAAAATAAATGCATAATGAGATGAATTTAAAAGAGGTTTTAATACGCTTTAAACCCTTTTATAAAAGATATTGGAAACAATTTGCTATAGCTATTTTTGGTATGATTTTGGCAAGCGGAGGAACTGCTGGAAGTTTTTATGCTTTAGAGCCTATTTTAAATTATATTTTCGTTGAAAAAAATGAAGCTTTACTTTATACAGTGCCTTTTTTGCTAGTATTGATGTATTTTTTTAAAAATCTTGGAACTTATTTGCAAAGTTTTTATGTTTCTTTTATAGGAACAGATATGTTAAGAGTATTGCGTGCTAGGGTCTTAAAAAATATTTTACGCTTGGATATGGATTTTTTTAAACGCTATAGAAGTGGAGAGCTTGTAAGTCGTTGTACTAATGATATTAATGCGCTTCAAAGCATAGTATCAAACATTATTCCTGATTTTTTTAGAGAGCTTTTAACTGCTATAGGACTGCTTTCGGTAGTCTTGTATCAAAGTCCTACTTTGGCTTTTTTTGCTTTAGTGATTTTGCCTTTAGCTATTTTCCCTTTGGTGTGGTTTGCTAAAAAACTTAAAAAATATGCAAGAAATATACAAGAGACAAATTCGGATTTACTTTCTTATTTGGGTGAAATTTTTTCAAATATTGAATTGATCAAAGCTAATGATAATGAAAAGAAAGAAAGTGATAAATTTGCCAAGCATAATGATACTTTATGTAAATTAAACCTAAAATCCGCACGTATTGATGCACTTACAAGTCCTTTAATGGATATGATGGGCTCTGTTGGGGTTGCTGTGGTGATTATTGTAGGGGGTAGAGAGGTTATCAATGGTTCTATGAGTGTGGGAAGTTTTATCAGTTTTGTTTCAGCACTTTTTGCGATATATACTCCTTTAAAGCGTCTTTCGTCTTTATATGGAAAGCTTCAAGGTGCTGTTGCGGCAAGTGAAAGAACTTTTTATTTATTGGATTTAGAACCTCAAATTAAAGGTGGAAGCAAAGAATTAAAAAACATTGAAAAAATTAGCTTTGAAAATGTTGAATTTGCTTATGAAAACCCGCATAAAAGTGTTTTAAAAGGCGTAAATTTTGATTTTGTTAAAGGGCAAATGCTTGCTCTTGTAGGGACAAGTGGGGGTGGTAAATCTTCTATTATTAATCTTTTGATGTATTTTTATGAAAAGCAAAAAGGTAAAATTTTACTCAATCAAGAAGATATTAGCACTTTTACCATAGAAAGCTTACATGCTAAAATAGGACTTGTAACGCAAAATATTTATCTTTTTAATGATAGCTTTGCTGCAAATATTGCTTATAGCGAAGAGTTAGAAGAAGAAAAAGTCGTCCAAGCTTTAAAATTGGCCAATGCCTATGAATTTGTTAAAGAAATGGGCGGGATTTGGGCTGAAGTGAAAGAACATGGTAAGAACTTAAGTGGAGGGCAAAAACAAAGAATAGCAATTGCTAGAGCTTTATACAAAAATCCTGATGTGCTTATTTTTGATGAAGCAACTTCAGCTTTGGATAATGAAAGTGAAAAAGCCATAGTTAAAACTATAGAAAATTTAAAACAAGACAGATTGATTTTAGTGGTTGCACATCGTTTAAGCACTATAGAAAATGCAGATAAAATAGTAGTATTGGATAAGGGTAAAGTATTGGCAATAGGTAAAGATGAAGAGCTTTTACAAACTTGTTCTTTATATCAAAAATTTAAAAGCAAAGAAAAAACAAAGCCTAGCTTTAGTTAATTTTAGTTAGAATTTCAAAAAGGATTAAAAATGGCTTATGAAATGATAAAACCTTTACTTTTTAAGTTAAACCCTGAGCATGCACACGCTTTGGTTGAATATAGCTTAAGGACTTTAAGCGCTAGTTTTCCAGGAGCTTTAAGTTTTTTAGCGCATAAATATATAGTTGATGATGAGAGTTTAAGGCAAAATTTACTTGGACTTGATTTTAATAATCCTGTGGGTTTAGCAGGAGGCTTTGATAAAAATGCTACCATGATAAGACCTTTGAGTGCTTTAGGATTTGGCTTTTTGGAAGTGGGAACTTTTACTCCAAAACCTCAAGAAGGCAATGAAAAGCCACGCCTATTTAGACTTGTAAAACAAGAAAGTATACAAAATGCTATGGGTTTTAACAACGAAGGTGCTGAAAAGATTGCTTTAAGGCTTGCAAAAACTTATCCTTTTGTTTTGCCTTTAGGGGTAAATATAGGGAAAAATAAAATCACTCCAAATGACAAAGCCTTGGAGGATTATTTTACTTTGTTTAGAGATTTTAAGGATTTGTGTGATTATTTTATCGTTAATATCTCATCTCCTAATACTAAAAATTTAAGAGAGTTGCAAAATGATGATTTTTTAAATACCTTGCTTGAAGAAGCCAAAAAAATCACTTCTAAGCCTATTTTGATAAAAATTGCTCCTGATATGAAAATAGATGATGCTTTAAATTTATGTGAAAATGCCATTAAAAAAGGTGCAGATGGGTTTATATTAGCCAATACCAGTGTTGATTATAGCTTGTTAGATAATAATCGTACTTTTGGTGGTATTAGCGGAAGGCTGATTACGGAAAAAAGTGGTATTTTTTTCAAAGAAGTAGCTAAGATTCTTTTTGGTAAAACCTTGCTTATTGCAAGTGGAGGGATTGATAGTGCTGATATTGCTTATGAGCGTATTAAAAATGGGGCTAATTTGGTGCAAGTTTATACAGCTTTGATTTTTAAAGGTCCTTCTTTGGTAAAAAATATCAATCAAAATCTTATAGAGCTTTTAAGAAAAGATGGTTTTTTACATATTAGTGAAGCTGTTGGGGTAAATTTAAAATGATTGCTTATGAAAAAATTCAATTAAAAAACAAGCTTGAAGTTTATGCTTTGCCTGTAAATAAAAATAGCGATGTGATTAGCGTTGATATTTTTTATAAAGTGGGTTCAAGAAATGAGATCATGGGAAAAAGTGGCATAGCTCATATGCTAGAACATTTAAATTTTAAAAGTACTAAAAATTTAAAAGCTGGCGAATTTGATGAGATTGTTAAGGGTTTTGGTGGTGTGGATAATGCAAGCACAGGTTTTGACTATACTCATTATTATATTAAATGTGCGAAGAAAAATTTAGATAAAGCTTTAGAGCTTTTTGCAGAACTTATGGCGAATTTAAATTTAAAAGATGAAGAGTTTCAGCCTGAAAGAGCAGTGGTTTTAGAAGAGCGTAGATGGAGAACAGATAATAACCCTTTGGGATATCTTTATTTTAGACTTTTTAATCACGCATTTATGTATCATCCTTATCATTGGACTCCTATAGGTTTTTTTAAAGATATAGAAAATTGGAGCATTGAAGATATTAAAGAATTTCACAGTATTTACTATCAACCTAAAAATGCGATTTTACTTGTAAGTGGTGATATAGAAAGTAAAGAAGTTTTTGAGCTTTCAAAAAAACATTTTGAAAAGATTAAAAATACTAAGACTATACCTAAAATTCACACAAAAGAGCCTAAGCAAGATGGAGCAAAAAGAATATATTTGCATAAAAACTCAGATACTGAACTATTAGCCCTTGCTTATAAAATTCCAAATTTCAAGCACAAAGATATACCTGCTTTAAATGCTTTATCCGAGCTTTTAGGAAGTGGGAAAAGTTCTTTAATGAGTGAAATTTTGATTGATAAATTAAATTTAATCAATGATTATTATGCTTATGTTAATGATTGTATAGATGAAAATTTATTTATTTTTATTTGTAATTGTAATCCCAATGTTAATGCAGAAAAAGTAGAAAAAGAGCTTTTAAAAATCATTGATAAACTTAAAATGGGTAAAATTTCTCAAAAAGATTTGCAAAGAGTGAAAAATAATGTCAAAAGTGATTTTATTTTCTCACTTAACAATGCTAGTGCAGTGGCAAATATTTATGGTTCATATCTAGCAAGAGGAGATATCAATCCTTTGTTAAATTATGAGAAAGATATACAAAATTTGGAATTAAAAGATTTGATTTCTTGTGCTAAAAAATATTTTATTCAAGAAAATTCAACTACGGTAATTCTAAGAAAGGATTCAAATGGATAAAAATATTATCATTGGGGCGATGACGGCTCTTATTACACCGTTTAAAAATGGAAAAGTTGATGAGCAAAGTTATGCAAGATTGATTAAAAGACAAATAGAAAATGGCATCGATGCAGTAGTTCCAGTAGGAACAACAGGAGAAAGTGCAACTTTAACTCATGAAGAACATAGAACTTGTATAGAGATAGCCGTTGAGACTTGCAAAGGAACTAAGGTTAAGGTTTTAGCAGGTGCGGGAAGTAATGCAACTCATGAGGCAGTGGATTTAGCTAAATTTGCTAAAGAGCATGGAGCTGATGGAATTTTAAGTGTGACACCGTATTATAATAAACCTACACAACAAGGACTTTATGAGCATTATAAGGCTATTGCGCAAAGTGTAGATATTCCTGTGCTTTTATATAATGTTCCAGGAAGAACAGGTTGTGAAATTTCAACAGATACTATTATCAAGCTTTTTAGAGATTGTGAAAATATTTATGGAGTAAAAGAAGCGAGTGGAAATATCGATAAGTGTGTGGATTTGCTTGCGCACGAAGCTAGAATGATGCTTATTTCGGGAGAAGATGCGATCAATTATCCTATACTTTCAAATGGTGGAAAGGGAGTGATTTCAGTAACTTCAAATTTATTACCCGATATGATTAGCGCTTTAACTCATTTTGCTTTAGATGAAAATTATAAAGAAGCTAAAAAAATCAATGATGAGCTTTATAATATCAATAAAATTTTATTTTGCGAAAGTAACCCTATTCCTATTAAAACGGCTATGTATATAGCTGGATTGATAGAAAGTTTGGAGTTTAGACTTCCTCTTTGTCCTCCAAGTAAGGAAAATTTTGCTAAAATTGAAGAAGTGATGAAAAAATATAAGATCAAAGGATTTTAATGAATACAGAATTTCAAGGAAAAACTTTAGTAATCAGCGGTGGAACTCGCGGGATAGGCAAAGCTATAGTTTATGAATTTGCTAAAGTGGGTGCAAATATAGCTTTTACTTATAATTCTAATGCGCAAATTGCTGATAAAATGGTGCAAGATTTGGAGAAAAATTATAAAATCAAAGCTAGGGCTTATGAATTTAATATTTTAGAACCTGAAACTTATAAAGAACTTTTTGAAAAAATTGATGCGGATTTTGATAGAGTGGATTATTTTATCTCAAATGCTATCATTTCAGGACGTGCTGTTGTAGGTGGTTATACTAAATTTATGAAGTTAAAACCAAAGGGAATTAATAACATCTTTACAGCTACTGTAAATGCTTTTGTTGTGGGTGCACAAGAAGCAGCTAAAAGGATGGAAAAAGTAGGGGGTGGAAGTATTATTTCTATTTCATCTACAGGAAATTTAGTGTATATAGAAAATTATTCAGGTCATGGTACAGCAAAAGCTGCTGTAGAAGCTATGGCAAGATATGCGGCTACTGAACTTGGAGAAAAAAATATCCGTGTAAATGTCGTAAGTGGCGGGCCTATTGAAACTGATGCTTTAAGAGCTTTTACAAATTATGAAGAAGTAAAACAGGCTACTATAAATTTAAGTCCTTTAAACCGCATGGGACAGCCTGAAGATTTGGCTGGAGCATGTCTTTTTCTTTGTTCAAGTAAGGCAAGTTGGGTGACAGGACATACTTTCATCGTTGATGGTGGTACAACTTTTAAATAAAAATTAAGAAAAATCAATGGATTTTTCTTAAAAATATTTTTTAATCAAGTTTTAATTTCCACCCTAAAAAAACACTTAATAATGCAAGTAAAAAAATAAAATTTAAAGTCCAATTATCAAAACCTATAAAACCTATAGACAATACACTATAAAAAAATCCCCCCACAGCTGAATAAATACAAATCGTACTTAAAGATCCATTTTCTGCCATTTTTTTACATGGGCAGATTTTATAAAATTTTTTATCGTTAAATTGATTTTTCTTTTTATTTCCCAAAAATAAACCAAAAAGAGCAAAAAGATTTAAAAAAACAAAAGCATATAATAAAATTTGATCTAATTCCATTTTAAATATACCTTAAAAGTATCTAAGCCAAGAGGGTAAATGGACTTGCTCTTCTTTTAAAGTAGTCTCTTGTCCATGTCCTGGCAAAAGTTTAAAATCTTCTTTGTAAGTCATAACTTTTTCTAAGCTTTGTTTCATTAAATTTGCATCTGAATAAGGAAAATCCCATCTTCCTATGCTTCTATAAAATAAAAAATCTCCACTAAACATGATATTTTTACCTACAATTTCTATCATGGTGCAACCTGGTGTATGTCCTGGTAAAAAGTGAAATTTAAAATCAAATCCGCCTATAGAAATGATATTTTCATCATCAATCAAATAATCCGCTTTGCTAGGCATAAAACCTTGATTAAAAGGATCTTCAAGCATAAAAGCATCATTTTTATGAATATAAATGGGGATTTGATAGGCTTGTTTTACTTTTTCATTATCCCAAACATGATCGTAATGTCCGTGAGTATTTAAAATCGCTAAAGGATTTTTTACATGTTTTTTGATGAAATTTAGTGCATCAAAACCAGGATCAATGATAATTTCTCCATGCTCACCAAATAAAATATAACAATTTGTCTCATAAGCTCCACAAGCTTGTTTGATAATTTGCATTTTTTGCCTCTTTAATGAAAAATTTGCCTTAAATAAATATAATTATACATTAAATTTTTAAAAGGCAAGCTTTATGGATTGGCAAAAGATAACAGAAAAAATGTGTGATTTTATACAAGAAAAAGTGAAAAATTCTCAAAGTCAAGGTGTGGTTTTGGGGCTTAGTGGCGGGATTGATTCTGCTTTAGTAGCAACGCTTTGCAAAATAGCTTTAAAAGAGAATGTTTTTGCTCTTTTAATGCCAACTCAAATTTCAAATAAAGCCAATCTTGAAGATGCTTTAAGGCTTTGTGCGGATTTAAATCTTGAATATAAAATCATAGAAATTCAAAGCATTTTAGATGCTTTTATAAAGCAAAGTGAAAATACTACTCTAGTATCGTTAGGAAATTTTGCAGCTCGCATTAGAATGAGTTTGCTTTATGATTATTCTGCTTTAAAAAATTCTTTAGTCATAGGCACTTCTAATAAAAGCGAATTACTTTTAGGTTATGGTACGATTTATGGAGATTTAGCTTGTGCTTTTAATCCTATAGGATCGCTTTATAAAAGTGAAATTTATGCCTTAGCAAAATACCTTAACTTGCATGAAAATTTTATCAAAAAAGCTCCAAGTGCGGATCTTTGGGAAAATCAAAGCGATGAGGGGGATTTAGGTTTTTCTTATGCAAAAATCGATGAAGGTTTAAAAGCCTTAGAAACTAATGACGAAAAACTTTTAAGAACGCTTGATCCTTCTTTGATGGCTATGTTAAAAAATCGCATGCAAAAAAATGCTTTTAAGGGAAAAATGCCTGAAATTTTGGAAATTTAAACAATGAGTGAAGAAAAAAATTATGAACTTTGGCTTGATAATTATTTTTTTAAGCCTAATTTTTGGCAAAAATGTCTTGCTTTTGTACTTTTACCTTTAAGTGTGCTTTATGCTTTTTTTGCGATTTTAAATACTTTTTTTCGTAAAAAAATAGTTTTTAAAAAGCCTGTTATTAGCGTTGGTAATTTAAGTTTTGGAGGTAATGGAAAAACCCCGCTTTGCAAAGCTATAGCAAGGGAATTTGATGACGTTTTTATAGTGCTTAGGGGCTATAAAAGAAAATCTAAAGGTTTGTTTGTTGTTAAAAATCAAAATGAAATTTTATGCACCTTAGCACAAAGTGGCGATGAAGCTATGGAGTATGCTTTTGAAGAAAATATCAAAGGTGTGATTGTAAGTGAAGATAGAGTAAAAGGTATTGAAAAAGCTTTTGAGTTGGGAGCTAAAATCGTTGTACTTGATGATGCTTTTTCTAAATTTCATATTAAAAAATTTGATATTTTGCTTGAAAGCAAAATCAAATCTTATTTTAATTTTACTTTACCAAGTGGAGCTTATCGTTTGCCGAAATTTTATGAAAAAAGGGCTGATTTTATTGCATTAGAAGGCAGGGATTTTGTGCGTTATTCTTTTGTAAAAGAAAACCCAAAGGCTGTTTTGGTAACTGCTATTGCTAAACCTTTTAGATTGTATGAGCATTTTATCAAAGCAAGGGCTTGTTATTTTTTTAAAGATCATTATGAGTTTAAAAAAGAAGAATTAGAAAATTTGCTAAAAAAACATAATTGCGATACACTAATGCTTACTTTTAAGGATTTTGTTAAAGTTAAAGATTTTGGTTTTAAATGTCAAATTATAGAATTAAATATAGAATTAAAAGATTCATTAAGGGAAAAAATAAAAACTTATATCAAGGAGTTTGAACAGTGAAATTGGTCGAGAGTAGAAATGTAAATAATGTATCAAGCTTTAAGGAAGCTTTGATTAACCCAAACGCTCCAGAAGGAGGACTTTATTCGCCTTTAAATTTGCCTATTTTTGAAGGAGAAAAATATGCTAATTTATCTTATAAAGATTTTGCTTTAAAGCTTATAGAAAGTTTTGGTTTTGGCGAAGAAGAGCTTTTTAAAAAGGCTTTGAAAAGTTACGAAAGCTTTGATGATAAAAATACACCTATTTCTTTGCAAAAAATCTCTGAAAAAACCTATATTAACGAGCTTTGGCATGGACCTACAAGAGCTTTTAAAGATATGGCTTTACAGCCTTTTGGCGTGCTTTTAAGCGAATTTTCAAAGGATAAGAATATTTTAATTATCTGTGCTACAAGCGGCGATACAGGGCCTGCAACCCTAAAAAGTTTTGAAAATGCAAAAAATGTTAAAGTAGCTTGTATGTATCCAAAAGGTGGCACAAGTGGAGTTCAAGAGTTGCAAATGCGAGCTTTAGATAAGGATAATTTGAAAGTTTTTGCCATAGATGAGGATTTTGATGCAGCGCAACGCACTTTAAAAGAATTGCTTTTTTCTAAAGATTTTCAAAATGAAATTAAAGCTTTAAATTATGAGCTTTGCGCAGCAAATTCCGTAAATTTTGGACGTATTTTATTTCAAATTATTTATCATTATTATGCGAGTTTAAAACTTTTTAATGAGTTTTTAGAGGAAGTGCAAATCATCGTTCCAAGTGGAAATTTTGGCAATGCTTTAGGGGCTTTTTATGCTAAAAAAATGGGAGCTAAAATTTCAAAAATCAAAATCGCTTCAAATGCGAATAATATTTTGAGTGAATTTTTTAATCAGGGCGTTTATGATTTGCGTGAAAAAAGTCTTAAGAAGACTATTTCTCCAGCTATGGATATACTTATTTCATCTAATATCGAAAGACTTTTGTTTGCGAAATTTAAAGATAAAAGAACTAAAGAACTGATGAATTTGTTAAAAAATGAGAGATATTTTAAACTTGAAAAAGAAGAATTACAAAGTTTGCAAGAAGATTTTGAGGCGGATTTTTGCACCGATGAAGAATGTATGCAATTTATCAAACAAAGCAAGATTTTAATCGATCCACACACCGCAACTTGTTTTAAAATGCTTGATCCTTTAAAACCTAGCATTATTACTTCTACAGCAGAATGGACAAAATTTACTCCAAGTATGATAAAAGCTTTATATGATAGGGATTCTAAGAATGAAAAAGAAGATTTAAAATTTATAGCTAAAGAGTTTAATGTCCAAGTTAAAGATGAAATTTTGGCTTTATTTGACTTGAAGAATAGCGATGAAAAGGTATTTGAAGCCAGAAATATAAAAAAAGAAATTTTAGATTGGATGTAAAAATGATTATTATTCCTGCAAGATTAAAATCAAGTCGTTTTCATGAGAAAATTTTATGTGATATAGGTGGAGTGCCTATGTTTGTGGCTACTGCAAGAAGGGTAAGTAGTGTAGATGAAGTTTGTATAGCTTTAGACGATGAAAAGGTTTTAAGTATCGCTAAAGAATATGGTCTAAATGCGGTTTTAACAAGCAAAGATCATGAAAGTGGTACGGATAGGATTAATGAAGCTTGTAAGAAACTAGCTTTAAAAGATGATGAGATTATTATCAATGTCCAAGCTGATGAGCCTTTTATAGAATATGAAAATTTATTAAAATTTAAAGAATTTGCAAGTTCTTGCTTGGATAAAAAAGCTTTTATGGCGAGTTGTTATAAAAAAATTACTCAAGAAGAAGCTATGGATCCTAATCTGGTTAAAGTGCTTTGCGATAAAGAAGGGTATGCCTTGTATTTTTCAAGAGCTAAAATCCCTTATGAAAGAGAAAATTACGAGGAAAGTTTTAAAGGACATTTAGGCATTTATGCTTATAGTGTCAAAGCTTTAAGGGAATTTTGTTCTTTATCAAGTTCTGCACTTGAAAGAGCGGAAAAATTAGAGCAATTAAGAGCTATAGAAAATGGTAAAAAAATCAAAATGCTTGAAATTTCAACAACAAGCATGGGGATTGATACTAAAGAAGACTATGAAAGGGCTTTAAAAATTTATTTAGAAAAATAACTCCACCCCAAAACGGAACAGATTTTGCTTATATTATTTTAATATATTTAGGTTGAAGGCAGAAAAATCTAAATTAAGGAATTAATATGAGTATCTTTAGTATCAATGATAACTCAAACTATAATTCTATACTTTCACAAGCAAAAGCTAATAAAGAAAGTAAAGAAAATTCTAAAATAAGTTTTGCTAATGCTTTTTTAA